>CANPYF010000001.1 GCA_947587925.1 uncultured Ruminococcus sp.
AGCTAACCTGCCCACACTAAAATTTGTAAAGTTTCTGTGAACCTCACTTCCCTAAATCAGTTACAAGTACTTGTAACTCCATCCGGAATGGTTATGCTTGTCAAGCTTTTGCAGCCGTAAAAAGTCTCGTTCCAAATGCTTGTAACACCGTTGGGAATGTTTATGCTTGTTAGGCTTTCACAGTTGTAAAAAGCCCCAAATACAATCTTAGTGACACTGTCGGGAATGTTGATGCTTGTAAGGTTTTTGCAGTTGTAAAAAGTCTTGTCTGCAATACTTGTAACTCCATCGGGAATGGTTATGCTTGTGAGTCTGTTGCAGTCATAAAAAGCCCTGGATCCAATGTAAGTGACACTGTCGGGAATGTTTATGCTTTTAAGGCTAAAGCAGCGTTCAAAAGCATTGTATCCAATGTCAGTCACACCGTCGGGAATGTTTATGCTTTTAAGGCTAAAGCAGCCGTAAAAAGCATAATATCCAATGCTTGTAACACCGTCGGGAATGTTTATGCTTGTGATACTGTGGCAATAAATAAAAGCCTTGTCTCCAATACTTGTAACCCCATCAGGAATGACCACATCAGTAACTCCCGGTTCTTCTGTGTACTTTACCAATACTCCATTTTCAATTTTAAATGACATAATATTACCTCCAAAAATTTTTTCTTCCAAAAAATATTTCAAAAATTATATCCAGACCCGGTTTGTTCAGCAGGTAAATTACAATGCAAAGAAAAACAAATCCCATCTGAACTCCTCCTTATATATATTATAACATATCAGGTTTTCATTTTGGTTATTTCTGAGTGCTTTTTACATTTTTTTAAAATTTATTAATGAAATACATCTTTTTACGCATGAATTGATAGATCATCAATGACAAAAAAAGCGAAAACACTGCTTCCCTATCCGACATTTTAATTATTGATATCCCCGCACAATCTCTGATACATCTTCATCAGCTCCGCTACGCATTCGCTTTCGGTCATGTTTTTATAATCAAACCCGTAAGCCTGCATAACAGCCTTGTCGTTAAGCTGGTGAGCCTTGCGAAGTTCGGGCGGCATAGTGACCTCATCATAAAGATCGGCGAGTGAGCAGTCGGGATATTTCGCGCGGGCGTCCAAGATACCCTGCGCCGTTTGCTCTATCCTTGCCTTTTGTTCCGGTGTGGGAGTACACCATGGGAAATTGTTGTAGACTGCCGGAGAATATCTGTAATCACTTTTTAATCTTCCACAAACTGTCCTCATCCAAGCCATATGTACATTTGATGTAAGAACACCAAAATGAAACAATGTTACATTTTCAGCTACAAGAGTAGAATTGCTAACTATTACTTCTTTATTCATAAATCCCATTGGAATGTACCTTCTATTTTCTGATGATGTTTCTGGTATAAGAATATAATCTGAATTAGGCTGTCTAATTTGTGAAAATAGATATGGTGTATCTGCTTGCTTTTGTACAGCAACAGTTTTTGTATTTCTTCTCACTTCTGCTACATTATTTAGTCTTTCTTTAATTTCTTGTATTGTACGAAATTTAGTTGGTGAAACATCTTTAAGCCACAAGCAATAACGTTTCTTATTATTAATAAATTCTTTTGAACCAATAAATAATTTTATAAACTCATTACATATTGGATATTTATTGATTAAATCATTCCTTTCATTTTCTGACAAAATCAAATATCCACCGTCCCATGGCTTGTTGCCTTGTGTTAATTTAGGCAAATTTGGAGGTGTTTTTCCTCTTAAACTTATGAAAACATTATCAGCGGCTACTAAATAACCATTAATATTTTCAACTGCTTTGCTTTGACCATTTTCATAAATCATTTTAATTTTTCTTGGAATTTGCGAAAACCCTATTATTACGCAATGAACAGAAGCTTTTAATTTTGCTTCATTTATCCATATAAAAGTTGAATATGCAAAATTAATACTAATTTTATATTTTAAAAATAATTCTTCCCAAAGAATTGGAACTTGTTCGCCTTGTGTAATTGAATTTGTAGAAACAAAAGCACACTCTATTTTTGTTTTATCAATATAATCTGCCGCTTTCCTATACCAAGCAGCAACATAATCTAATCGTCCGGCTCTTGTGTTGTCTTGAAAAACATATTCCATATCATCTTGTTGAAAATTATTTCTTAATGATAGCCCCACAAACGGCGGATTTCCCATAATATAAGAAAGTTCGCTTTTGGGCACAACACTTTCCCAGTCAACACGCAAAGCGTTGCCTTCGACAATATTTGCATAGGATTTGAGCGGCAGAAAATCAAGACTCGTATGCACGATCTCTTCCGTTTCATGCATCATCTGCGATTCCGCTATCCACAAAGCGGTCTTTGCGACCGATACCGCAAAATCGTTTATTTCTATGCCGTAAAACTGACCTATCGAGACCTTTATTATTTCGCCTGTGTCAAACTCGATCTGCCCGTTCGTCTGACGCATTTTTATGGCTTCATTTTCAAGCCGCCGCAGAGATATGTATGTCTCTGTAAGAAAATTTCCGCTTCCGCAGGCGGGATCGAGAAATTTCAGCGACGCCAGCTTGTTCTGAAACTCCGTAAGCTTGGCATTGCGGATCTTTGTCTGTTTGTATGCCTTGATCTCGTCAAGTTCATTTTTCAGATCGTCAAGAAAAAGCGGGTCGATCACCTTGTGGATATTTTCTATCGACGTGTAGTGCATACCGCCGCTGCGCCGTGTTTCGGGGTTCAATGTACTTTCAAAAACCGCACCGAAAATCGTCGGGGAAATTTCGCTCCAGTCAAAATCCCTGCTTGCGTTATTGAGCAGAAGATCGACGATCTCCTCGTTAAAATTCGGTATCTCGATATTCTCATCTGCAAACAATCCGCCGTTTACATAAGGAAATTCCGATACTGGCGATTCATCATAAGGGTCACGCTCGGCGTCCTTTGTATCAAGTACTTTAAAAAGCTCGATCAGTCCCTTGCGGACATTTTTTAATTCAAAATTTTGCAGATAGTCGTGAAACATATTGTGCCTGCCAAAAATGCCGGCGTCCTCGGCATACAAACAAAATACCAGCCGTACACAAAGCATATTAAGACTTTTGAGCGAATCGGGATCGTCTGGATCTCTATACTGCTTCAATATGGCGTTGTAAAGCCTTCCCACAAGCTCGCCCGCCTGCAAAGAGACCTCCATTTCCTTTTGTATATTTTTATCGCCCGTATCTACAAGAAATTTTAAGCGATAATATTCCTTCGGCAGATCTTTGAGCAGGATCTGTTCAGGCTCGCCGTTTGGTTTATTCATATCATAAACAAGAAATTCCTGAAAATTGCAGGTGACGATCCAACGAGGTCTGTCATCATAAGGCAATTCGACAGAATAACGTTTTGCCTGCTGAAACGGCGTCAGAAAGTTCCCGTCCGATTGCTTTATAGGCTTTCGCAGATCCTTATCGATACTTTTTTGCTCTATCATGACGTGTGTGGACGGAATAAAACCGTCAATAAAGCTCGCATGGTCAAGATGTACCTGATCCTCAAAGCTGATAAATTCCGCAATGTTATCCACACCGTAAACCTTTGTAAGCAGATCTATCCAGAATTTCTGCGATTCACCCTTTTCATAACCCTTGCCTTTCCAACGCTCCGAAAATTCCTTAGCCGCCGTTTTATATTCCTTATCAGTCATAAAAGTTCCCTCACTTAATTTTAATATTTTTTTAATTATACCATATCAAAGCGATATTTTCAATATTTTCCCGTAATTATTCGTTAAAATTAGATTTTAAAATACATCTTGATTTGCAAATCGAAACAGATATGCAAATAAATTTTAGATTTTATAAAAAAAGAACACAGACCCATTGCTAAAACAAGTCTGTGTTCACGCTTATAATTATTTACAATAAAAAATCCGCTTCCCGTCATCAATGATAAGTCCGCCGTTCTCATGAATAATTTCTTTTACTACCTTATGAAATTACACTGCTCTCAAACCCGCTTGGCGCGCGAATGGACACCGAAACAGTTTTACTACCCTATAAAATTACACTACTCTCAAACCGGGCATAAGTCTTTTTGACGTTGAAAAACGTTTTACTACCCTATAAAATTACACTACTCTCAAACATGGTACGAGCAGACCCGCAGGCGGGACAAGTTTTACTACCCTATAAAATTACACTAATCTCAAACTGATGTCGGGTTACTATATCGAAGTGCTGTGTTTTACTACCCTATAAAATTACACTACTCTCAAACCGCACGTTTTCGTGACGCCGTACAGTTCGCGTTTTACTACCCTATAAAATTACACTACTCTCAAACACAGTACAGAGCCTTGCGGGCGGAGCTGCGTTTTACTACCCTATAAAATTACACTACTCTCAAACTGTTTAGTCATTTTTTACCATCCTTTCTGAGTTTTACTACCCTATAAAATTACACTACTCTCAAACAGTGTACGGTCTATGAGTGTTGGTCCTTCGGTTTTACTACCCTATAAAATTACACTACTCTCAAACAGTTAACTGTAGATACTGTCGCGCTTCTGGGTTTTACTACCCTATAAAATTACACTACTCTCAAACTTGAAACCTATTGACAAGTAACGAATTATCGTTTTACTACCCTATAAAATTACACTACTCTCAAACACAGCGGTCAGGTATGTCCAGTCTTCCCAGTTTTACTACCCTATAAAATTACACTACTCTCAAACTTCCCTCTTTCAAAATAATCGTCCCAAAAGTTTTACTACCCTATAAAATTACACTACTCTCAAACGACCTGCTGAGTTGGCTGCAATGGAGCAAGGTTTTACTACCCTATAAAATTACACTACTCTCAAACGGTTATCTGCTCAAACGCGAAGCGATTCGGTTTTACTACCCTATAAAATTACACTACTCTCAAACAATAACCCGAATGCCAAGCATAAGCTATAAGTTTTACTACCCTATAAAATTACACTACTCTCAAACGCAGGACAGCGGAAAAAGCGAAATGCAGGCGTTTTACTACCCTATAAAATTACACTACTCTCAAACGATCTGATCTTTGAACGCTTCAAGCGCCCGGTTTTACTACCCTATAAAATTACACTACTCTCAAACTCCATGCCGTCGGGTCAATGAAAATATCCGTTTTACTACCCTATAAAATTACACTACTCTCAAACTGATGTTACTAACATTATCAAGATTCACGAGTTTTACTACCCTATAAAATTACACTACTCTCAAACCTGAAGACGGCTCAAACGGTCAGGTAATGGGTTTTACTACCCTATAAAATTACACTACTCTCAAACGTGATTATAGCTTTATTTTCCATTTGCAAAGTTTTACTACCCTATAAAATTACACTACTCTCAAACAAATCAGTTAAGCGCGAATAATATTACTCTGTTTTACTACCCTATAAAATTACACTACTCTCAAACAACTATCCCATAATCGCCTGTGGATAATATGTTTTACTACCCTATAAAATTACACTACTCTCAAACTTTGCGAGCCTTTTCGGCATTATGTTTTACGTTTTACTACCCTATAAAATTACACTACTCTCAAACTGGGTAGTCTTATCTTCGTATTTATTGAAAGTTTTACTACCCTATAAAATTACACTACTCTCAAACATCCGAGCCAGTCGATACCCTCTGCTATCGGTTTTACTACCCTATAAAATTACACTACTCTCAAACCCAGTCGACCTCGCTGTCGCTGATATACTCGTTTTACTACCCTATAAAATTACACTACTCTCAAACATTGGGACGACGAGATAAACCGCGAAGCGGGTTTTACTACCCTATAAAATTACACTACTCTCAAACAAGCGTATGAAGCGGCTAAAAAGTCACGCGGTTTTACTACCCTATAAAATTACACTACTCTCAAACCTCAAATTTTGAGATAATGACACTACTCATCAGTGTGATCCTATAGGGTCAATATTATTGTACCACAATTTTGCCGAAATGTCAACGGCTTTTTTGGTCTTTTCATCTATATTATACACAAATCTTTATCTATTATAACGCGTGACTCGTTTTTTAGTCTGGCAGAAGCCTTATTTTCCAAACATATAAGAGTTATCCCGTTAAGTAGTATGCTCCGGAACAGATCTTCCGCTTCTTGGTCTTTTATATAATTTCTCAGTCCGACTGTTACAAAAACTGTTCGCTTTTTATATTTTTGTGAAGCAAGAATATATTCAAACAATCTTTCAACCGGTTTTCTGTCCGTTTCCACAATATGCAGCCCAAATGCTTTCAGGATAGCCGATATATCTTCGGGATGACAGATATCCATTTCTATATCTTCGTCTTCGGTAAGATCATATAAATATTTTTCTATATGTGCATAAAGTTCCTGTGTGGAATTATAAAACTGTTCGTTCACCGATTTTTCTTTTAATTGTCCATAAATATGAGAAAGAATATCCTTTCTGTTTGAAGTAAACGGTATAAACTGCGTAATAATATCTGCCTCTTTGTCAAGCCGTATCGGCACATAGTTTTCAGATATCACAACTTCTCCCGACTTGCCGTTTATCTGACAGTAAATATCGTCCGCTATTCGGTAAAACATTTCCGGTTCTTCTATAACTATATCGAGAACCTTATCGCAGCATATGTCGGATGTCAGTCCTAACGGCGGATATACTAACATCATATAATTACCAACCTTTCATCGCTGTCCACCACATCGCTTTCATAAGTTCCGGTCATAAATTCCATTTTAGAAAACTGTTTTTCAGTGATAGACAGCACCTGCACCAGACCCTCCGAAGGCTTATTGGATCTTATATTGCTTATGATATTGTTTGCAACATTCTGATTTAGAGCCATTCTGCAATAAACTGATTCCTGCATCATAAGAAATCCGTTTTTTATAAGATATTTACGGAATCTGCTGTAATTTCGCCTGTTTTCGGCAGTCAGCACAGGCAGGTCAAAAAACACAATTATCCTCACAAACCTATAACTCACCTTTTTTCTCCTATTGAATAAAAATTAATTTTTGAAATATCATTATCTCCTATAGCGTCAAAAACGCTCTGACAATATATTTTTATTGCATTGCTGACATACTGCTGCGTGTTATTTATTTTCACTGTTTCGTTAAGAACATCCACAAGACGGTGTTTTTCTTTGCTTGTAAACTCTGTGAAGCTGCCGTTATACACTATCCTGTCAACAAGCACACGAAACGGTTCCATAAGATCGCATGACAGATTGAAATGATTAAACATATTATTGTGAAAAAGTCCTATCTGAGTAATATAACCGTGGGAAACGATCTCTCTGTTGAAAGCCGACAGCAGTATGCCGTATCCGTAATTCAATGCGGCATTTGATACACATTCCTTGCTTCTGGTAAAATTCATTCCAAACAGTGCGTTAAAATACACTTTAGCCGCATGACCCTCCCGATTGGAAGCATCGCCTATCTCCATTCGGAGCAGGTAGCTGTCAAGCAACTGAGCCTCGGCAAGTTTGTCTGCTTCCTTTAAAAAATTTGATTGCTGCCTGATCTTTTCAGAAACTATCTCCGTCCAGATACATACCTTCACATCGTCATTCCATTTGATCTGTTTTCTTATCCTGTCAGCCGTATCATGACTGCCGTAATAAGATACCAGTTCACAGGTCGGACTGCGTTTTTCATCGCAGAAAATCACTTTTATTTTTTTCTCATTAAGAGCAGCAATAAGACACCCTGTGATAGAAACTGCGGGGTTCTCTATGATAAGAACAGATAACTCGTCGAGATAAATTCTCTTAACTTCATCTTCCGTTCTTATCACAAGATACCCTGTTTTCAGATCAAGCTTTGCCCTTTTTGTTACAATAACCGTTCTCCAACTCATAATTTCATAAGATCCTGCGATCTTTTTTCAAAAAGTCCTGTGGGCGATTGATCTATTATGTAAACATAACCTACGTTTTTCATTTTTGTAATAGTTGAATTGATAGTCAGCACACCAGTATTTCCGCTTTCACCTATAGATTTAAGATCGCAGCCTGCTGATCTGCCTGTTTTCAGCAAAGATATTACATTTGCAAGCGCTGCTGTCTGCTCGGTGAGAGAAAGCGCTTCAAATTTATCTCTTTTAGACTTTACTTTTTTGCCGGTATCACCAAGTTTTACATTAAAAGGCGCAGACTGCATTTTTTCAACAAGAATATCAAACAGTTCTAAATTATTTTCTGCGCTGATGCCGACGCTGTTCTCTGCCGATCGGCTCTTATCATTTTTATACTTTTCCATAAACGAACTGATCTTTTTTGCATAGTCGTAATGCTTTTTATCGAGTATGAGCGAAGCTGCAGAAGAAACACCAAGCTGTTTACCTCCTGATATTTTACAGGCAATATTCATTCTTAAGCCGTCTATTTCCAGCAGTGTGTTAATTTTAACAGGGCGGTCACCCAGCGGAAATTCTATTCTGCTTTTGTCTATTTCCGTGTTCAATATGTCGGATAATTGTTTTGCAGCGTAATTTTTTGCATATTCTCTGTCGGAAGAATATTTTTGAGCATACATAAGCTCCACCGGTATAAAAGTCACCGCCTTGTCATACTTTACAAGTGAAAAATATGATGCCGTAGTTTTGTTATATCCGCCGTATTTTGCAGTATCAAGTCCTTTTTTCCTTTCGACAAGTCCTTCGCTTTTTTTCACCGGCTGCTGGTCAAACAGTCCGCCTTTGCGCCTGTAGCAGTATCTTACATATCTGATGCTGTTTTTGCTCATCATTTTTCTGACAATATCAAATGATACCGCCGGATCCCACGCAACATTCCCGTACCTTTCTACCTTACGGGTAAGAAGTCCACTTTCCTTTCCGTTCGCAGAACGTTTGAAGATCTTCATGGAGTACTGTTCGCCGCTTTTTATAAAATTAAGCGGATTTTCGGTAAATTGCGTGTTGTATACATTTCCCATAACAATATTAAGGTAAGCGTCTTTAGCATGGTGAAGATCGTTGACCTCACGGCATTTGAGCATATCCATTTCATGACGAAAATCAGAGACAAGACCCGCTTTTACATAAACTATTTTCGACTCCGGACAAATTTCCTTTATTATATTCGCCGCAGCCTTTGTCGATTGACTTGTTTCAACTATCTGCCTTGCAATAAATCCTGCCAGTTCTTCGTCTGAAAACGGTGTGCTTCGGGTAAGCCGCTGAAATTTCTTTTCAGATATGAGTTTTTTATCTTTAAGACTGCTCCAGAAAGGGCGCATTTTATTCTGAAATTTCTTTGGAACAAGGTTATCTCTCTTTTCACCATTTGCTGCGGATTCCACAAGGACTTTGTTTTCAAGGCTGTCGTCCTTTACTTTTGCCTGCGGATAAATATGATCAATATTATAATAGCTGTCGCTTCCCAGTCTGTCAAAATCAATTGCATGTCCGGTATACATGCATCTTCCGAGTTGGACAAAATAAAGAAAATATTTTTCGCTCCTCAATCTGCCATCGTCAGTGGAATCAAGCTGCTCATTCAATTCCTTAATTCGTTCATTATCTGCCATGTCTTTAGCCGAATCAAGCATACCTTTGATCATCTCTCGCCTTGAATGTGTCCTTTTGCCCTTATCCTTATGCGTATTGTCCCTCGCCATCTCTATAAAGATCTTGTCGGGATCTTTTCCGATAATGCTTTTTATTTCCTTTACAATATCCAAAGTTCTTGTAACAGAACGTCTTACGGCTGTCGGGATATACATTTCTTCCATTCTTTCAGGAATGGTTTTTCTGTTAGCGGGGTCGGAATAATAATCTGAATTGAACTTTTCAACAGAACTTCCGAATTGGTATTTTGAGCCGAGTACCTGCATAAGATTGTCGTTAGTTTCCCAAAGAATAGTAATAATATTCCTTTCCGAGCATAATTCTCCCGTCTTGGGATCTACCTCAAATATTTCTTCAAGAAGTTTTCTTGAAAGCCTGCCGTAATCCTTATATTTAAGGGCTGACAAGTATTTCACATCGCTGTCGTTCAGCTGCGGGAACTTATCCTTCAGCCATTTTTTAAGTCTTACGGTATCGGTGGTGACGGTTATTCTTTCGATTATATCTTCGGCATCAGACTCACTTATCGTTCCCGACTTGATCAGCTTTTTCAGATCGTGGTAAGACCTGAGAGATGATTTTATCGTTTGGTCTATGCCGCCGACAGACTGACCGTCTTTAAACTCTCCGCAAGCTTTCAGGCAGTTCTGAATAGCCTTAACAGTTACTTTTTGCTTCTTCATAAACAGCTCGTTATAGATCGTCTGTTTTGCGCTTACAGAAATTTTGCTGCCGTCCACGGTGATATTATTTATCTCATTAAGCACGTTGAATTTGCAATACAACAGCGAATTTTTAGGCAACACATCTTCCCCTGCCAGATATGTACATTTGCAGGTCATTTTTCTGATAAATTCATTTTCCGTCTCATCAAGATCTATCTTTTCCTCATAGTTCCAAGGATATATCCTGCCATTCGCCTTTCTTTTCATCCATGCAAAACTGCTTTTATCCTTGCTTACCAAAGGTCCGACATAATAAGGTATACGAAATTCCATAATGCTTAATATCTTATCGGAAACAGTGCCGTACTCGTCTTTTTCATTTAAAAAATCAAGATAAGCAGAGGCGTTTTCAAGTATCTTTTTAAGTTCGACATAATAAAGCTGATAGGGTATTACTCTGTTGTCGCTGATAACCTGTTTTGGACAAAGTTTAACGTTATCGCACTTTTCGATAAGCTCATCTGTAAAAGGCTTGTCCTGATCATCAGGCTGTATGTTTTTCAGGTATTTCGCCGTAAATTTGCAGAAGTCCTCCTGAGCGCATCTCTTATCTCCTTTATTAATGTAAGCCGTGTAATTATTAGCAATTTTGGCGTCCTTGAAAATTTCATCGTATTGCTGTTTTGAAAGATACTTTTTGCAGATGTATTTAAGCTTTTGCAGATCTGCTTTGTGAATCTCATAAACCTCCGCCTTAGCTTGCGAAATAAACCTATGTTTTCCCAGCGACCTGATAAGCAGTGCCTGATCGTTCAGTTTCTTTATAGAATCCAGCAACTCCCATTGGTCGTCCTCCAATGTGCCGTAAAGCCCGTCCAGCGTATCGTCAAAGTCCGCAGCCAAAACGGATACGGAGTCCTTGTCAAGTTCCTTGTAACCTTCATTTATGAACATATCGGACAATTTGACCGTTCCGCCGCTAAGAAGTTTTATCATGCTGTCAAACCGCAGACTGTCACATAGATCGCTTTTCGGCTTTTTTCCGCCGAACCACAGTTCTGTCAGCTGTTTGTTTTTTATCGTAAAGGAGCTATCGGAATTCAGTATCGCCGACAATTTTTCAGGCTGACTGTCAAAAGGCAGTTCATCACCGCAGATATTCGACAGAGCATTTATAAATCCGTTATGCAAAGGCTGAAAGTCACTGATCTTTTCGGCATTATTCTTATCCACAGAGAACAGAAAATGACCTCTGTGCGCCAGAATATATGCGCACGCAAGATAGACCAGTCTTACGTCATGCGGTTCACTGCTTTCCATAAGTTCGCAGATCAAATGGTGGATCGTCGGGTATTTATCATAATAATCCTTATCGGTAAGATCTTTATCGTCAAACAATATATTTTTGGTGCGATGTTCGCTGTCCTCCGGCAGCAGACCGCTTTCTTTCAGTCTGAGAAAGAAATTCTTGTCCTTTTCAAGAACGGATTTTTCAAAAAATCCCCGAAGAAGTTCTATCCTCTGTTTCCGTCTGGCTGTACGCCGTCTGGCAGTACGAAAAGCTCTTCTGTCCGCCGACTGTTGCGCCTCGTCAAACAGATGTACGCCCCACATATTATTACCACGGAATTTTTTCAAAGCATATTTATCATCTGTAACTGCCCACCCTACTGAATTTGTGCCGATATCGAGACCGAGAAAAATTTTTTCATTAAACACTTGACAAACCTCCGATCATGTGATATAATGTAATTATAGGATTACTACCCTATAAAATTACACTACGAGTTCAAATAAAAATTTTTTCAAATCGTTCGGTAAAACCGTTCGCACAAGTGTTGTGCATGACCCTGCTGAAAAAGCAGGGCTTTTATTTTGCTGTTTTACAAATTTACCAAACGGTAGTGTATAATTTTATTATACTCCATAAAAACGACAATGTCAACCGTCCAAAAACTAATTGTGCCTTTGTCAGCACAATTAAAAAAACGGCGGTTTATATAAATTGAACGTATAAAATTTGGTGAAAATGCAGATGAGTTGCTGCTCGAATCCAATAGGAAAGGCGTTACCTAAAATCGCAAAAAATATTTTTTTACATAACAAAAACCGTGTACTCAAAAAGCCTTGAATACACGGTTTTTCAATGGTTGCGGAGGCTGGATTTGAACCAACGACCTTCGGGTTATGAGCCCGACGAGCTACCGAACTGCTCCACTCCGCGAAAATATATATATGAAATATCCTAACGCTTATATATTATACCATACTATTTATCCTGTTTCAAGGATATTTTTAAAACAAATTATTAACAATCAATAAAGAATAGCATTTGGACATGATTTCGGCACTTTCCTGCTTTTATCCTAAACAAAAAAGCACGGCATATCTAATTTGCCGTGCTGTAAAAACGAGTTTAACAAAGTGTTTTATTCGCTATAACTTCTTAAATGTGTTCGCTTACTTCTGTACTCTTTAATGCAAGCCTATAAGCTCTCGCAAAATGATGATGTATCATGTCGGCTTTTCCCGCCCATTTTTCGGCAGGCGGAATATTTCCGCAAGCCGCATAAGTGACCGACATTTCTCTTATTGCCTGCCCCCCTGTAATAACTGTCATTGCTTTCCGCAAAAATTTCATTTCCAAGCTCCTCGATCTCTCTGCAAAATTTTATTTTATCCGTATCGTAATATGCTGACATGAGCTTTTCTTTTACCCTTATGTCATTCGGCAGCTTGTGATACGCATCAAGCCATATATCAAGCGTTTCAGAGTATTTACCGTCACGGAAAAGCCTTTAGATCTGATTGCAGCTGCTGAATATATAATAACGCATTTCAGAAAAAATTTCAATAACCCATTACTTTAACCAATAATACAAATGCTCAACTTTTGTTAGAAAACTGTGAAATGCTTTCACCGTTAAAGAAACCGCTGACAAAATCCTATGCCAGCGGTTTTTAGTCTTATTCGATTTGTTGTGCCGTTCCTCACTTGATGACATCGCGCATTAAAGCGCATAGGAAAAACTATCATATATTAGCGTTTTAAGTCAGGATCATTGCATATCCCCTAAATATCGCTTTGCTCGGACATATCATCAGCTTGTTCGGTTTGATCCGCTTCGGGATCGTTTATCTCCATATCGGGGGTGATAATGCCCGCCTCATATTGAAGATTAAATATCTTCCAGCGTCTGCCTACCTTGCCCAGATAAAAATCCATGCGGTATACCTCGCTGCCGTTTGAGCCTTTAAAGGTAACGTCCGTAACGACTATGCAGGCTTCTTCGACCTTAGGCACAGTACCGTACTGCTGTTTGTACCCGTCAAGACTGAATTCTTCAAGCTTATCGGTACGCAGAATGTTAAATTCAAGTTTGAAGTTATCTCCGAATTCGTCGATAAAAACCGAATTGAATTCTTCCATATACTCCTCTTCCGTAAAGCCTGTGTCAGCAAGATCTTTTTCGTAATCGCGCTTCATCTCCTTTGGAAAGCAGGAAACATAATTATCAAAATCACGCTGATCTATGGCGGTAAGATATTTTTCAACAATAATATCCGGCTCTTCGTTAAAGCCGAGCACGCCCGACGCAAAGAGCGACCCGAAAATAAGCACTGCGACTCCGACGGCTGCCACTATCAGTATACGGGTCTGTTTGGGATCGCGTTTTTTCCCGTTTTGAGTGCGTTCAGCGTATTCGCGCTTTTTTTGTTCGTAATATTCCGCTTTTTGCTCGGCTGTCATAAACCGCACGGGAGTCGTGCTTTTTTTATATTTATCCGCCGCCTTAGTTTTCAGATCGGGGTTGCCGTAACCGCAATGTTCGCAATAATCCCCTTTATATTCTTTTCCGCATGATTTGCAAATTTTCATCATATTTTTTTATTTGTCTACCTTGGGAAGTCCTGCAAATCCTACCGCAAGATCCTCATCAGTGGGAATATAATCGCTCATTTCTCCGTCGTTATATTTCTGATATGCCACCATATCGAAATATCCTGTTCCCGTAAGTCCGAAGAATATCGTCTTTTCTTCGCCTGTTTCCTTGCATTTCAGAGCTTCATCTATCGCTACTCTTATAGCGTGGCTGCTTTCGGGCGCGGGGAGTATTCCCTCTACTCTTGCAAATTGCTGTGCCGCCGCAAATACGCTTGTCTGATCGACCGATGCAGCTTCCATAAGTCCGTCATGATAAAGCTGTGAAAGTATCGAACTCATACCGTGATAGCGAAGTCCGCCCGCATGGTTCGGCGAGGGGATAAATCCGCTTCCGAGCGTATACATTTTGGCAAGAGGGCATACCATTCCCGTGTCGCAGAAATCATACGCGAATTTGCCGCGTGTAAAGCTCGGACAGGAAGCAGGCTCTACGGCAACTATCCTGTAATCTGCTTCGCCGCGCAGCTTTTCGCCCATAAACGGCGCTATCAATCCTCCGAGATTCGAGCCGCCGCCCGCACAGCCGATTATAACATCGGGCTTTTCGCCTATTTTATCAAACGCAAGTTTTGACTCCAAACCGATTATCGACTGGTGCAGTACCACCTGATTAAGCACCGATCCGAGAACATATCTGTAGCCCTCTGTAGTTGTTGCCGCTTCGACCGCTTCGGATATAGCGCAGCCGAGACTGCCTGTCGTGCCGGGGTGTTCGGCAAGTATTTTTTTGCCGACGTTGGTGGTTTCCGACGGCGAGGGAGTAACGCTTGCGCCGTAAGTCCTCATCACCTCACGGCGGAACGGCTTCTGCTCATAAGAGACCTTTACCATATACACCTTGCAGTCAAGACCGAGATATGCGCACGCCATAGACAAAGCGGTACCCCATTGTCCTGCACCTGTTTCGGTAGTAACTCCTTTAAGTCCCTGCTTTTTGGCATAATACGCCTGCGCGATCGCACTGTTGAGCTTATGGCTGCCCGAGGTATTGTTTCCCTCAAATTTATAATATATCTTTGCTGGAGTATCGAGCGCTTTTTCAAGGCAATATGCCCTTACGAGCGGAGAGGGGCGATACATTTTATAAAAATCGCATATTTCTTCGGGAATGTCGATAAACGGCGTATCGTTATCCAACTCCTGTTTTATAAGCTCATCACAAAAAACAGCTGAAAGCTCCTGTGCGGTCATCGGCTGGAGAGTGCCTGGATTTAACAGCGGAGCAGGCTTATTTTTCATATCCGCGCGAACATTATACCATTTTGTAGGCATCTCAGATTCAGACAGATACGTCTTATAGGGTATTTTAGACATGACAAAAACTTCCTTTCATCTTTTACGGCTGCCGACCGTGAATATTTTGTACAATAAAAGTATATCATATTCATAATTTTTTGTCAATACTTTTTCAACATTTCGACATAAAAATCAATTTTTGCAATATATCTCGGTTTGTGAGGTGAAGCTGAGATATTTTATTCATCTTTTTCAAAAACTTATCTGTTCGGGATCGGGAAGATCTTTTGCGGCAGAACCCGCGGCAGGGATATTTTTGCAGCGGTATTTTTTCAGATTTTCGGCTTCCTCAACGGATATTGCTCTTGCGCTCAGAAGTTTGGCTTTGCCCTTTAAAGTCATTACGGCTGCCCCTATTGTCGAACGGGTGGTTTTGGGCATAAGCAGCGCAGTATTGAAAACAAGAGCGCGGTTTACCGTTGAACGCAGCAATATATCCGCGTCCTCCTCGACAAATATTGCGGCGGTTATATTTTCTTTAAGGCTCAGCGCTCCGGTGAGTTTTTTGCGGTTTGTCTTTGTCTGATATGCCGACAGCGGCACTTTTGCCGCTTTGCCGTTGGCGTAAATAAATATCATATACCCGCTGTAATCTACAGTATCGACCATGCAGACTATATTTTCATCGTCCTCAAAGCCTAATTTTGCAGGAAGATAATCGCCCATTGCACTTGCTTTTGTTTCGGCAAACGCGCTTGCGCGCGTTTTGTAGCAGTTCGCGCCCGTTGTAAAGAAAAGCAGTTCCGAACGGTTGTTTACCTCCTTTTGCATAAATATATTATCGCCCTCTTTAAGTTTTTGGTCGGAAGACATTCTTAAAGAATTTGGAAGGATCTTCTTGAAATATCCGCTTTCGGTCAGGAAAAGCGTACATGAAAAATCGGGTATCTCCTCTTCCTCGTCGATCTCGACAACATCTGTTTTGTAATAAAAATCCGTCCTGCGCGGCTGACCGTATTTTTTGCTTATTTCTTTAAGTTCAGCGGATATTGTCTGACGTATCTTTTTATCGCTTTGCGAAAGTTCGCGGAGTTTTTCTATCTCCTCGCTAAGTTCGTCTATATCCTTTGTACGTTTCAGGATATACTCGCGGTTTAGCTGTCTTAGCTTTATCTCCGCGACATACTCCGCTTGTACCTCGTCTATACCGAAGCCTATCATAAGATTAGGTACAACGTCTGCTTCCTCTTCCGTTTCCCTTACGATCTTTATCGCCTTGTCAATATCGAGCAGGATCTTTTCAAGTCCCTTTAAAAGGTGCAGCCGTTCGGATTTTTTATTAAGATCAAACAGCGTGCGGCGGCGGACGCATTCTGTGCGGAAGGCTATCCATTCGTTCAGTATCTCATATACTCCCATTACCTTGGGATAGCCGTGGACAAGTATATTGAAATTACAAGAATAGGTATCTTCGAGCGGTGTCATTTTAAAAAGCTTTTGCATAAGCTTTTCCGAGTCCGTACCCTTTTTCAGATCAATAGTTATAGAAAGACCGTCAAGGTCGGTGTCATCGCGCACATTTGATATTTCTCTGAGTTTACCCGCTTTGATAAGCGCGTTTATCTTTTCTATAATAGCCTCCGCAGTCGTTGTAGCAGGTATCTGTGTTACGACGATACTGTTGCTCTTTTTATCATACTCATATTTAGCACGCAGCTTTATAGGACCTCTGCCCGTTCTGTATACGGCATCAAGAGCCTCCTCGTCATAAAGCATAAGTCCGCCGCCTGCAAAATCAGGTCCTTTAAGCGTTTCAAGCGCGTTATGAGAGGGGTCTTTCATAAGCGCGACAGCAGTTTCACATACCTCGCTAAGATTGAAAGAGCATACGCTTGAAGCCATGGATACTCCTATACCCATATTAAGATTTACAAGTATAGATGGAAACGCGGCAGGCAGCAGCGTAGGCTCGGTAGTTTCATTATCATAATTCGGAACAAAATCCACCGTATCCTTGTCAATATCGTTAAACAGCTCGGCGCATATCGGCGTAAGCTTAGCTTCGGTATATCTTGACGCTGCAAATGACATATCGCGTGAATACGCCTTACCAAAATTTCCCTTTGAATCAACATAAGGGTGCAGCAGCGTTTCATTTCCGCGTGCAAGACGCACCATAGTTTCATAAATAGCCTGATCGCCGTGCGGATTAAGCTTCATGGTCTGTCCGACAATATTTGCCGATTTTGTCCTTGCACCTGTCAGCAGACCCATTTTATACATCGTATAAAGTATTTTTCTATGAGAGGGTTTAAAACCGTCTATTTCGGGAAATGCACGCGAAACTATAACGCTCATGGCATACGGCATATAATTTTTTTCAAGCGTTTCTGTTATCGGTTCTTCCGCAATCGTTCCCGCACCCGCTATATAAGCGTCAGGAAACTTCTCCTTTTTACTCCTATTCTTACCCTCATCATTCTTCCTTTTCCTACCCATAAATCCTCCTTTTTTTTAGTACGCGGGGTCGCTCCGTGCCGTCGCTCGTGGTGTTTTGAGCTAACACATTGCTGTCGCGCCTTTTACTTTGTGACCTTTATCGGATAGACTCTCTTTGTCATGCGCTAATACTTTGATGATTGACATAAGTAGCTCAAAGTGGAGTGGTCGGAGCACTCTATCGGACGTTTGTTCCCATAGCTCTATCCAACGTATTTTTAAAAATAAATTTTATATCGGCAAAAAATTTTTACTCTCCGCAAAAATTTTTAAAAATTCAATTTTCCTCAAACGCGATACGCCTTGTAAAATCAGTCTGAAAACGTGTTATCCTAAACTTATAAAAATAAATTTTTTCAAAATAAACGAACGCATTACAAAAAAACGTAAAACAGCCAAACCTACTTCAGCCCCGCCCGGATATTAGTTTTATCACCGCTGCGGCTGTGATAAGTGCGGCGGCGAGGGCGTAGCAGGCAATTAGCGAATTACGCAGTTTTTTCAGTTGCGCCGCAGCCTGTTCCGCGCTGTCCTCGGTGAATTTATCCGACCTTAGATATTTTATAAGATACACCGTAACTATCGCCGAAATAGCGATCATTATTGCCGCCAACACTAAAAACAGTATCGGCAGCCGCCCGATATTCATACCGATTACCTCCCTGATGATCGCGGTCTTGACCGCGCCGCGAAACTCCCTGCCGACCTTATCTCAAACGGTCAGCTTATATCCGCCATATCAAGATAATCATGACCGTATTGCGATATATGATCCTTCCTGCCCTGAAGATCGTCGCCAAGCAGCATATCGAACATATACGCCGTCTGTTCGGCGTCGGCAGGATTAACCTTTATCAGCCTGCGCGTCTGCGGATTCATTGTCGTAAGGCTCATCATTTCCGCTTCGTTTTCGCCAAGTCCTTTTGACCGCTGGAGCGTATATTTTTTATCGCCTATCATTTTCAGTATCTGATTTTTTTCAGCTTCATCATAAGCAAAATACGCCTTTTCCTTACCGTTCTTTTCCTTGACGGTTATTTCAAAAAGCGGCGATTCGGCAATATACACATAGCCCTCGTTTATAAGTGTCGGCGTCAGTCGGTAAAGCATTGTCAGCACAAGCGTGCGTATCTGGAAGCCGTCATAATCCGCATCAGTACAAATTATAATTTTATTCCAACGCAGTCCGTTTATATTGAAATTAGAAAGATTTTTGCTTGCCTTGGTTTTAACGCCCGTGACCTCAACTCCGCAGCCGAGCACCTTTATAAGATCCGTTATTATTTCACTTTTGAAAATTTTGGCGTAATCCGCTTTAAGACAGTTCAGAATCTTTCCGCGTATAGGTATGACCGCCTGAAATTCCGCGTTGCGTGCCATTTTTACAGAACCGAGCGCAGAATCGCCCTCAACGATATACAATTCGCGAATACTCACGTCCTTTGAACGGCAGTCGTTGAATTTTTGTACCTGATTTGCAAGGTCGCTGCCTGCCGAAAGAGCCTTTTTAAGATCAAGTCTGCTTACCTCTGCTTTTTCTCGGCTGCGCTTATTTATCAGCACCTGATCACATATTTTTGCGGCTTCGTCAGGTTTTTCGATAAAGTATATCTCAAGATTATGGCGCAGAAATTCATTCATGCAATCCTTTATAAACTTATTTGAGATCGCCTTTTTAGTCTGATTCTCATAAGATGCCATAGTCGAGAATGAGCTTGAAACGAGAACAAGACATTCGTCTATATCGGCAAAAACGATAGGTTTTTCATTCTTGTTATATTTTCCGTTGCTTTTGAGATAATTGTTTATCGTATAGGTAAACGCAAGCTTTACCGCGTCCTCGGGCGAACCGCCGTGTTCCAGAAAACTTGAATTGTGAAAATACTGCGTACCGTGCAGCTTGTTTGAAAATGTAAATGCGACCGAAAGCTTTACCTTATAATCCTCCTTGTCACTTCTGTCCCTTCCGACTCTTTCGCCTTCAAAATACTGTACCGACGTCATAGCCCTGTCGCTTGCTATTTCGCTTACAAAATCGCTTATGCCGTGTTCATAAAAATATTTCTGCTCGTCAAAGCCGCCGTCTGAACGTTCATTTCTGAAAAGAAATTCCACACCCGGGTTGACGACCGCCTGTTTTTTAAGCGTATCCTCAAAAAAATCAGATGAAATATTTGTATCGGAAAAAACCTCGAGATCGGGCTTCCAGCGCTGTATAGTACCCGTGCGTCTGCCTTTATAGGGCTTTTTTGAAAGTCCGCCGATATTTTCGCCCTTTTCAAAATGCAGCTTGTATTCATATCCGTCCCTGTAAACGGTAACGTCCATGTATTCGCTTGAATATTGCGTTGCGCAGGCTCCGAGTCCGTTAAGACCGAGCGAATATTCATAATTTTCTCCGCCGTTATTGTTATACTTTCCGCCCGCGTAAAGCTCGCAATAGACAAGTTCCCAGTTATACCGCTGTTGGGCGTTGTTAAAATCAACGGGACAGCCGCGTCCGAAATCCTCTACTTCATAGCTGCCGTCAGAATATTTTGTAAGGACTATCCTGCTGCCGTATCCGTCGCGTGCCTCGTCTATTGAATTGGCAAGGATCTCCAACACCGTATGACGGCAGCCCTCTATACCGTCAGAGCCGAGTATTGCCGCAGGACGTTTTCTTACTCTGTCCGCGCCCTCAAGCACCTCTATAGATTCGTTGTTATATTCCTTTTTTCTTGCCATTTTGCCTAACTCTTTCCTTTCTTATCATTTGATATATTAAAATCGTGAGTATCTGATGACCCGCATACTTTTTAATTATAGCACCAAAAAAAGTTTTTGTCAACTTTTTCATTTAAAGATACATGAAAATCAATTTTGTCAAGAAGTATAGTGTTTCAGTTCCCTCCCCCACCGCCTGACATTTTAAGGCTGCTGTCAGATAAAACGGTTGTTCAGCAGCTGCATACAATCTCTTTTTCTTTCAAACGATGAATGGACATAGCGGTTAAGCGTAAGCTCGACCGAGCTGTGTCCGAGTATCTCCGAAAGCGTTTTTACATCAAAACCAATTGCAATGCAATTGGTTGCAAAGGTATGACGCAGCGAATGAAAAGAATAATCGGGCAGCGACAGCCTTTTTAAAATAGATTTAAAACGATACTGCATCGTGCGCGGCTCTGTAAAATTTTTTCTTCCGGTCAGAAAATAATTATCGTCATCACTTTTCAGATCATTTAAAATATCTATCAGCAGATCGGGGATAGGTATATCCCTCGCCGAGGTCTCACTTTTCGGCGCACCTATCAGTATTTTAGTCCCGTTTTCCTCATTCAGGTCCTTTATCCTCTGTATCGTTTGATCAACGGTCAGTATCCGCTTATCAAGGTCGATATCCGACCATTTCAAAGCGCACAGTTCTCCTAAACGTATACCCATCAAAAGCGACATAAGTATGCCGACATTTGAATTGCTGCGATTTTCTGTAAGATATTTAACAAGCGTTTTTTGCTGATCGGCGTCTAAAATATAATTATCCTTATATTTTTTCTCCCTCGGAACGACCAGAAATTCGGCTTTATCAACATAATTGAACGTTCTTCTTGCAAATTTAGTTATAGATTTTATTACGTTGACAATATCCGAAATATACTTTGAGGAAAGTTCCTCCGATCTTTTCTGCGAAATAAATTCATTGAATGTGTTCAGCGTAAGATTTTCATATTTTATATTGCCCAAAAAAGGCAATATATGCTTATTCAGTTTTATATAATAATTGATATATGTAGATTCCTTGACGGTATTTTTCACCCCCTTCATCCATATATCCGCAAGTTCACCGAATGTTGCGCGGCAATGTACGGCATTATTCTGCACCTCACTGCGCTTTCTTATCAGCTGTGCTCTCACCTCGCTGTAGCTTTTTCCGTATACCGATGAATACTTCGCCTCACCGTTATCCCTGCAGCCGTTTTTATATCTTCCTTCCCACCTGCCGTCCTTGCGTTTGTAAATGTTTTCTCCATGTCTTGCCATAAAGATCTCTCCGTTCTAATATTATTCTGACGGCTGAAATCTTAAAATAAATATAAATTCCGCCGCCATATATATTTTCTCATACTTTTGTTAAATGTATTTATGGCTTTGCGTTATCGGAAATAATTTTTTTAATTACGGCCGGCATAACGGAGCATATTTATCAAAAAAGCCGCGGCTAAGCGCGGCAAAAGGTTTGAATATTTTGGAGGTGAGTAAATTATGCACAATATTACGCACAGTTGAAGGGAGTTTGCAGTATTTAAAAATAATTTTCGAGCAAAAAATAAAACCCCCGACTTTCAAAACACGTTGAAAATCAAGGGTTTTACGCAAGCTGCTAGGCAGATTTGAACTGCCGACCCCATCCTTACCAAGGATGTGCTCTACCAACTGAGCCATAGCAGCAGCTGAGTTTGGAATAACTCACAGTTATATATTATACACTATTTAAAGGGATTTGTCAATAAGAAAAAGCTGTAATTATGTAAAAAAAGTGTGAACAAACGCCCTTGTTATGTAATATCGTTACGCTTGCGGCGGGGTATAAGGGGTGCATATGGTATAATATACCATTATTGATAACATTACGAATATGACAGATGCCGCAAGGTATACCGCACCTATAGTCTTTTCGGCTTTGTATGATATTTTTTCTCCTATCTGCTTTATCAGCAGTCCGAAAAACAGTGTACATATTATCACAGTCGGGGTTATGTATCTGAAATTCATCGTGCAAGTAAAGGGGTAATCATATGCCATTTTATAAAAATAGACCATAAGCTCGAAGTAAAATACCGCAAGAAAAGTCTTCTGCATTCCGTACCCTTTTGTTTTTACAAAAAGACAGATAATGAGCGCGGCAAGACAGACTGCCGCAAGTATCGCTGAAAAATAGAAAAATACAGTGCATACCTTTATCATGATAGGCTGGACGAAATTATTCTCGTTGACAGCTTCGCCAAAAAGAGAATTTTTCAGCAGCGCGATAAGCGGATTATATTCGTTATACCCGCCGAGGTTGCCGTTTTCATCAATATATGACCATTGTTCAAAAACGCTTTTGAACTGCATGGGCGAAAAATCAGTAATACGGTCCTTAAAGCTTTTTGAACCGATATATTGAAAGACCGTTTCGTCCATTTCCTGAACGTAGGTTATCGGCACCTTCCACTTTATATAATTTCTTATCTCATACCAAAGTCCGAGGGGAGCGCATACTGCCCCGAAGGCTGCGAATTGTCCGAACAGCCTTGCGCCGTCAGTACGGAATTTTTTAATAAATACTATCAGAAAAACTAAAGCTATGGGAGGAGCAACGACAGCCGCCGCAAGTTTGGACATCATTGCAAGACCGATACACAGCGATATTTTCATTATCTCTTTAAGCGTCGGAGCACTGTACCAGCGAAGCGTACACAGCACCGCGCCCATCATAAGGGCGATCGAAAGCACATCATTGTTTATGCTTCCCGAAAGCAGTATGAATGACGGATGAAAACTTATTATCAGCAGCGGAGCATAAAGAGCAGCCCCCTCGAGCCTAAAATAACGCAGTATCTTATAGGCGGTTATTATTATCGCCATTGAATAAAAAAGCGTAAGCGTCTGGAGGGATTCGCGTGCTGGATCATAGCCTATGCCCAATATTTTTTCGTTTACATATATCCATATCGAGCAAATTATATGATGAAGCGGAGGGTGACTGAACGACCAGACGTCCCTTACGTCAAAATCGGGCAGATGTTTATTGTTGATAAGATACTCTATATATCCCGCGTGACCGTTTCCGCCGTAAAACGTGTGAACGTCATTCTGACGGGTATATACCGATGTGGAATAAACATAATAAAATTTGAGCATAAAGCTCACCGCCATTATCATCAGCGAAAAAAGCTGCGCTTTAAAGCGTTTGGTATTTGAAAAATAATACAGCGCTAAAATAATAAGGCAGCCGCCGATAAACAGCCATGAGCCTTTATTATTTGAAGCGGAAAATTTGACCGTCAGAAAAAAATTTATACAGAAAAATACCGCCGAGGATATATAAGCAGCCGCTAAGGATATTTTTTGCGATCTGAACAAATTATATATAATGAAAAATCCTGCCGCAAGAAAGAGCGTTGTTTCTATCAGCAATGCGTTGGCAGGAACATTTTCATCAGCACCGAGATAAAACGGGTGTAACAGCAGACAGGCGATCAGCGTCCACAGATACGGGTGCTTTGCCAAAGAGGATATAACTGCGTCAACGGTCTTTTCGTTTATAGCGATAGGAGATTTATCAGCCTTGCTTTTGCTCATGATATTCTTTCTCCGTATTGACGTTCCAGATATTTGATTTATCTAAACTGCCGTTTTTAATGGCTTCTGCGGCGTTGATAGCGGTAAGCATAGAGTGATCCATGTTGTTATAGCGGTGCTGACCGTTTCTTCCTACGCAGAACAGATTGTCAAATCTGTTGAGATATGATACTATTTTGTCAAAATGCTTGTATGTATCAAAATATGCGGGATAAGCCTTTTTGATTTTTTCGCGGTGTGCGTCAAGCACTGAGCTTTCTTTGATAACTCCCATTTTGACAAGTTCTTTTTTGGCAAATTCTATGCAGTCTTCATCTGTCATGTTCCAGAACTCATCGCCCTCGTCGCAGAAATATTCAAGACCTATCCATACCGTTTCTTCGGGCTTCGCCACCATATACGGCGACCAGTTATTGAATATCTGTATCCTGCCGAGCTTGACTCCCTTGTCCTGAACGTATATCCAACAATCGGGAACTATGTTGCCGAGAGTCTTTTTATCTGTTTTATTGACAAGTTCCAATTTGTTTACAAGAAGTCCCACCGTAACAAAATCGCGGTAAGGCAGTCCTGCGGCTATCTTCTTGATCTTATCGCACTTTACGCCCTCTAATCCGCCTATCAGATCCTTTACAGGCATGGAGGATATGAATATATCGCCGCTTATTTCCTTTTCGCCGTCAGCGGTATCGCAGACAACGGATGTTATATTTTTGCCGTCTGTCTTAATGCGTTTTACGGCGTAGCCGTGCAGTATCTCTCCGCCCGATCCTGTCACCTTGGAAGCGACAAGTTCCCATAATTGTCCCGGACCGTATTTCGGATACCAGAATTGCTCTATAAGCGATGTTTCGGCATTTTTATTATTTTTTATTCCGAATAATTTGGAAAGCATATCCTTTATAATAGCTGTGATAGACAGACCCTTGACGCGCTGAGCGCCCCAATCGGCAGATATCTCGCTCGGGTGTCTGCCCCAGAGTTTGCGGGTATAGCCTTCAAAAAACATGGAATACAGCACCTTGCCAAAGCGGTTGATATAAAAATTTTCAAGATTTGTTTCAGGTCTTTTAAATATGCTGCCTGCAATATAGCTCATTCCCGCCTTTGCGGTAGTTATAAGACCCATATTTTTGATAGTTTCGGCATTCATGGTTACAGGATAATCAAAAAACTTATGATCGTAATAAATGCGTGAAACTCGCTCCCTCAGCAGCATTACATTATCCTCCGCTTCGGGATCGGGACCATTTTTCTCAAACGTCTTTTTGCGGTCAAGCACCTTATCATCATAAGCGGGTCTTCCCTGAACGGGCATCAGCTGACTCCACCAATCCATAATAGTATCGTCCTTGGAGAAAAATCTGTGACCGCCGATATCCATTCTGTTGCCGTGATAGCGCACTGTCTGAGAAATGCCGCCTATTCTGTCAGACGCTTCAAGCACCGTTACTTTGTAATTATCGGAACCGTTATTTTTCAGCAGTTCATAAGCCGCCGTAAGTCCCGCAGGACCTGCTCCGATTATTACCACATTCTTCATTTTGCTACATCTCCTCATTATTGTTTTTTATTAAAAAGAAAGTATTTTCTTGCAAAGAAATTCCAGAAAAATACAACGCCTGTTGCTATTACCTGTCCGATCGCATAATATTTATTAGTAGGGATAAAATCGGGCAAAACGGCGTTTTTTGCCATAGGCTTATCAAAAAGCCATACTATGGCTTCTGTTGCACCTATTCCCACAACTCCGATAAGCGCAAATGCGCCGAATTCGGCAGTTTTATTTTTTAATGCAGATCTTTTTCTGTCAAATATGCAGATATTATGTAATTTACCGCAAGTCCGCCCAAAAAGCCGAAAAAGGTCGAAATATTCGGATCAAC
Organism: uncultured Ruminococcus sp.; assembly: GCA_947587925.1. Lineage (GTDB taxonomy): Bacteria > Bacillota > Clostridia > Oscillospirales > Ruminococcaceae > YE71. The sequence goes on from CANPYF010000001.1 coordinate 26,145, forward strand.
TCCGAATATCTCGGTAAGTGCGAACAATATAGCATATTGAACTATCGTTGCGCCGCCCCCGACAAAAATATATCGAAAAAACTGAACAAACGTACTGTCAGTCTTTCCGCTCACGATTTTTTTAAGCTGCAAAATGCCGCCGCCTTTCATATTCTTTTATGTTTATTTACATTATAGCATATGTTCCGACAAATTTCAATAGTTAATTAAAAAAATATACGCAAAGCAGTATTACGCCCGCATTTTTGCAGGCGTAATACTATAATTAAGGAGTTATATCAAGAATTTATCGGTCAATTATACACTCTTTTCATCACGCACCATTTCCAATCGCCAAGGTCTATAATTATTTCCTCGTCCTGCGAATACCCTTTGCGGGTCGAAACATAAGCCTCGTTGTGTCCTCCGTTATACTCTATCGTTCCCGAACCGATATATTCTTGTGCGACACCGGTCAATACCTCTCCGTTAAATTTATATTTCATTCCGTCAAATGTTATCTCTCCAAGCTTATCAAAGATTATTTTTTTATCTTCATCGGTATATTCCCAATAAACATCGGCACGGACATCTGTAGGTTTATCAAATTTTTTCAGATTAAGGCTGATCTCGGGCTTATCCTCGGGCTGCTCAACAGGCGTTGAATTCTCGGTTTCCAAGAAGATCGCTCCCCTCCAATCGCCAAGATCGACGGCTATCTGATCTTCAACAGGCTCGCCTGTACTGTAAAACCACACCTTGGTAACAACTCCGTCAACGTTTATCGTTCCCTTTCCCACGGGACGATAAAGACCCACATTGATGCATGATGAGCTGTCCGACCGTCCGCAGAATCTGTATTCTCTTCCGTCAAATACAAAGCTTCCGACTGCTGAAAGCTGTGCGAACTTTTCCTCCTCGCTTATAATTCTCGCTATTTCCTCGCGGCTGAATTCACTGCCCTCGGAATAAATCTCGCTGACGGTTATTATCGCGCTGTTTACCGTGTAAGTTCCCTGCTGTTCTTCCGAAGAGATAGAAATATAGACAGTCACCGTACTGCCGACCGATACCTCTTCACCCGGTGCTATGCTCTGGTCTATCACTCTTCCCTCTTCTCCTTCGTCCTCTCTGTCCTCGGCGGCACACACAAGTCCGAGATCGCTCAGCGCCGCTTCGGCTTCTTCCAATGTTAAGCCTTTAAGATCGGGTACGGATACTGTTACGGTATTGCTCTTTTCATATTTTACCGCCGTACCGTCTATAAATTTCAAAAGCAGGATATCATCAGTTTCTCTGTAGTAGCTGAAATAGATCTGCGAATGTCCCCCGCTGCTGAATCGCATATTCATTATCCCGTAGCCCTCTACCGTATAGTCGATATTATATTCATCGGGAGCGGGAATGCCTTTAAATTCACCGTCATAAACGCCCTTATAGATATAATTTTCAGAGGAAAATTCAATATACTTCTTATTTTCAAGTTCGGAAAGTAAAATTGCTATCGCTTGATCTAATTCATCATTGGCAGTGGCAGGATCAAAAGCCGCCGCGCAGTAGCTTCTGTCAAAGGAGTATGACTCCAAAAGGGTCATAGTGCTGTTTTCTATCTTGGTATTTTCATATAAATAATAATTAAAATGATTATCACCAAAAAGACCTTCGCATTTACAAAGCGCTATTTTTTTATCATCGGAAACCGTTGAAAATCCCGAAACTATCCATTCAAACGACTGCTCGTCCCTGCCGCCGTTCCCGATATAGCAGCCGATATTGGCAAGCTCTTCGCTGTTATCGCTATATTCGCCCACAAATTCATATTTTATTCCGTCAAATTCTATTTCCTTATTTAATTCAAAAAATTCCTTTTTGAAATTTTCATCGGCAAACTCATCAGTATCGGAGGATACAGTCTCTTTCACGGGATATATTATATCCTCGGGTTCGCAGCGTTTAAGTTCAAGCTTATATACACATCTTTGGGCTTCGTCTGCGCTGTCGACCGATAAAAGTCGGGTACTGCTGTCGGGCAGATCCTGCGTTTGCATTGTCAGCTCGGAATTATTTTTATCTATATCCGAAACGATCTTATCGTTTGTCTCAGGCTTATCAAACCTGCTGAAAGCAAGTATCAATGCGGTGCATAACGCCAGACAGGCGGCGGCGGGAACAGCAAACATCAGTTTAGAACTGATGGGACTGCGTATTTGCTGCGGCACATTGCTCTCTATCTTATTTATCAATTCTTCTGTAAGCTGCTTATCGGGTCTCATCTGCTTTCGCATATCAGAAAAAATATTATTCAAAATAATCACTCTCCAATCCTTCCTTCAAACGCTTACGCGCTCTTTCAAGACGTTTTCTGACCGTTGCGGCTTCTGTTTTTAATGCGGCAGCGATCTCGCTTATCGGCATATTTTCAAAATAATACAGATATATTACCGTGCTGTATTTCGGTTTCAGCGACCTTATCCCGTTAAGCAAAGCCGTCTGTTCATCATTTTCAAACACGAATATATCGTCAGCCTCGTCGAGCGGTACATTTCTGAGCCGCCACGGACTGTTGTTATGCCTTTTGCAGACATTCAGGGCAGTTCTTATCAGCCACGCTTTTTCATGTTCGTCACTGTTAAAGGTCATACCCTTGTAAAAATGAAGAAGAAAGACCTCCTGAAATACGTCATCAGCATCGCTTTTGCTTGCAAGCCGTGAAAGAGCGATACCGTACACGGTCTGTTGATATTTTTCTATAGCCGCCGCTGTTTTTTCCTTTTGAGATATCTCATTTTTCATCGGGATAAGCTCACCTCCCCCTTTTACTATAAATCCTTCGGAGGGTATCTTTTTGTGACATGGAATTTGTGAATATTTTGTAAAAAAATTGTCGGAAGCAAATTACCTCCGACAATCTTAAAATGCTTTTATTCTTTTTTATCCTTATCGGTATCATCTGACGGACCGTCATTTTTTTCTTCCGAGATCTTATTGAAAATATCGGTGATCTGAGAGGTAAGTTCGTCTGACGGTTTTTCACTGTCATCATCATCTACCGTGATCCTGCCGTTCATAAGATCGTCAAAATTCTTAGCGTCTATCTTTTCATGCTTGATAAGATACTGTGCTATAAGCTCAAGCTTATCTCTATGCTGACGCAGCAGATCTTCGCAGTCCTTAAATGCCTCTTCGACAATACTGCGTATCTCGGCGTCTATCTCGGCGGCAACATTTTCAGAATAACTCGGCGTTGCGCTGTAATCTCTGCCGAGGAATACCTCATGCTCTCCCCTGCCGTAAACGACAGGTCCGAGATTTTCACTAAAGCCGTATCTTGTTACCATGTTTCTTGCCGTAGCTGTAGCGCGTTCGAGGTCGTTTGAAGCACCCGTTGAAATATCGTCAAGCACGATCTTTTCGGCTACTCTTCCTCCAAGCAGTACGATAATATTTTCATACATTTCACGTTTTGAAACATAAGCCTTGTCCTTTTCGGGAAGGCTCATGGTGAATCCGCCTGCCTGACCTCTCGGTATTATGGTAACATGATGTACCTTATCCTGTGTTTCGCAGAAATAGGTGCATACTGCGTGACCGCCCTCATGATAAGCGGTAAGCCGCTTTTCCTGATCGGTGACTACCCTCGATTTCTTTTCAGGTCCTGCGACGACCTTTATGGCTGCTTCTTCAAGATCTTCACGGGTTATAGCCTTCTTATCCTTTCTTGCGGCAAGCAGCGACGCTTCGTTTACAAGGTTTTCAAGTTCAGCGCCCGTAAATCCGACCGTTGTCTGAGCAATGGTTTTAAGTTCAACATCGGGCGCAAGCGGTTTATTTCTTGTGTGTACCTTTAATATCTCCTCGCGTCCCTTTACATCGGGATAGCTGACAAGTATCTGTCTGTCAAATCTTCCCGGACGAAGCAGCGCGGGGTCGAGAATGTCGCTTCTGTTGGTAGCCGCCATAACGATAACGGAATCGTTATCCTCAAAACCGTCCATTTCAACAAGCAGCTGGTTGAGCGTCTGTTCGCGTTCATCATGACCGCCGCCGAGTCCTGCGCCGCGCTGTCTTCCGACCGCGTCTATCTCATCGATAAATATGATCGCAGGAGCGCTTTTCTTAGCCTGATCGAACAGGTCGCGCACTCTTGAAGCTCCGACGCCGACAAACATTTCAACAAAATCAGAACCTGATATAGAGAAAAAGTCAACGCCCGCCTCGCCTGCTACAGCTCTTGCAAGCAGCGTTTTACCTGTACCAGGAGGACCCATAAGCAGTACGCCCTTGGGAACTCTTGCGCCTATATCGTTATATTTCTTATTATTTTTAAGAAAATCTACGATTTCCTGAAGCTCAGCTTTTTCCTCGTCCGCTCCTGCCACATCAGCAAAGGTAGCCTTCTTTGAATCGGGGGCTTTTCTTGCGTTGCTGCGTCCGAAACCGCTCATTTTGCCTGCTCCCGCGTTGCGCATCATCCATACAAAGAAGAATATCATTACGCCGAGCATCAATATTGTCGGTATCAGATTCAGCCAGAAGCTGTTGTCCGAAATAGGGATAAGGTCGTATTTAAGCGGAGCGTCAGGATTTTTCGCGTCATATTCTTTGCGGTAATTCTCTCCGTTATCAGGACCTAACACCTCGTTTACGAAAAGGCTGACATTCGGGACGGTATATGTCTTTTTCTCTTCGGAATCCTTCAGCTTATAAGTCAGCTCGCCGGAATTGAGATCAAAGGTAAATTCCGAGACCTCATATTCATCAAAATACCGCATTATTTTGGAATATTCGGTCTTATCCTTTTCCTTTCCCATTGAGGAGAGAACATATATCATTCCGCCGATCAGCACAGCCGCAACGAGCAGATATATAATGAACGATTTAGAATTTTTCAATTAAACACTACCTTTCGTTTCCGTAAGGATACGGCGATTTTGGGTATACAAATACATCATTGATTATACCTTTTAATTGTGATAGATTTATGATATTTTGCAGATTAAAACGGTTTTTGTATTTTTATCGGGCAGCACTCTTTGGGCAAAACCAAATCCCTCGGCATAAAACGGACCTTCGTCATCGCTGAGCACTACCGCTTTCAGCCGCTGTTCGGGAGGATACCTGCTCTGGAAAAGCTTTTTGATCGAACAGGTAAAACCTTTATTTGCAAATTTTATCCTATCAGAACCGTTTCGCGAACGTATCAAGATATTTCCCTTGACCTTACTTGCGTCAGCGGCGTCCGGAAACCGTTGATTTTCAAGGTATGTAAATGGGATTTCCTTTACAGTTATGTCTCTATCGTAAAATCTCGCAGGGCTTCCGACAGTTACTGACAAGGTTTGCTGCTTTACGTCATTTTTCTTATCCTTAACGGTCAGTTTACCGTTTTCGGCTGCCGCATATTTACCGTAACCGAGCGTAAGAGTACCCTTTCCTTTTTTACAAAGTTCCGCTATTCTTAAAACCGTATCCCTTGAATATTGAGCGCAGCTGCTTTCAAGCAACTGTTTTATCGCTCTTTTGCATAACGCCGTGTCGGCGTTCAGAAGTATTGAAATATCCAGCGAATTATCGTCAAGTCTTGCCAGTTCAAACAGTTCGGCACTCAGTTTTTTCAGCAAAGCCGTATCTTCGCGGAAATTTTCCAGACTGCCCTCAAAAGTTTTTTCAAGCGATATATTTATATCTCTAAGCGCGGGTATGACAATATGACGTATTTTATTCCTCGAATAATCCGTTGACAGATTCGTAGAATCGGTGACCCAAGAGTATTTTTCTTCATTAAGAAAATCCTCTATGTCGCACCGCCTCATATTTATAAGCGGACGGATTATCTTTCCGCGTATGGGAGGGATACCCGTAAGACCATCTGTTCCCGTACCGCGTGCAAGATGAAAAAGCACCGTTTCGATATTGTCGGAAAGCGTATGCGCCGTAGCTGTCTTAGCGCCGTCTGAAACCTCCTCAAAGATCGAATAGCGCAGCCTTCTTGCGCCTTCTTCTACCGATACGCCGAGTTTAGCCGAATATTCCGCCGCGTCTACCCTCCTGACAGTCAACTCAACTCCGAGCCTTCGACAAAGTCCCGCACAAAAGCGTTCATCTCTGTCGCTTTCTTCACCTCTGAGCATATGATTGACATGACAGGCGGTCACGTCAAATCCCAGTTTTTTTAAACTCACCAAAAGAGCAACGCTGTCCGCGCCGCCCGAAAGACAGCACATTATACGGTCGTTTTTATCCGCCATACCAAAGCGTTCGATAGTATCCGCTGTCTTTTGCAAAAATTCATTACTATTCATTTCTCATATCCAGTCCGCGGAAAAGCTGAAATTCACCCTGAAATGAAAGCTTGACCGTGCTTGTTTCGCCGTGCCTGTTTTTGGCAACGATACATTCGGCAATATCCTGCTGATCGACATTTTTATCGTAATAGGCGCTGCGGTATAAAAACATAACAATATCGGCGTCCTGCTCAATAGAACCCGATTCACGCAGATCTGAAAGTATAGGTCTTTTATCCTCTCGCTTTTCAGAACTTCTTGCCAGCTGTGAAAGCGCTATAACGGGAACGTTAAGTTCCTTTGCCATAAGTTTCAGCTGTCTTGTTATCTCGGAAACTTCGTTTACACGGCTTGAATGCTTGTTGGGCGATTCCATAAGCTGAAGATAATCTATGACAACAAGTCCGAGATTTTTAAGCCGTCTTAACTTTGCTTTCATCTGCGGAACGGTTATCCCCGCTCCGTCATCTACATATATAGGCAACTTAGAAAGTATATCCGTTGCGCCGACAAGTCTTTCCCATTCGGAGTTTTCAAGTTTTCCCGAACGCAGCAGACTGTTGTCGACCAGTCCGACCGACGAGAGCATTCTTAACGCAAGCTGTTCCTTTCCCATTTCAAGAGAAAAAAGCGCAACGTCCTTATTGCTGCTTCGGCAGGCGTTTACCGCCATATTAATGGCAAATGCAGATTTGCCCATGGCGGGACGCGCCGCAAGTACTATAAGATCCGACTTATTAAGACCGTTCGTTATATTATCAAGGCGGTCAAATCCCGATCTTAACGACTGATTTCTTTGAGCGTTTTCTCCGCTTATCTCCTGCAAATGCTGATAAGCCTCTATTATTACGCTGTCTATCCTTGACAGACCCTTTACTTCGCTTTTACGGATATCATATATATCCTGCTCCGCTTTGTCAAGCAGTGCGGAAGAGTTATCAGTACCCTGACTTACCTGTTCTATAATACCCTTGGCGATCTCGACAAGCTGTCTTATACGGTATTTTTCGATTATCGAATTGCAGTAGCTGTCCAGATTGCCCGAGGTGGATACTCTGTCCATAAGACTGCTCAGATATTCCTGCGCATTAGAGGTGCTTTCAAAAATGCCCGAGCTTACCGCTTCATTGATAACGGTTATTATATCCTCGGTCCTTGAATCGGAAAACATTCTTACAAGCAGCGCAAAAATATCGCGGTGAAGAGGAAGATAAAAGAACTCGGGCTTTATTTTTTCGACCGCATCAGGCAGAACGCCCGGGTCGTACAAGACCATTCCGAGCAGCGCTTGCTCGGATAAAATATCATTATCGGTCTGCGGCATATCAACCTTCGACCACCTTTATTTTAATAGAGCAGCTGACGCCCTGAGTCATTTTTATAACGGCTGTATAATCGCCGAATGCCTTTATCTCCTCTGAAAGAGATATTTTTTTCTTATCGACCGAAACAGAATACTGTTGAGCGATAGCGTCCGCTACCATTGATGCTTTGACCGCTCCGAAAAGCTTTCCGCCCTGTCCTGCTTTGGCGGTAACAGTGACCTCTTTTCCTTCGAGCATAGCGGCGGTTTTTTCATTTTCAGCCTTTTCTGTATCAAGTTTAAACTGTGCGGAAGCCTTTTTTCCTTCAAGCTCGCTCAGGTTTTTCGCAGTTGCTTCCTTGGCAAGACCGTTTTTAAGCAGATAATTTCTTGCGTATCCGTCTGCCGCGTTGATTATATCTCCCGCTTTTCCGCTTCCCTTTACGTCTTTAATAAGTATGACCTTCATAATAATGTACTCTCCTTTTCGTCATTTTTGATCCCGTTAGATATTATCGCCGCAGCGGAATATGTTTACTGTACCGCTAATAACATCACATACGGATTTATTGTACAAAAAAACGTACAGTTTTAATTGTTTCGTATATAATCGTCTATAGCCTCGAAAAGTTTCTTTTTTGCCGAAGCCATATCGGTATCGAGCTGACAGGCAGCCATTTCATGATGTCCGCCGCCGCCAAGCTGCTCCATTATTACCTGAACATTATATCTTCCCAGACTTCTTGCGGAAATATTTATCCTTCCGCCAAGCTCATAAAGCACAAACGAAGCGTTTACGCCAGTTATTTCAAGCATTTCATCGGCAGCCTTTGAAGCCGCTACCCTGATATTGTCAGCGCTTTTTTCGGCGCAGGCGATCGCACATTTGCGGTATATCTCCGATGATGTTATTATGTCCGCCTTATTCATATAAGTATCCAACGAATTTGCAAACATCTTTTTGACCGCTATCATGTCCGCTCCAAGTTTTTTAAGATATGCGGCTGCCTCAAAAGTGCGCACTCCCGTGTTCATAACAAAATTCTTCGTGTCGAGCATTATTCCCGAAAGCAGCGCTTCCGCCGCTAAAGAGCTGACCTTTGCATTTTCGGGGAAATATTCAAGAAGTTCCGCTACCATTTCGGAAGCTGAGGACGCCGACGGCTCGTGATAGAACAGATCGCTTTTTTCGATAGATCTCACCATAAGCCTGTGATGATCTATCACCGCTATATGCTTTGCTTTGGCAAAAACCTCTTTTGAATCCACCAGTTCGGGATTATGCGTATCCGTTATTATCAGCAGAGTTTCATCATCTATCTTTGAAAGCGCGTCCTTGGGCGGCATATAATAATTCTTTATGCTGTTGTCGCTGACATATTTTATAAGCGTTTTGGAAAGATTATTATCCGGATCCACGACAACATACGATTCCTTGCCCATGCTTTTTACTGCTTCGCAAAGACCGGTAGCCGAACCTATGCTGTCAAGATCTCCGTAGGAATGTCCCATTATAAGTACGCGCTCTGACGAATTTATAAGCTCTGTCAGCGCACTTGCCATCATACGGGATTTTACTCTTGTATTTTTGCTCATTCCCTTTGACTGACCGCCGTAAAACTCATAACCGTTTTCGGTCCGCACAGCCGCCTGATCTCCGCCGCGTCCAAGGCACATATCGAGCGCTTGTTTGGCATATTTTTCACTTTCGGCAAGATCATCGGCTTCATGGCCGACCCCTATGGAAAGCGTAAGATTTCTGCGCTCTCCTATAGAGATCCTGCGCGCTTTTTCCAGTATCTCAAAGCGTTTATCTATTATAGGCTTCAAAAATCTTTCTTCAAGAATTACATAAAATCTATCGTTGCCCGCTCTTCGGGAAATGCCCGTCGTACCCTCGGTAAAATTCTCTATCAGACTCTCTATGCTAACAAGTATGTGAGCCTTTTCGCTTTCGCGTATATTTGAGATAAGTTCCTCATAATTGTCGATCATGATTATCATAACAGACTGTCTTGACTGACGCATTTCATAATCAAGCTCAACATAGTCCGTTTTGTCAATAAAGCAAAGCATTGACATATCCTCTGAATGTTCGGTATGTATTGCTCTGACATTATAGAATTTATCCTTATGGCAAACGGTGTCCCCCTCATTGGAATATATCTTGTCCATATCTATTTTAAATATATCCTCAATATTAAGGCCATACGCTTCTTCATCTGTAAAAACGCTTTTTCCGAAAAGTTTGTTATACCATACGATACTTTTTTGTGAATCTATAATTACCGCAGGTTCGGGGAAATTCAGCAGTGACTCCTTTTCCGTACTGTTCAGCTGCGACGCAGATTTTGCTATATATTTCTGCGTACTGCTGCCGAAAAATATATATTCAAGTATCAGCAGCACTGAACAAACGACCGAGCAGGCAAGCAGCGCACCGCCCTCGCTTTCGGTCGAAGGCGCTCTCATCAGTATACATGAGGAGGCGAGCGCCGCTGCGGATATTGCTGCCGTTGTGATCTTTATAAGCAGCTGAACGCCTGTTGTCCCTTTCATTTCGTTTTCGTTCCTTTCTTTTGTTATCCGCCGATTCGGACAATATATTAGATACAGACCTAATCGTTTATCTCCATCATTATAGGCAGTATCATAGGATCTCTCTTAGTCTTCTGATAAATATAATCCGAAAGAGCGTCCTTCATTTTAGTCTTTATTGCATTCCACTCGTGCATATCATTGTCAAGGCATTTCTGGAGCGTATCGGCAAGCAGTTTCTTTGAAGTTTCCATAAGCTCCTCGCTTTCACGCACATAGACAAATCCGCGCGAAACAAGATCGGGTCCTGCAAGTATCGTACCGTTTTTTCTGTCAACGGTCGCAAAGCAAATGATAAGTCCGTCCTCGGCAAGATGTTTTCTGTCGCGCAGTACTATAGCGCCCACGTCGCCTACTCCGAGTCCGTCAACAAGAACATTTCCCGAAGGCGCTTTTCCGACGATACGCATATCGACACCGTCTGTTTCTATTACCGAGCCTATCTCGGCGATTATTATATTGCTTTCGGGTACTCCGACCGACATTGCTGTTTCGGCGTGTCTTTTAAGATGTTTATATTCGCCGTGTACGGGTATGAAAAACTTAGGTTTGGTAAGCGAAAGAATAAGTTTTTGCTCTTCCTGACAAGCATGACCCGAAACGTGTACCTCATACATAGATTCGTATACCACGTCCGCACCCTGCCTTAAAAGGTCGTTTACCACCTTTGTGACAAATTTTTCATTGCCGGGTATGGGATTTGCCGAAATAATTATAAAATCGTTTGGATTGATAGTAACGTTACGGTGTTCGCCGCGTGCCATTCTTGTAAGCGCACTCATCGCTTCTCCCTGACTTCCCGTTGTTACGATGCACATTTTTTCATCGGGATAACGCGAAACAAGATCTATATCGACAAGCAGACCGTCAGGTATTTTAAGATAACCCAGCTCTATGCCCTTGCCGATAACGTTGACCATGCTTCTTCCCGAAACAGCGACCTTTCTGCCCGTGCGTTCCGCAATATTCACGATCTGCTGTATACGGTGTATATTTGATGCAAAGGTCGCTATGATTATTCTTTTTCCCTCAGCCTTTGTAAAAAGTTTTTCAAAACTTTCTCCGACCTTGCGTTCGCTCATGGTGTAGCCGGGTCTTTCGGAATTGGTGGAATCGGACATCAGCGCAAGCACTCCGCGGCTGCCCAGCTCTGCAAACCTCGCCAGATCTATTACCGAACCTTCGATAGGGGTATAGTCCACCTTAAAATCGCCCGTATGGATTATTATTCCCGCAGGCGTATGGATCGCCATTCCCACCGCATCAGGTATAGAATGATTTACTCTTATAAATTCAACTGCCATACAGCCGAATTTTATTGTCTTTCTCGGTTCGGTCGGGATAAGCCTTGCGGAATTGAGAAGTCCCTGCTCTTTAAGCTTTCCTTCTACCAGACCGAGCGTAAGCCGCGTACCGTAAACGGGAACGTTCAGCTTTTTCAAAAAATACGGCAGTGCGCCGATATGATCCTCATGACCATGCGTGATAACGATACCTCTTAGCTTATCGCGGTTTTGTTCCACATAGGTAAAATCGGGTATAACGATATCTACACCGAGCATTTCACTGTCGGGAAATGCAAGACCGCAGTCAATAACGATCATATCGCCCGAACATTCTATAACGGTAAAGTTCTTACCGATCTCATTAAGTCCTCCGAGCGGTATAATTTTAACGGGCGTTCTGCGCTGCACGGTCTGAGCGTTTCTGCGTACCGGACCGGTTTGTACACTGCGCGGCTGGAGTTTTACCGAACGCTGTATCCTCTGAGGCGGTTCGGTAACGTTTAGCGGAGATACCTTTTTTTGCGATCCGGAAATTTCCTTAGCTGACAACCGCGCAAGAGAAGATGCGGGTACGTTTGTTTTGAAGCGTTTTTTTGGCTCATTTGAATGACGGTTATTGTTATTTGTCTTATTCTGTAAATTCATCTGAATACATTGACCGTCCGCTTTCATCATGAAAAGACCCACAGCACGGTCCATCACTGACAAAAGAGGACGATAAAAACTCCTTTCATCTATATATAAAATAAAAAAACGGAACAGCTTCTTTTTTGCTGTAAAAAACTTTAGATCGTCATAAGCATTACGGTTAGTATATCAATAGGACGGACAGATAACAGAACAGCTAAAGGCATTTGACCATGCATATACGATCTTTAACAAAGAAGCCGATGACAGACAAACAGCGCATGAGCGTTTTCGCCTATGTCTGACAGATAAAGCAACGAACATAAACATCTTTTAATATTATAGCCTAAAATTGTTCGTTTGTCAATACCTTGCGCGGAACAAACACTAAGATCAATTTTATTTGCAAAAGAAAAAAATTACAGATATCGACATAAAAGCGGCATATTAGTTCTTTTTCCGCCCGCGTGTAGGAAAATTTTGCTGTAAGCATATCTGTTCGGCAGTGTGCAGTTGAGTTTTTGAAATAAATTGCAAAAGTGTAAACTTTAATAACATAATTTATTAATACGCCTTAACAATGCTCTTTTATCGTCATGATAAATTTGATAAAATGACTGTTATTACAGCTTTTTGAGCCTTTCTATTATATCATCGCAAAGTGCGGAGGCTGTTTCAGCCTTTAAGCTTTCGGTAAAGATCATTATGCCCTTTGAATGTTTGAGCGGTCTGACCATAGCGCGTGTCTGACCGTGTTCCATGACTATCTCTTCACCGCTGCCCTCCGCACGGCAGCCGAGAGCGCTGTATATCTCCGATATTTTTCCTTTTGTTACCGCAAAACGCTGTGCGGAATAAAATTCGGGGAGATCGTTCAGCGCCTGCGAAAGAGTAAGCGAATTATCCGACAGATACGCGCAGATCATACACATCAGGACGATACCGTCACGCACAAAAAAATTATCGGGTCTTGACGCGACTTCCCTTGCGTTATGGTCGCTGCCGTCAACACAGCTGTGAAAATATCTGTAAAGTTTTCCGCCCATGTTCTCCGCGAGCCTGTCAGCCGCCATGGGATAGGTAAACGGCAAAGCGACAGGTATATCCTTTTCAAATTGTATCTTAACACCCAGAAGTACCAGACGTTCGCCCGATACATAACCCGTAGCGTCGGTATAAGCCGTGCAGGTCTTTCCGTCATTTGAAATATGAAATATTATCCTCTCGCCGTCTATATCGTTTTTTGAACGTATAAGTCCATCTGCCAACGCGCGTATTTTTTCTGCCGAACAGCGTATATCGGCGTTTACGCCCTTAAAGACGGCAGGCATTAGCTGAGAAAGAAATACGCCGTACAGCGCCTTTGCCTGCTGCATATCATATCTTTCACCGAACGAAGAAAGCGGCAGCGATCTTCGTCTTTTCAGCGAACAGCAGCGTTCGATATCAGACTGCGTTTTTTCGTTCAACGGAAGTCCGCCAAGTCCCATAAGTTCGATACGTTCTCCAAACTGCGCGTTAATATAACAGCCTATCTGTGCGCCGAGCCGATTTACAAGAAAGGTAAGTTCCTGAGCGGTACATTCGCCCGCCGAGATCACCTTTATTCCCGCAGAAGAAAGCCCGCTTTCAAACGAAGCAAGCAGCGAGAGTGCGCCATGCTCACCCGAACAGCCGCAGACGGCTATAGTACCCGCTTTCATAGAAG
>CANPYF010000002.1 GCA_947587925.1 uncultured Ruminococcus sp.
GAGAAATGAAGATAAACGTGTCCGACATGATGGCGTGCGGCGGCGGCGGAAGCTCTCCGATCTGGAGATCGATGCTTGCCGATCTTTACAACTGCCCTGTTAAAACCGCTTCGTCAAAGGAAGGACCTGCGCTCGGCGCTGCTCTGCTCGCGCTGACGGGCGCGGGGGTATATTCAAGCGTGCCCGAAGCCTGCGCCGCTGTCGTTAAAACGGATAAGATACAGCAGCCCAACGAATCCGCCGTACCCGTTTACGAAAGCTATTACAGACTTTATCACGACATTTATCCTGCCGTTAAAGAACTCTGCGCAAGGCTTGCAAAGCTCTGAACGTCGGAGTGTGCAGGACATTGACCGTCAAGTATGCAAAAATCATAAATGAAGTACAAAATTTTGTACAAAATGCCGTTTTTGTTTTGTTTTTATTGACAAATGAACGCAAAAGGGATATAATTGTATAAAATGTGGTTTAATATTTAAATTTAATTTAATAATTTTTCCGATCAATAAACGAAGGCTTGCGGTATCATAACGCTCAGGCTTTCGTTTACAGATAAATAAAAATTTTGGAGGAGTGTAAAATGTTCAAAAAATTGATCGCGGCGGCTGCGGCGGCTGCGCTCGGTCTTTCTGCGGCGCTGACTTCATATGCGGCTCCCGCAGGCGCGACTAAGGTAGCGTCAGATTCGGCTGAAGCCGAAAAGCTGCTCGGTTACTCGCGTGCAAGTGCGGCAAATACCCTGCTCGGCGACGCAAACTATTTCAACGTATTCCTTACCGGCGACTATACCCCGACAGGTTCTGACTGTGAGGGCAGACTTGCCATAGGCGGAAGCCTTAACAATACCGAAGCGGGCGAAAATTATCAGGTCGGCAACGGAATGTACGGCTATACGGCAAAGAATACCGATTACGCTGACGCCATAGTCCTTGGCGGTACTCTTAACAGAACAGCGTTCTCATTCGGCTGGAAGCCTTACGAGGCAGGCGGCTCGTCCGGACAGTACAGCACAAGAAGAACTATCGTTGTCGGTGAAAATACATCTGTAAAGAGCGGTACGGGCGCTGCTCTTGACATGAACGCCGAACCCGGCTCATTGCTCTACTATTCACCCGCTGACGACCCGATAATCGACTTTGGTTCGGCATTTTCAAAGATAAGAGATGTAAGCGGAAAGTTCAAGGAGATGGAGGGTACTGACGCTGCACTTTCGGGCAGCACGCTTACGCTCAAAGCGGACAAGACTACCGCTGACAGCGGTTACTGCGTATTCAACGTTACCGCAAGCCAGTTGGAAAGCGCTAAGGAAGTTCAGGTCAACGTACCTTCTGACGCATATGTTGTAATGAACATTTCCGGTTCAAACGTTACGACCTACAGACTTGACCATCAGAACAACGCTTCCTACGGCGGCGGACAGCTCAAGCCCTGCTTCTATTTCAACGGCGAACAGCTTGAAAACAACCATGTAACGGCAAGCAAGGTGCTTTGCAACTTCTACGAAGCATCACAGGTACATATCGTAAACAATTTCATAGGAACAATACTTGCTCCTAACGCTAACGTATACGGCGATGACTGGGGCCACGTTTCCGGTTCGCTTATCGCTCAGTCCTTCTATGGAAAAACCGAATTCGGTTACAGACCCTTCAATGCGGCTGCACCGATACTCGGCAATGCCGTAATTGACCCCGGCGAAGAGGACGACAGCAGCAGCGAAGATCCGTCAACGGACAGTGATGCTCCTTCGGACGACAGCAATGCTCCCTCAACGGACAGCAACGCTCCCTCAACGGACAGCAATGCTCCTTCTGACGACAGCAATGCTCCCTCGGATAACAGCGATACAGCAAGCAAAAAGCCGAACGACAGTTCGACCGACAGCAAGAACGTAAACCAGACAACTAACAGCACGAGCGGCTCATCTTCCGCTTCCAAGAACAATACCGCCAACTCGGCCGCTGCAAACAACACTGCGACAGCGACAAACAGCGGTGTAACAACTACAACTTCTCCGGAAACAGGCTCAGCGGCAGTGTCCGCTCTGCTCGTGACCGTGGCGGCAGGACTTATAGTTGCTGCCAAGAAGAGAAACAAGTAATTGACACTTGGTGAAAAGAGTTACGGAATATAACAAAAGGGCAGCACTTCCCGTGCTGCCTTTTTGCTGTCCGAAAGGAGCGATATTGCCTTTACAGCTTTCAATAGAATTACAAAAGTCGGCGAACTAACGTCCGACCCCGCCCAATGTTTTAAACATTTTAAAAATTTCCCAAAAGCCCTTTACTTTTGCTCAAAAATAGGGTATAATTGTCTTGACGGCTTTTTAGCCTTTTTACCTTTATCTGAAAGGACGGTCCTGCTATTATGATCGAGATCGGCAATCATCTCGGAACGATAACTGTTTCTAAAAAATATCTCGTCAGCCTTGTCGCCGCTAAGGTGCAGAATTGCTTCGGTATCACAAGGCTCGTTCGCACGGACGCTAAGCTCTCTGACGGCGCGGTCGTGATAAAAATATCGGCTGTCTTTTCGCCCGATGTCAATATCCCCGCTGTCGCTGACGCGGTCTCTCATAAGGTCGCGTATGAACTTATCGACAAAACGGGGATAGATGTAAGATCGGTGGAGATCTTCGCCGATGAGATAGTTTAATGGAGGTATTTTCTTTTGAATGCGACAATAAACGGTAAAACTTTCCGCGATGCAATAATCAGCGCCGCTAATGTTTTGTCCGATAAAAAAAGATCCGTAGACGAACTTAACGTTTTCCCCGTTCCCGACGGCGATACGGGTACAAATATGTCAATGACCATTTCTAACGCCGCACTCGCGCTTAAAGCCCTGCCCGATTCGGTCGATATCTCTCTTGCGGCTTCGGAAGCCGCCGCAGGTATGCTCAGGGGCGCAAGGGGCAATTCGGGCGTTATCCTGTCGCTTATTTTCCGCGGATTTTCCAAGACCCTTGAGGGTAAAGCCGTAATGGACTGCGAATTGCTCGCTCAGTCGCTCGAAAGCGGCGTAAAGGGCGCGTACAGGTCGGTCATGAAGCCTACCGAGGGTACTATACTCACCGTTGCACGCGAAGCTGCGCAGAGGGCGCGTGAGATGACGATCTCGTCGAACGATCCGCTGATCGTCTGGGACGAAGTGTGCAGACAGGCTGCGGCTACGCTTGAAAAGACCCCCGAAATGCTGCCGCTGCTCGCTAAAGCGGGCGTTGTTGACGCAGGCGGCAAGGGGCTGACCATAATACTTTGCGAGATGAAGCGTATCTTCGAGGGCGGCACTGTCGCTCCCGAACCTGACAAGAACAAGCCTACCGTGACGGTCGATTCGTTTGCGGACGCGGTCGGCAGGTATGATGATGAGATACACTTTACCTACTGCACGGAAATGCTTATCAACAAATCCGAGGACTGCGGCAGTGCGGACGCGCTCCGCGCGTATCTTGAAACGATCGGCGACTGCGTTGTCGTGGTCGAGGACGACGATATAATCAAGGTGCACGTTCACACAAACGACCCGGGGCTTGCCGTACAGAAGGGACTGGAATTTGGGTATATCAATCTTCCGAAAATAGAGAACATGAAACTCCAGCATGAAAGCAGGAAAAAGGACGCTGAAACAGGGTTCTCACCTGCCAAGCCGGAAAAGCGTTTCGGCTTTGTTGCGGTCGCTGCGGGAAGCGGCATTGAAGCGATGTTCAGGGATATAGGCGTTGACTGTATCGTCAGCGGCGGTCAGACAATGAATCCGTCAACGGAGGACATACTCAAAGCGATAATGAGCTGTCCTGCCGAAACGGTGTTCGTACTTCCCAACAACAAGAACATAATCATGGCGGCGGAGCAGGCTATGAAGCTTGCCGACAGAAAGGTATGCGTACTGCAGACCCGTTCCGTGCCGCAGGGAATGAGCGCAATGCTTGCATTTGACCCCGAAGCCGACCTGTCATCAAACAGGCTTGCCATGACCGAAGCGTTTGAGCGGGTAGCGACCGGACAGGTGACATTTGCGGCGCGTGACAGCGATTTTGAAGGCAAAGCGATCAAGCAGGGGGAGATACTCTGCATTGAAAACGGCAAGCTGATATTCACGGAAAAAGAGGTCAACAAAGGCGCGTACAAGCTGACCAAGCGGCTTGTCAAAAACGACACGTCGTTTATCACGGTGCTTTACGGCGCAGACGTAACCGACGATGCCGCCGAGGAACTGCACGCCATGCTTACGAGAAAATTCAGCGACATAGACATAAACATGACGCGCGGCGGACAGCCGGTGTATTATTATTTGATCTCTGCCGAATAGGGGGGCGGGTCTGATGTTAGTTTGAGCTTCTATGTTGGCTCCCCCGCCGCAACTTCTGTTAACCAACTTTTGTGAATCTATTTTATAACTGCGTACCGGTTTACGTTTTTGGGATAAGATAATATTTCTTACATCAGAGCTTTGCCTACACCCCTCCCACGGGATGAGGCAGGGGCGCACCTTTTTCTAAATAAAACAAACTATTAGTTGAAAGGACTTGTTTTTATATGACAAAATACGTTGTTATGCTTTGCGATGGTATGGCTGATTACCCCGTTGATGAACTCGGCGGTATGACTCCTATGGAGGCGGCTTTTAAGCCGACTATGGATTCGCTCGCTAAACGGGCGACCGTAGGACTTGTAAAAAGCGTTCAGGACGGTATGAAACCCGGTTCGGACGTCGCTAACCTCTCCATTCTCGGCTATGACCCCGAGGTCTATTACTCGGGACGCTCTCCGCTTGAAGCAGGTTCTATCGGGATAGATATGAAGCCGACCGATGTTTCCTTCCGCTGCAACCTCGTTACCCTTTCGGACGAGCCTGCCTATGAGGATAAAACTATGGTCGATTACTGCTCGGACGATATTTCCACCGAAGAAGCACAGGTGCTGATAAAATACCTCGCCGAACATTTCGATTCGGAAGAATTTCAGCTATATTCGGGCGTAAGCTACCGCCATTGCCTTATCTGGAATATGGGTACGCTTGATGTCGGCACGCTGACCCCGCCGCATGACATAACCGGCAGACCGATAAAGGAATATATCCCCGCTCACCCCAATGCCGCTAAGCTTTACGATATGATGAAAAAAAGCTACGATCTGCTGCGCGATCACCCGGTCAACAAGGCAAGGATCGCACAGGGCAAAAGACCCGCGAACTCCATGTGGTTCTGGGGCGAGGGCGTGAGAAAGCCGCTCACACCTTTTGTTGAAAAGTACGGCATAAAAGGCTCTATGATCTCCGCCGTTGACCTGTTAAAGGGAATAGGCAAATTCACGGGAATGAATGTCGTAAACGTAGAAGGCGCAACGGGCTACATAGATACCAACTTCGAGGGCAAGGCTGCCGCCTGCATACATGAACTGGAATCGGGCAGCGATTTTGTCTACATACACGTTGAAGCGCCCGACGAATGCGGTCACCGCCACGAGATAGAAAATAAAAAGCGCAGCATTGAGCTGATAGACGAAAAGATACTTGCGCCCGTGGTCAACGCGCTTGAAAAATATGACGATTACAAGGTACTCGTCTGCCCCGACCACCCCACGCCGCTGTCGTTAATGACCCACACGAACGACCCGATACCCTTCCTCATCTACCACAAAAAGGGCGAAACGGCGGGCGTAGATACATGGAACGAAAAGACGGCTAAAAGCACGGGTATATATGTAGAAAAAGGGTATAAGCTGATAGAGATGTTTTTAGGTAAATAAAATGCCGAGATTTTTTTCCGATAACGTGCAGGACGGCTTCTGTACCCTGTCGGGTGAGGACGCACGCCATGCCGCGCTCAGTTTGCGTATGAAACGCTCCGATATTGTCACCATCTGCTGCCGAGGGACGGACTATACCTGCTCCGTTGATGATATTTCCCCGGAACAGGTACTCTGCCGCGTGCTTGGCTCCGCCCCCGCTTCCGCAGAGCCTGATATACGTCTGCACCTTTTTCAGGCTGTGCCAAAGGGCGAAAAGGCTGATATTATCGTGCAAAAATCAGTCGAAATGGGAGTAAGCGGCATAACCTTCGTGCTGACCTCCCGCTGTATCTCACGACCTGATGAAAAGAGTTTTTCAAAAAAACTCGTCCGCTATAATAAGATAGCCCTCGAAGCGGCTAAACAGTGCGGGCGCGGCGCAATACCCGCCGTGGACGGGATAATTAGCGTGCGCGAAGCGGCTGAACGCATGAAAGAGTTTGACAGCGCCGTCTGGTGCTATGAAAAAGGCGGCGTGTCCTTTAACTCGCTCGGGTTGAAGCCCAACACGTCTGTCGCGCTGATGATAGGCAGCGAGGGCGGCTTTTCAGATGAAGAAGCGGAGCTTTTCACCGGCTGCGGATTCAAGCCGGTCAGCATGGGCGCAAGGATACTGCGCTGCGAGACCGCGCCGATCGCCGCCGCGGCGATAATAATGAACCTTACGGGGAATATGTAAAAATTTTATCAGCATTATCCGCCGTCAGCAATGCACAAAAAGTTGTTCGTATCTGTCATTTGTCGGGCAGTTTATTTGTGTATTTTGTACAAAAAATCCCGCATGGAAATTATTTTTTTTAAAAATACTTGATTTAGCCGCTAAAATGTGATATACTATTAAACAGAAAAAATGAAACCGTTGACCCGCGAAAGCGGGTAAGTGTAAAATCTGAATAAGGAGTTGTTTACCATGGGAAAAGCATTAAAGGTCGCCGCCGCGCTTGGTGTTGCCGCGCTCGGCGCTGCTGCTGCGGTAGCATATAAAAAGCACAAGGAGCTTGAGGATTACGATTACGAGGAATTAGACGACGATTTCGACGATTGCTGCTGTGACGACTGCGCAAGCTGCGAGACCGCTGAAGGCACTGAGGAGGCTGAGACCGCCGAGGCTGCTGAAGAGACTGCCGAGGAAGCTGTTGAAAGCGCGGAAGAGGCTGCCGAAGCAGCCGAAGAAGCTGTTGAGGACGCAGAGGAAGTCGTTGAAGAAGCTGCCGAAGAGGTTGACAGCGAAGAAGAATGACCTCTCAAATTAACTACGTTAATTTGAGAGTGGCAATTTGACTGTGTCAAATTGATTGCATTATTCTGAAAGGTTATTCTGAAAGTGTCATTCTGACAGCGGAATATTTTAACAAAGCATTCCCGAATTTTTTTCTTTTTCATACTTTCCTTTTTTGAGAAACCGCTTTTGAACAGAGCGGTTTTTCATTTTCGGACATTTTAAGGAGTCGGTATTAATGGATACGAGCAGATCTGAATACGCACAGCGCGCGAAGGCGCTTTTCTACAAGGGGTACAACTGTTCGCAGGCGGTAGTCGGCGCATGGGCGGAGCAAATGGGACTGACGGAGGACTGTGCGCTGAAATTGGCGGCGGGCTTCGGCGGCGGTATAGGCAGAATGCGCGAGGTCTGCGGCGCGTTATGCGGCGCGGTAATGATAGTCGGTATGCTGCGTTCGAGCGGTCAGGCGGGGGCAGAACCCAAAAGGGAGATGTACGAGATAGTACAGCAGTTGGCGGCAAGGTTCAAGGAAAAAAACGGCGCTGATACCATAATATGCCGAGAACTGCTCGGACTTGACGGAAGAGATACTTCTCCCAAGCCTGCGGCGCGTACCGAGGAGTACTACAAAAAACGCCCCTGCCCCGAACTTGCCGCGCTTGCGGCTGCGCTTGTCGAGGAGTTTGTATGAAATTTGAAGCGGCGATCTTCGACCTTGACGGAACGCTTATCGACTCGGCGGGGATATGGGACGAGATAGACAAAAAATTCCTCGGCAGGCGCGGTCTTGACGTACCCGAGGACTATGCGGCGGCAATCGCCTGTTACACGCTGCGCGAAGCCGCCGAGTACACCGCAGAGCGGTTCAGCCTGAACGAAGATACAGACGGCATAATCGCTGAATGGCAGCAAATGGCAGCGGAAGAGTATTCGCGGCTAAGGTTCAAAAAGGGCGCGTCCGAACTGCTGAAAACGCTTAAAGCGAACGGGGTAAAGCTTGCGCTTGCCACGTCAGCGGACAGGGAACTGTGTCAGGCGGTGCTTAAAGCGAACGGCGCACAGCCGCTGTTCGACAGCTGTATCTACACCGACATGACGGGCAGGAGCAAGGAATACCCCGATGTATACATCTACGCGGCGGGTGCGCTCGGCTGCGGAGTAAGGCAATGCGTAGTCATAGAGGACACGGCAGCAGCTTCTGCGGCGGCGCAGTCGGCGGGGTTCAAAGTCATCAAAGCGGGGGACGGGGAGTTCCCTGCGGGGGAGATACTTGGGATTTTTAAATAAAATGACTTTGGAAATATTTTAAGATAATGTACACAAACTTATAAAAAATACAGAAAGGACGCTGCTTATCTTGGCTTGCTCTATCCTCTTTATTTTTACAGGCGGTACGGTCGGCAGTACGGCGGTCAACGGGTTTATTTCCACAGACCCCGATAAGCCTTCGGCTTTGCTTGATATGTACCGCGATCGTTACGGCATTGATTTTGACTACCGCACGCTTCAGCCTTATACGGAACTTAGCGAAAACAATAACGGAGCAGTTATCAATTCGCTGCTGGACGCTGTTATACCGCAGGCGCGGTCGGGCAGATATGACGGGATTATCGTTACCCATGGGACGGATACTATCCAGTATTCCGCCGCCGCCCTTGCATACACCGTTGCCCCCGACATACCCATAATGCTGCTGTCGGCTGACCGCCCGCTTGAAGATAAGCTTTCAAACGGCTTGGATAATATGCGTGCCGCAGTTGAATTTATTAAAAACGTCAAAACGCGCGGGGTATGGGTACCATACCGAAACACTGTCGGCGGAGATGTTTATGTACACTTTGCCGCAAGGCTGCTCGGTCCTGCCGCCTTTTCGGATATGCTTTTCAGCGCGGATAACAGTTATTACGGGCGTTTTGACGCAAACGGAAATTTTTACCGAAACGAAAAAGCCGTCATGCTTCCTGATGAGATAGAGCCGCTTAACTGCGGCGATCTGGAAGCGGCGGCAAGAAAGCTGCTGTTTATCGAGCCTTATCCCGGCATGAGTTATCCTGACATTGAAGGAATAGAGTGCATCATACACAAATGCTACCATTCGGGGACGATAAACACGAAAAATTTTTATCCTAAAAATTTTTTCCAAAAAGCGGCTGAGCAGGGCACGCTCATATTTGCGGCAGGGATAGACGGCGGACGCAGCTATGAAAGCGTAAAAGCGTTCAGCGGTCTGTCGGTCATACCGATAAAGCGTATCGCGCCGATAGCGGCATATGTAAAGGCATGGATAAGCCTGTCGGCAGGCGCAGACCCGCGGGAAACGCTGCCGAAACCGCTGGGGTTTGATATATTTTAAAAAGTAAGTACGATAGAACGCGCTGAACGTTCCTCTTTGATGAATCTACACAAAATATCAAAGTAATAGCGCATGGCGGTCTGAGCTTTGCTCAGACGAGAGAATCTATCTACAAAGTTCAACGATAGAAAAAGACGCGGCAGCTATGTAACACGACCCACACCAATACGAAGCGGCGGATCTGTGAACGGTTTTTGAACGGCTTCACCGTTCAAAAACTAAAAAGAAAAAAAACTCCCGTCGGGTGGGGACGGGAGCAAAAAATAAAAAATTATAGGGGAGAAGCCGACAGACGTAAAGTCTGCCGTGCTGTATATATGAAGGCTTGGGGTATAAGCCGTCATATGCTTTGATCGGTGCCGAACGGGTCGGGCAGCTATGCCCGCTGCCCTTTCGGCTACAAATATCATACCCTATTAATGTGATATGCTTGTGAAAACTTATCGTTTTAATTATGAAAAATATTGAAGTTTTTTTGAAAATATAGTATATGGAAAGTAAAGAAAACCGTTGAAATTAAAGTGTTTTTTAAGTATAAGGCAAGAGGAAAAATGAGGTTATATATTTATAAAATTAGTTTTGGTATAGGGATAAAAATGTGTACAAAATCTTAAAATATTTTTGTCAGAAAAATTTGTGTACAAAGACATCGGAATACTATCATCACAGCAAGCCGCATTTTCCTACAATAAAAATACCCCTTTGACCTCCCCGTTCTCTACCGCCGCACGCGGTACTCTCTCCGAAACGGAACATACCACCTCGTACCCTATAGTTCCCGTCAGTTCGGCTATATCGTCCGCCGTTATGCGCTCGCCGTTTTCTTCCCCGATAAGCGTTACCGTGTCACCCGCACAAACTTCGTTTGTGCTACGAACGGGGTTCGTGCCGCGAACTTCGTTTGTGCCGTTCACATCAGTAACATCACACATAAATTGGTCCATACAAACTCTGCCGATTATCGGACAGCGTACCCCGTGTATCAGCACTTCGCCCTTATTGGACAGCGCACGCGGATAACCGTCCGCATAGCCGCAGGCTATCGTGGCTATGCGTGTCGGTCGGTCGGTGATATAAGTCCTGCCGTAGCTGACCGCCGTACCCGCTTCGACCTCCTTGACCTGCGCGACCGTTGACCGCAGCGACATTACCGGCTGTATCTCTTCGGGCAGCGTCAAGGCTCTGTCGGGTTTAAGACCGTACAGGATTATCCCCAGACGCGCGTACTGCGACCGCTTATCATAATGCAGCAGTCCGCCCGCAGAGTTAAGACAATGCACCTTTTTAAGCGGCACGCTTTTTTTTATCAGTTCAGCCGCGGCAAAAAATTTGTCCGTCTGCGCTTTGGTGTATTCGCAATCCTCCGTTTCAAGCGAATCCGCCGAGGAATAGTGCGTAAACGCACCCTCTATCCGCAGATGCGGAAGCTGAGCGGCGGCGGATACCTCATCAGCGATATTTTCCGCCGACCCTCTGAAACCGATACGAGTCATTCCCGTGTCGACAGCCGCATGACAGCGCACAAGCCCCTTTGCGGCTTTATCCAGTTCTTTGGCGTAAGGCAGATCGGTGATAGTTTGTATTATATCAAATTTTACCAGTTCGTCCGCGTCGTCAGGCGACGTATACCCAAGGATAAGGATATCCCCCGTTATCCCCATTTCTCTGAGCCGTATCGCTTCGTCGATATTGGATACCGCGTAACTTCTCACGCCGAGCGTATCATGAAGAAAGGGCGCGGCGGCACGGTCGCTGTGACCATAGCAGGACGCCTTTACCACGCACATTATCTCGGTATCGCCGCCGATAAGCGAGCGATATTTTTCATAATTTATTCTCAGGCGGTCAAGATCTATCTCCGCCCATGTTCTTTTATGAAGTTTCATAAATGCATATCCTTTTTAAATAAACTTTGAACGGTATTCCCGAACATATTCTATTATACCGCACTAAATTTTATTTGTCAACGGTTTTTGTCGCACATGACGTGCGACAAAAACTGAAATATGCCTGCGGCATATTTCCCCGACCTTACTTATCATTCCTTGGAAAGTTGCTCAATGCCCCCCTCTCCCACGGGAGAGGGGGGTTGGGGGGTGTAGGCAAGCCCCTCCTGAAAGGAGGGGTTTGGGGTGGTATTTAAATCGTCGCGAAGCGACCACCTTTTTCTTCAAGCTCTGATGCCATAAAAAATCATACCTCTTTACAATACTGATTTCTGTAATTTTTTTTCCTCACCTATTGCAAAATTTTGTTTGTTGGTGTATAATATTTGTATAAGAGGCTATCGCCTTAATTTAGTTGAAAGGATAATTTGCTATGATCAAAAAAATCGCGGCTGTTTTGACCGCATTTACTCTCGCGGCTGCCTGCCTTGCTTCCTGCTCGGATAAGGAAGAGGGTACGGATTCGC
This sequence comes from uncultured Ruminococcus sp., assembly GCA_947587925.1. Classification (GTDB taxonomy): domain Bacteria; phylum Bacillota; class Clostridia; order Oscillospirales; family Ruminococcaceae; genus YE71. The sequence continues at coordinate 11,781 of CANPYF010000002.1, forward strand.
AAAAAGCGGATAATTCTGCCGCTCAGACACAAAACGCTGATGATACTCAAAGCGCTGACGCTTCCGAGGGAGAGACTGACGAAAGCACGGCTGATGAGCCTGCCGAGGGTGACTCTGACCTTAAAGCGCCCGTAAACGACGGACCTATTGATCTCGAACAGGGGGCGACTGATAATATGGTAACACGTTCCGTTTATTTTGAGGGAGATAAGACCCGTCTTGCCGAAAAGGTAAAGGCGGCGATAGATCTTCAGAATGACGACAGCAAAACTCCGCAGGAAAAGGTCGATACTCCGATGAAGATCGCTTTCCTCGGCGACTCTATAACCGCAGGCTCGACTACCTCGTCAAGCCAGATGACCTATACCGCACAGTTTGAAAAATGGTGGGAAGATAACGTTTGCCTTTTCTCAAAGGCAGTCAACGCAGGTATCGGCGCGACCGATTCCTACCTCGGCGTACACCGCGTAGAAGATCAGGTGCTTGCCGAAAAGCCTGACATCATCTTTATCGAATTTATCAACGACTCCGATACCGATTTTTATAAGACTACAATGGACAGCCTTGTCAGAAAATGTCTTGCCGCTGAAAATAATCCCGCGGTAGTGCTTATCGAAATGACGACTCAGAGCGGCGGCTGTCCGCAGAATGTTCACGGCGAAATAGCCGAATATTACGGCGTACCCGTTATCTCCTATCACGACGCGATAATGCCCGAAATAGAAGCGGGAAATCTCACTTGGGAGACCACTCAGGCGGACGAGGTTCACCCTAACGATACGGGTCATACGCTGCTTGCAAATCTGCTCATAGATTTTGTCGGCGATATAAAGGACAATATCGACAGCTACACGGAATCCTCACAGCCGTTTGACAGTTCAATGGAATCGCCCACAGGCGATAAATATGCCGACGCAAAGCTTGCCGACACGACTTCCGACCTTGTAACCGTTACAGACCTTGGCAATTTCAAAGAGGGAACATCAACGCTTTGGAATTTCCCGAACGGCTGGTCTACCACTGACGGCGGTACATACACCTGTGAAATGGAATTTAAGAACCTCGGTATGCTCATGCTCAAAGGCGTAGGCGGAAACATGGGCGCTGCGACCATAACCGTTGACGGCGAAGAGGTAAAGACCCTTGACGGAAACTTTGAAGGCGGCTGGGGCGATTACGCATACAACGAAGAGATCTGCTCATTTGACGAAAAGGGCAAGCACACGGTAAGCGTGACCGTTGATGACGGAAAATACTTTGAGATCATAAGCTGGATGTTAAGCTAAAAGGCGGGGTCGGACGTTGGTTTGAGCTTACACGTTATTTCCCCCGCCCCATGTTAGTTCACCCACTTTTGTGAATCTATTATCATAACTGCGTACCGCTTTACGTTTTTATGATAAGATATTTTTTAAACATCAGAGCTTTCCACTAAACCCCCTCTCCTGTGTGAGAGTGGGTATTTAATCAAATATTTAAAAAATACACAAAATATATATTGACTTTTTTGTATCAAAGTGGTATACTTTATTTCAATATCTTTTGATAAGGAGGAAATCAAAATGTCAAAATTTGTATGTTCTGTGTGCGGCTATATCTATGAGGGTGAAGCAGCTCCCGCTGTTTGTCCCGTATGCAAAGCCCCCGCTGAAAAATTCAATAAGGTCGATGAGTCGGCAGAGGTAACTTGGGCTGACGATCACAAGGTCGGATCAGCACAGGGTCTTGACGCAGAAGTCGTTGCAGGTCTTAAAGAGAACTTCGAGGGCGAGTGCAGCGAGGTAGGTATGTACCTTGCAATGGCAAGAGCCGCTTTCAGAGAGGGCTATCCTGAAGTCGGTATGTATTACGAAAAGGCTGCTTATGAAGAAGCGGAACACGCTGCTAAGTTTGCAGAACTGCTCGGCGAGGTAGTTTCGGCTTCCACTAAGGAAAACCTTGAAAAAAGGTGGATGGCTGAAAACGGAGCCTGCGAAGGTAAACTTAAACTGGCTAAGAGGGCTAAGGAACTCGGCTATGACGCCGTACACGATACCGTTCACGAAATGGCTAAGGACGAGGCAAGACACGGCAGGGCTTTCAAGGGTCTGCTCGACAGATACTTTAAGTAATTACCCACTTATCCGAAAAATCACAGCATACATATCGGGCGGATATGCTTTAAAAAAGCATATCCGCTTTTTTTCGCCCCGTTATGACTATTACTGCACAAAAATAACCGTCTGCGCTTGATGTTTATGTGAAAGTCTTATGAAAAAAATGCCGCAGTTATTGACATCAGGCGTAAAATGAGGTATAATAATTACAAATCAGTAACAATACCCCACAGTTAGGATCGGGAGCATAAAAACAATGATCTTTGAATATAAATATATGTTGAAAAAAACCGCAGCGGCTGTTATCGCCGTTTCGCTGGCGCTCGGCGCGTTCGGCGGGGCGGGCGTACACAAAACTGCGAATACCATAAATTCCTTTGCCGATGAGCAGGACGAAAATGCCGAGTATGAAAAAAAGCTCGAAGAACTTGAACAGAAAATAACTCAATTAGATGAAAAAATAGCTTCGGCGGGCAGCGATATAAACGGTCAGCAGGAAAAACTTGACGCTGTAAACGAAAAGGCTGAGATCATCTGCGCAAAGATAGATAAGGTTTCCAAAAAGGCGGAAGAGATCGAAACGGAAATGGCTGACATAGACAGCAAAATGCGCGATACGCAGTATGAACTTGAACTTAGCGAAAACGCTGTCGAACAAGGTGTGAGCGACCTGAAAAAAAGACTGCGCGTTATGTATATCGCCGGTCACGATACATATTCGGACGTACTGCTCAACGCCGACAATTTCTATGACGTGCTTATGCGGATAGAACTTGTAAAGCGCATTTCCGAGCATGATAACGAGACTATAGACGGACTTATCGAGGAAAAAAATAAGACCGAGCAATACAGCAAGGAACTTGCCGAACAAAGCGAAGCGCTTAAAGAAAAAAGTGCGGAGTATTCCAAAAAACAGCAGCAGCTCCTTGAAGAAAAAGCGGAACTTGAAGCACTGCAAAAGGAATACGGCGATTCAATAGAATCTCTCAACAGCGAACTTGAGGGCTACCTCTCGCAAATGGGCGATCTGGATACGGAGTACGAAAAGGTATCCGAGCAAGCCGCGACCACCACAACGACCGCGCAGACCACTCCGCCGCCCGAAACTACTGCCGAGACAACTACAAAGAAACCCAAAAAGACTAAGGAAACGAAGGACAGTCAGCAGAAGCCTGACGAGCCTGAAAAGACGGACGAAACTACCGAGCCTGCACAGACCGAGCCGCCCAAGACAGAACCGAGCGAAACTCAGCCGCCGCAGACTACCCCGCCGCCCGAGACCACCGCAAAACCCGATCCCGACCCCGAACCTGATAACACGCAGACCGAGCAGCCGTCCTCATCGGATATAGAAACGGTGATAAATTATGCCAAAGGCATGGTCGGCGGAAGATATGTATGGGCAGGAAACAAGTACGGCGCGACCGACTGTTCGGGACTTGTAATGCTGTCATACGCACAGATAGGCATAAATCTGCCGCACTATGCCGCTTCGCAGGCAAATTACGGAACGCTCGTATCAAGAAGTAACATACAGCCGGGCGATCTGGTATTTTTCGGCGGAACGAGTTATGCATCTATCTACCACGTTGCCATGTACATAGGCGACGGCAAGGTAGTCCATGCCGAATCGACAGCAACGGGTATAGTTATTTCATACCTTGATTCGGTCGCAAGGTACAATAATATTACTTGTATAAAAAGATTAGTATAAAAGGCGGGGTCTGACGTTTGTTTGAGCTTACACGTTAGCGCCCCCGCCACTGAAGTTTTACTTTGAGGTCAAAGACCTCAATGCCGCTTCGCGTCACCGTAAAACTTCCCAAACGTTAGTTCACCGACTTTGTGAATCTATTAAAAAATGTCCGTACCATATTACGATTTTTGGATAAATTATTTTTAAAACATCAGATTTTTCCCCCAAACCCCCTTCTCCCACGGGAGAAGGGGGGCATTTTATCAGACGTCTTAAAAATATTTTAAAAGTACTGGACAAATTTGTGATATTGTGGTAAAATATTATTATACCGCTGTCGCGAAAGGAGGGTGATTCTTATGGAAGCAGCTGCGGTCTGGATCGGGTCGCTTATTAATATGGCTATCCCCGCGCTTATTTTTCTCTTTTTAAATGACAGGATATTCCTTTCCAAATACAGCAAAAGGACCGACCCGAAAAGCAAAAAGGTCTACCACCGCAAACTCCTGCGGCTTATACCATACTCACCCCTCGGTCTTCTGGTAACTCTCGCTATAGTTCTGTTTATCTTTGAGACCGTTCTGAGCTCCTTCCTTATCGCCCTCGGCGTGACGGATTTTCATGATGATAATACTATCGTCCCCGAATTTTCTCCCGTTTACGGGATATTGATAGATACCGACCTGCTCGGTACTTCAAATTTTACCATGCTTATAATGCTGATAATGATATTTTTGATATCTATCCCCGTGCTGCTTTTCGTTATCCGCTCTTATTGTAAGCTGGTCGGCTGCTCGCATGAACTTGGCGTTTTCGTTTATATGGCAGTGCTGTATATGTATGTCACAAGCGTGCTGATAACCCTGCCGCTCGGCGAAGATCACCCGACCTTTTCAAGTCTGCTCTCTACAGGCAGCTTTATCGTCATGCTGCTTATTTTCTATATCCCCTCGGCGGATAAGATAGAATTTATGCGCAAAAATGAACACTCCGGTCTGCTTGCGCAGATAAACACCCTGCCTATCATCAATTTTATCCTTCTCGTTATCCTGCTCGGATTTGAGGCTATGCTCGATTCCTGCGGTTATCTGGATATCGGCTATTATTTCATAATCCTCGCTTTTGCGATAATACTCTATGCCGCGTCGCAGATGGCGTATAATATTCTTTTCAGACATATCGAAGAAAGAACGGAGATCGAGATACTTTCAAAGCAGTCGCTTGAAACGCAGGAGCAGGTAACGCTTGCGTTTGCAGAAATAACAGAGGCTAAATCGGGTCAGACGGGCAAGCACGTCAAGAGAGTGTCCGAATACAGCAGGGCTATCGCGCAGGCTATGGGACTTGACCACGACCAGGTGGAAAATATCCGCATAGGCTCTATGATGCACGATATCGGCAAACTGCTTATCCCGCCCGAGATACTTGAAAAAGGCGGCAGCCTTACGGACGAGGAATTTGCAGTTATAAAAACGCACGTCAATATCGGCGAAAATCTGCTGCATAACGCCCCCGGCGAGATAATGGCGGTCGCAAGGGTCATAGCCCAGCAGCACCATGAATGGTGGAACGGCAAAGGCTATCTCGGCATGAAGGGCGAGGAGATAGACCTCAGCGCAAGGATAACCGCCGTTGCGGACGTTTATGACGCGCTTACAAGCAACCGCTCGTACAAAAAAGCGTGGAAGGGCGAAGAAGCGTTCAGAATAATAAAAGAGGAAAGCGGCGAGCATTTCGACCCGCAGGTGGTAAAGGTCTTTGAGGAAAATTTTGACAAGATCAAAGAGATACAGGCGCAGTACAAGGACTGAAATTTTCATAAAGGTAAAAGTTTTTCAAAGGGGAATGTTTTTTCGCAAAGGGGAAAAAACAAATGGATCTGTACGCAAAAGGAAATGACATAATTTTACATCAGCCCGACTTCGACCTCGATCAGACGCTTGACTGCGGTCAGGCGTTTCGGTGGGTAAAAACAGGCGGGGACGAATACACGGGCGCGTTTTTAAATATTCCGCTAAGGATAAGCTGTGTGGACAAAACAGACGGCGTTTTCAGGCTATATGATGTCACGGAGCAGGAGTTTGAAACTGTCTGGGCGGACTATTTCGACCTTAATACAGACTATGCCGAACTTAAAAGGCGGTTTTCGCAGGACGAAACGCTGTCAAAAGCGTGCGAATATGCCTGGGGTATACGGATACTAAAGCAGGACGCATGGGAAGCGTTAAGTTCGTTCATAATTTCGCAAAATAATAACATACCGAGGATAAAGGGCATAATCGGCAGATTATGCGACCGCTTCGGCGGTTATCCCACCGCAGAGCAGATGTACGGTCAGACAGCGGAAGCGCTCGAATACCTGCGGTCGGGATTCCGTGCGAAATACATCGTTGACGCGATAGAGAAGATACAAAGCGGCGAGATAGACCTTGAAAGGATAAAAACGCTGCCGACCGACGCCGCAAGGGACGAACTGATGAAGATAAAAGGCGTAGGACCGAAGGTAGCGGACTGCACGCTGCTTTTCGGAATGTATAAGGTGGACGCATTTCCCAAGGACGTATGGGTAAAGCGGGTACTTGAAAGGTGGTATCCCAACGGATTGCCGGAAGAAGTAAAAGGCAGCGAGGGGATAGCGCAGCAATATCTATTTCATTACATAAGGACGGGGAAAGGGGAGTTTTAACTCCCCTTTTTTATCTGATGAAAGCGCAAAATGCCCCCTCCCACGGGAGGGGGCAACCCTTATTAATTATCAGTATCATCAGTATTTTGCTCGTCAATAAGTTCCTGCGCTTCGATCGAAGCTATCTCTTCCGCTGTAAGTTCTTCGACTTCCGCGTCCTCTACATTCTCTATCTTAGCACTGTCGTCATGCTCCGCTCTCGTGAATGCAACGACCTTGTCGTCTCCGCTGAGTTTCATCAGCTTCAGACCGCGTGCGTATCTTCCCATAGGTCTGATGTCGGCAGCGCGCAGCCTTATTATTATTCCGTCAGTGGATATCATAACGATATCGTCCTCTTCGTCTATCACCTTTATGCCGCATACGCAGTCGTCCTTGCAGCTGTAGTTTTTAAGTCCGTAGCCGCCGCGCTTTTGTATTCTGTATGCGTCAAGCAGACATTTTCTGCCTAAGCCCTTTTCGGTGACGGTCAGCACGCTTGCGCCTTCGCGCACTCTCGCCATTGATACCACCATGTCTCCGCTGCGCAGCTTTATGGCTTTTACGCCATGCGCTACTCTTGACATTGACCGTATGTCCGTTTCGTTTATGCGTATCGCCATGCCGTTTTGCGTAGCTATTATAAGCTGACTGCTGCCCGAGGTCATTCTTACGCCCTTTATCTCGTCATCTTCATCAAGACCGATAGCGATAAGTCCCTGTCTGCGTACATTTTTATATGACGGCAGCGGCGTGCGCTTTATCTTGCCGTTTTTGGTGCATATAACAATGTATTTGCCGTCGCTGAAATCTTCGGTCTTTATCATTGCGGCGATCTTTTCGCCTTCTCTGAGCGGCAGTATGTTCACTATGTTGGTACCCTTGGAATTTTTTGAGCCCTCGGGCAGTTCATAACATTTAAGTTTATACATAACGCCGAAATTTGAGATGAACAGTATGTTGTCATGTGATGAACAGATGTTCATTTCCTCGACAAAATCGTCCTCGCGCTGTTTCATGCCGCTGACGCCCTTGCCGCCGCGCCGCTGCGCTTTGTATACGCTTATCGGCATACGCTTGATATATCCGCTCTTGGTATAGGTGACAACATTGTCCTCAACGGGTATGAGATCTTCTATATCCATTTCGCCGCTTACGGCTTCTATCCTTGTGCGCCGCTCGTCGCCGAATTTTTCCTGTATCGCTTCGACCTCTGTTATCATTATTTCAAGTATCCTGTTGTGGTCGGCAAGTATATCTTCCAAGTCGGCTATCTTTATTTCGAGTTCGCTCAATTCGTCAAATATCTTCTGCGTTTCAAGACCCGTCAGTCTGCCTATCGTCATATTCGCGATATGATCCGCCTGTATCTCGCTGAGCCCGAATTTCTCGCGAAGCCTTTGCTTACCTTCGGGTACGTTCTTAGAGGTCTTCATGATCTCTATTACTTCGTCGATATTATCCAGAGCGATCTTCAGACCGAGCAGTATATGTTCTCTTTCCTTCGCCTTTTTAAGGTCAAAACTTGTACGGCGGGTTATTACCTCCGCTTGGAAGTCGATATAATGCTGAAGTATCTCTTTGAGCGTAAGCGTTTTGGGTACGCCGTTTACAAGCGCTATCATTATAACGCCTACGGTGTCCTGCATCTGCGTATAGCTGAAAAGTTTGTTCAGCACCACCTGCGGGATAGCTTCTTTTTTCAGCTCGATAACTATTCTTATTCCTACATCTTTGTCCGATTCATCACGCAGATCGTGTATGCCCTCTATACGCTTATCCTTATGCAGCTGTGCTATATCCTCTATAAGCCGCGCTTTGTTGACCATATAAGGCAGTTCGTTTACCACAATGCAGTTCCTTCCCTTTATTTCTTCTATGGAAGTATCCGAACGCAGCGTTATTTTTCCTCTGCCCGTACCGTATGCGGCGCGTATGCCCGATTTGCCCATTATTATTCCGCCTGTCGGGAAATCAGGACCTTTTATACACTCCATAAGTTCGTCAAGCGTACAATCGGGGTTTTTTACCATAAGCTTCATGGCGTCTATTACCTCTCCGAGGTTGTGCGGAGGTATATTTGTCGCCATGCCGACCGCTATTCCTACAGAACCGTTGCAAAGTATCTGCGGAAAACGTGACGGCAGCACCTTAGGCTCTTGAAGTCGGTCGTCATAGTTAGGCTGAAAATCTACCGTTTCCTTGTTTATATCGCTGAGCATATGCAGCGCAAGCCTGTCGAGCCTTGATTCCGTATAACGGTAAGCGGCAGGAGGGTCGCCGTCGACAGAACCGAAATTTCCCTGTCCGTCTATCATAGGATAGCGCATCGAGAATTTCTGCACCATTCTTACAAGCGCGTCATAAACGCTTGCGTCACCGTGAGGGTGGTATTTACCCAGCACCGAACCTACCGTATCGGCGCATTTTCTGTACGGCTTATCGGGATTAAGTCCGTTTTCGTACATGGTGTAAAGTATCCTTCTGTGAACGGGCTTTAATCCGTCCCGCACGTCAGGAAGTGCACGAGAGCATATTACCGACATGGAATACTGCAAAAATGATTCCTTCATCATTTTTTCAATGTCGGTATTTATAATATTCGAGTTATCCTTGAATCCAGATCCGTTTACTTCATTACTCAATTACTATCACTATCCTTTGTCTTTTCTTTTTTCGCATTATCGTTATCATCATCATTTTTCGTTCCGACAAGCTCAAGCTCATGATAATCGTCGCCGAGGATATTCATAAGATGATCTTTGAATATCCCTCTCATTCTTTCGCTTAGAGCAGACTGCGGAACGGTATAAATATAATTTTTTCTGAAAATAAGCACATAAAGACCGTCACAGTCTATGACTTTAAGATCTATGTCCTCAAAGCGTATCATAACGGGCGGATAATTGTATATCCTGTCGCCCGCAAGCTGTGACGCTTCTATCAATATGCGCGAATTGTAAAAGCTCAGCTTATAGCTGTCGTTTTTTACATCGTCCGCACTTTCGGACGCTTCCTTTCCCGCGCTGAATGTGTTCAGCCATTTCATGGCTATCAGCGAAAGGCAGATTATCATCATCAGATAATTCAGATACCCCGTTGACGAAATGAGCGCAAGCAGCAAAAAGACTGCGGCGGCAGCGCCGAGCAGCGCGGTAAATTTTATATTGTATTTTTTGACAAATTCGTTATAAAACAGCGTATACCCCTCGACAGCCTGATCGGGCGTAAGCATATACTCGACCGAAAATATCAGCTTATCCTTAGTCGGATCGGCAGTCATAGGCTTTCGTTTTCTTCTGCCGAAAACGGGCGTTTCTTCATCGTCCTCTTCTGTTTCCTGCGAGGACTTTGCGTTTACCTTATCTCCGAAAAACATATCCTTTATTTCCGCAGTATCTATTTTTACTGATCTTAAAGGATTTTTCCCGAATACTCTCTTTTTCTCCCCGCTTTTCTCTTCGCCCTCTTCTTTTTCCTTATTATTTACCTCGTCATTGCCGCTGTCCGTTTGCTGTATATCGGACGTCTCGTCCGAATGTTCGCCATGCTCCGTGACATGACCGTTATCCGGCATTTCGGCAGCTTCTCCGCCCTCGGATATTTTTTCGGTATCGGCAGGCGTTTCCGGCGGCATCAATTCTTCGGGCTGCTGCGGCGATCCATCTGGCGGTGTTGGGGCAAGCCCGCGGGCTTGTTCAGCTTCTTCGGGAATATTTTCCAATATTTCTTCTTTCAAAGCATTGATCCTCTTAAATTAAATAATCATCATACGTCAAGATCGGTAACATAGCTTGCGTTCTTTTCAATAAAGTCGCGGCGCGGCTCTACCTTATCTCCCATAAGGATAGTGAACGCTTCGTCAGCCTTTTGCGCGTCCTCTATGGAAATTTTTATCATTGTTCTTCTTTCGGGGTCAAGGGTAGTTTCCCAGAGCTGTTCGGGATTCATCTCACCAAGACCCTTATACCGCTGTATGTCGACCTTTGCGTTGCCGCTCGAAAGCTCCTCGGTATATCTGTCGCGTTCTTCCTCGGAAAACGCATACCTTACCTGCTTGCCGCGCCATACCTTGAAAAGCGGCGGCTGGGCGCAGTAAACATGACCCTCTTCTATCAGCGGGCGCATATACCTGAAAAAGAATGTGAGCAGCAGTGTTCTTATATGAGAACCGTCAACGTCGGCATCTGCCATGATTATTACTTTGCCGTAACGCAGCTTTGATATATCAAAATCCTCACCTATGGAGGTACCGAGCGCTGTAACTACGGGTATCAGCTTTTTGTTGCTGTATACCTTGTCTATACGGGTCTTTTCAACGTTGAGCATTTTGCCCCAGAGCGGAAGTATAGCCTGATAGCGGCGGTCTCTGCCTTCTTTTGCCGAACCGCCCGCCGAATCTCCCTCGACGATATATATTTCCGTATATTCGTTATTTCTGTCGGAACAGTCGGCAAGTTTGCCCGGCAGACTGGAGGATTCAAGCGCAGACTTGCGCTTTCTTGCAAGGTCGCGCGCATTCTTCGCCGCTTCTCTTGCCCTCTTAGCCTGCAAAGATTTTTCAAATATCGCCTTTGCCACCTGCGGATTTTCCTCCAGAAAATCCATAAGCTTTTCGCTGACGAGCTTTTCAACGAACGGTCTTACCTTCGGGTTGCCGAGCCTTACCTTCGTCTGGCTTTCAAACTCGCAGTCGGTCAGCTTTACGCTGACAATGGCGGTTATTCCCTCGCGAACGTCGTCGCCCGTGAGTTTTTCGTCCTCTTTTATCAGCTTGAATTTTTTGCCGTATTCCACTATAGTCTTGGTAAGCGCGTTTTTAAATCCCGTTTCGTGCATACCGCCGTCGGTGGTATGGATATTGTTGGCAAATGAAAGGATAAATTCCGAATAGCCCGTATTATATTGCAAAGCTATCTCGGCGAACATATCGTCCTCTGAACCTTGGAAGTGGATTATCTGGTCAAATATGGGGTCGGCAGCCTTTGATTTGTGGATATGGTCTACAAATTCCCTTATGCCGCCCTCATAGCAGAGCGATTCGCCGACTATGTTTTGACTGTCGCGTTTATCCGTAAAGTTTATGCGCAGTCCCGCGTTAAGAAAAGCCTGCTCCCTTAATCTTCTTAAAAGCGTTTCATAATTATAAACGTCCGTTTCGGTAAAGATCTCGGGGTCGGCTTTGAATTTTATATTAGTACCCGTCTTATCGGTCTTGCCGATAATTTTTATAGGCTCGGCGTAATTGCCGTTGTCAAACCGCTGGAAATAGATATTTTCGCCGTCATAAACGGTAAGCTCCAGCCATTTGCTCAAAGCGTTTACGACAGACGCGCCGACACCGTGCAGACCTCCCGCGACCTTATATCCGCCGCCGCCGAATTTTCCGCCCGAATGAAGCACCGTAAATACTATCGTAGCCGCCGATATTTTTTCCTTTGGGTGTATTCCCGTAGGTATTCCTCGTCCGTTATCGGTAACGCTTATTATCTCGCCTTCAAGTATCTCGACATCTATTTGTGTGCAGTATCCCGCAAGCGCTTCGTCTATGGCGTTATCCACTATCTCATATACCAAGTGGTGAAGTCCGCTCGGTCCTGTTGAGCCGATATACATACCCGGGCGTTTTCTTACCGCTTCAAGTCCTTCAAGCACCTGTATCTGATTTTCCGTATAGCTGTCATCTACCTTGGAGATCTGCATATCGAGTGCCGTACCTTGTTGATTTTCATTCATTTTCTTCGTTACCTCCGTTACTTCTTGACCCTATTGTCGCAGAACTTACCCTGCTTATATAGACTTTTTCGTCTAACTGCTTTCTGTCAAAGGTCACAACAAAGCTCCTCGGAAGCTGATCCGTACAGCTTATCTCACAGCTGCGCAGGGCAGCCGCGCGAAGATATTCCCTTGTGACAGGTGAAGCGGTGGTCTTTTCTATATCAAATATCCCTATTATATCCTTTGATAATACAAGTCTGTCGTTCCCTATATGGATATACATAAATACTATCCTCTTTTATTTGTGATACTTCCCGATGATATATAAAATACCGTGCGGTCTTTTTGCTTGCCTTTAAATATATCCTCATCACAGCAGGTAATTATCACCTGCATACCGTCTATCTTGTTCATAACAAAACTCTGTCTTGCCGCGTCAAGTTCGCTCAATACGTCGTCGAGCAGTATACACGGCGGGTCGAGCGTTTCTTCACTCAATATATAAGCCTGCGCAAGTTTCAGCACCAGCGCGATAGAGCGGTGCTGTCCCTGTGAAGCGTAATCCTTGGCGTTGTTCCCGTTTATATAAAACGTTATGTCATCGCGGTGTACGCCCTTTTGCGTAAAGCCCGCTTTTATATCCTCCTCGCGGCACTCTTTGAGCTTTTCAAGATATTCGGCGGCAAGGTCGCCCTTGTAATCCATTCTGCCTTCAAGGCTGTCAAACACGGTGGAATTATAGCAAAGCGTAGTTCCTCCGTTCCGCCCGATATTTCATTGAAAAGCACAGACGCGGTACGCGAAAGCTTTTTGCAGTAATGATACCTCAGCATAGATATATATGCGCCCATCTGCGAAAGCTGGCTGTCCCAGACATCAAGCAGTGCCGCATCAGCCTTGCCCGCCGCAGCCGCTTTCAGCTGAAAGCTTCTCTGGTCGTTGAGCCTGCGGTATTTTTCCGTTACCGCGCGGTAAGAACGCTTTATCTGCGATATGGAAATATCTGCAAATCTTCTTCTGTTTTCGGGCGAGCCTTTTGACAGGCTCAGGTCCTCGGGGGTAAACACCACACAGCGAAGCTCTCCGAAAAGCGCCGAAGGCGCTCTTAACGCTACCCCGTTGAGCGTGACCTTTTTGCTTTTGATATGAACATCTTCGCAAAAAGATATATTGATATGCTGTTCTCTTTGCTTATCTTTAAAATCGAGCGACAGCGAATAGCCGTTTGAGCCTATGGCGGTCATTTCCCTGTCCTTTGCCGAGCGAAAGCTTTTTTCGCCGCTGCACAGCCATATCGCCTCGAGGATATTGGTCTTGCCCTGGGCGTTTTTTCCGCACAGCACGTTCAGCCTCGGGTGCAGGTCGATATTTATATCTTTAAGATTTCTGAATCCCTTTGAACTAAAAGAGGTTATTATCATTTGCCTGTTATTTTAAGCCGCAGACCTATTTCGTCTATGTCAACGATATCGCCCGCGTATAGCTTTTTTCCCCTTTGCGTACATATTTCGCCGTTTACCTTTATTCTTTCTTCACCTATTATCAGCTTTGCGCTGCCGCCCGTTTCGGCAATGCCCGCATATTTCATAAGCGAATCCAGCCTGATAAACTCGGTGTTAAGGCTGACGGTCTCTTCCTTGATATTATCCGCCATTCAAGTTCACTCCTTGGGAAGTCTTACGGGAAGAACGAGATAGATATAATTTTCATCATTTACGGGTACTATCTTCATAGGGTGAAGACTGCCGCTAAGCTGTATTTTTACCTTTTCATCAGTAACGGCTTTGAGCGGGTCGAGAAAATATCTGCATTTAAAGCCTATCTCTACGGGACTTCCCGTCATATCGGCGTCTATCTCGTCATACACCTTTCCGAGCGAAGCCGTGTTGCATTTTATTTTTACCTGTCCGTCGGCAAATGTGCAGCGAACGGGACTGGGGCTTTTTTCGCTTATAAGCAGCAGGCAACGCTCAAGCGAATCTATCAGCTTGCTGCGGCTGACGATCATTTCGGTCGAACAGTTGCTCGGTATCGCGCTTTTATACGGGTGGAACTCGCCCTCCAGAAGTCTGGAATTTACCAGATATCCGCCTATTTCAAAGATAATATGTTTTTCCGACAAAAACATTGAGCAGATCTCGTTTTCATCATCACTGAGCAGCTTTGCTGCTTCTTCAAGATTTTTTGCGGGAACTACGAAGCTGACGCTTTTATCGTAATTGACAGGCTCTCTGCGTACCGCAAGGCGGTAGCCGTCTATCGCCGCAATGGTAAGCTGCGAATTTTCTATCTCAAAAAGTTCGCCTTTAAGTATCGGCTTGTTATCCAGCTGAGAAGCCGCAAATTTGGTCTGCAATATCATATTTTTGAGTACCGCCTGCGGTATCTTTATCTCATTGCCGGGATTTTTTTCGGGCAGCACGGGGTATTCGTCCGCGTCCGACGCATTCATATTATACGAAGTCGCTCCGCTTTCGATAGTTATGATATTATTTTCGGTTACCTCTATCATCAGATCGCCTGACGGCATTTTTCTTACCATTTCGCCGAAAAGCTTGCTGTTAGCCACAAAGCTTCCGCTTTCGGAAGATCTGACCGACAGAGTAGTCCTTATTCCGAGCTGAAGATCATAGCCGGTAAGTTCAAGGCTGTTTTCGTTAAGTACAAAGCGTATCCCTTCAAGTATCTTATATGCCGTTCTGTCAGCGACTGCCTTTGAAACATTCGCCACGGCGTCCGATATGGTTTTCTGATCGCAAACAAATCTCATTTTTATTTACTCCGTTTCTGCAAAATATAGTCATGGTCGTTCCGGAAGATGGGCGTTCCGGAAGTTAGAACGCCGCACTATTAAAAATAATAGCGCTTGCTTTTAAGAAATAAGAAGTTAGAGGTCTGAACTTCGTTCAGACGGGAGGCGCCTGCGGCGCAAGATCTTTATTGTTTAGTCCGTTTTTATAACTTTTTTCTTGCTTCTTATCTCTAAAACTCTTGTTTTTTTAAAATTAATTTTTTTAAATTAAATTCCGTGTGTGCGTTCAAAGCATTTTTTACATTTCAACAGTGCGAACATTTATCGCTTAAAGCATCTTCACATTTTTCTTTTTATTATAAAAAAATAATATATTTATTTTTATTAGTATTATTATAGTGAGTTGAAAACTGCAAAAACTGCCGTCAGCCCTTTATTTTCAAGGCTTTAAAATTCGTCATATATTCAAAAAGTTTTCAGCGCTTTCAACACTTATTTGCAAAAGGGGGTAAAAGCTGTTGAAAATGTGAAAAAACGGTTTGTTGAATGCTGAAAAAAATGTTGAAAACTTCAGCCGGATTCTTTAAGGTTTTTGATAATGTCATTTACCGTATCCTTAAAGTCGCTGTTGGTCTGCATTCTTTTTACAACATCCTGATAATGAATGGTCATTGTCGAATGGTTTTTATTAAGCTCCGCGCCTATCTGCGTATAGGTAAGCCCTTTGAGTTCCTTCATCAGGTAGATAGTCACCTTTCTTGCCAGCGAGATACCCGCGTGCCTATTCTGCGAAAGAATATCTTCGGGAGTGGTATGGAAGGTATTAGCCACCTCCGCGACTATTCTTTCATTTGTTATTTCAGACGGCTGATTTTCTATCATGATCTCTTTTATAACGCGCTGTACCATCGGAACGGACGGCGATTCGTTGGTATAAAGGGTAAGAGCCTTTATTTTGTTGATAGTACCCTCAAGCTGTCTGATATTTGTCTTGATCTTTTCGGCTATGAGCCTTGCAAGGTTATCGGAGATCTGAAGATCGAGCTGCTGAGCCTTATATTTAACGATAGCCATTCTCGTTTCAAAATCGGGCGGCTGGATATCCACCTGCATTCCGAGCATAAAGCGAGAGCGTATGCGGTTTTCAAGTTTTGATATTTTGCTCGGCGCGATATCCGAAGTAAGCACTATCTGCTTGCCCGCGTTATACAGATCGTTAAAGGTATGGAAAAATTCCTCCTGCACGGCTTCTTTGTTTATTATGAACTGGATATCGTCGATAAGCAGGTAATCGGCGCTGCGGTATTTGTTATGAAATTCCGTTGTGCTTCTTTCGGCGAGGGCGAGAACAAATTCATTTGTAAAATTTTCCGTTGTTGTATATATCAGGTTAAGTTCCGGATATTTTTGTTTAACTCTCGCTTCGATAGCCTTCATAAGGTGAGTTTTGCCCAGTCCCGAATCACCGTAGATAAACAGCGGATTGAACATATTTGCCGAATCCGTGCCGCCGTCAGGTTTATTTGCCACCGCTATGGAGCAGGCGTAAGCAAGTTCGTTAGACTTACCCTTTATGAAGTTTTCAAACGTCAGCTTGTCCTGCGTTATCGGCACAGTCTCAGGCATCTGCGGAGCTTCCTCTTTTGATTTTATCCTGATATTCACCTCAACGGGAAAACCCATTACGTTTTCAAAAGCTTCTTTTATATATGCGCCGTAATTTAAAAGCACGGTCTGTTTAGTGAACTCATTTTCTGTCAAAAGCACGGCGGTATTATTTTCAAATTTATAAGGCTCAAGCACTGCGAGCCAACTTTTATAGCCGACCTCGCTGATATTCGGCATATCGTAAAGATATTTCAAAACGCTGTCAAAGACGTCTCTAAAAGAATCCATCGGCATTAAAACCTTTCCTTTCGTTAGCGGATAGAGCCGCGAATTTTTATCACGGCTATCTATAATATATTATAACATATAATCTAAAAAATTTCAAGTCTTTTTTTTAGTTTTTGAACGGCGAAGACGTTCAAAAACTGAATGTGCAAAGGAGTATCAAAAGTAAAAGCATTATTCATCTCGAAAAGGGGCATACTGCCCCCTCTCCCACGGGATGAGGGGGTATAGGCAAGGGGGCGGGGTCTGACGTTAGTTTGAGCTTTTCAGTTGCTTTGAGCTTTGCTCAAAGCAAGGCGCACCCCGCCCTGAAATTCGCCGAAGGCGAATTTCCCAAACAATAGTATTAGGGGTTTGGGGAGAGTTAAAATCGTCGCGTCAGCGACCACCTTTTTATTCAAGCTCTGATTAGAGTATAATCATCTTCTCCCACTCATAGATAAATTAAAAAAATAAAAACTTGTTTTTTAGACGACAGAAGACAGAAGACAGACGAAGACGACAGACAGAAAGACATTTACCGCATTATTTCTTTTTCTTCTTCTTCTATAAATATAACTTTTACTTTTACCTTTACTTTGTCTTTGTCTTTTTCTTCTACATTAACCTTTACTTTTACTTTTACTTCTTCTTTATCTTCTTCTTCTTCTTTATAGTAGCTTTTGGTAGCCGTTGGTAGGCTGTGGTAGGTTTTCGTAGGCTGTGGTAGGTTTTCGTAACTTTTGGTAGGCTGTGGTATACCGGGCGGACCTTTTCAAGAGATATGACTTTTACGTTGTGGCGTCCGCCCTGAATGTTTTCCGTCTGAGCGCAGCTCAGACCGAGGTCAAAGACCTCAATGCCGCTTACGCGTCACCGAAAAATTTCCCAAACGGTTGTTACCCTTCTTTTGTGAATTTAATAAAAATGTTCGTACCATATTACGTTTTTGTGATAACAACATTAAACTAAATAAAAAATAAATGTAAAAAAAATGTTAATACGATTGACAACACGTTCGCTTTTATTGTATAATTGTATATTGCAGAGGTCTTTTCTCTCGGTCTTTTTTTATAGATCGGTACGACCTGAGAGTTTCTATTTTTTGTTTGGAGGGAAATGTAATGAAAAGAACTTATCAGCCTAAAAAGCTTACCAGAAAAAAGGTACACGGCTTTATGAAAAGAATGTCTACCAAGAACGGAAGAAAGGTTCTTGCAAGAAGAAGAGCTAAGGGCAGAGCAAGACTTAGCTATTGATCTTTTGCGTTCATGACGTACACGACCTTATACCAAGTTTTGTAAAGGCTTGTATATGGTCGTGATTCTTTATGAGCGTGATAAGGTATAAAAGGCTGTTTTGAGGTGCAATATGCTGTTTAGCGTCACAATTAAGGATAATAAGTCGTTTTCAAACTGCTTTAAAAAAGGAAAATGGTGCGCCTGTGCTTTTGTTACCGCTTATTTTTTGCCTAATTCTCAGCCGTTTAACAGAATAGGCATAAGCGTTTCCAAAAAGATCGGCGGGGCTGTTGAACGTAACCGCGCTAAAAGAATTATCCGCGCCGCATACAGACTGTGTGAAAATAATATACCTATCGGGTATGATATAATTTTTGCCGCACGCGTCGCCATTAACGGTAAAAAAACTCAGGATATTGAGTATTTTATCAATAAAAGACTGATAGCTAAGATAAATGAGCAGGCTGAAAAATGAGAGAGTTTGCCATAAAACTTTTCAGTGCGCCGATATTATTTTACAGAAAATTCATAAGTCCTATGTTCGGCGCAAGGTGCAGATATTACCCCTCCTGCTCGGCTTACGCGCTCGAGGCGCTTAAAAAGCATGGACCTATCGCGGGTATGCTGCTTGCGGTGTGGAGGATATTAAGATGCAATCCGTGGAGCGCGGGCGGAATAGACCGCGTTCCCGATAAAATAACGACGGATTATTTGTTCGGAAGAAAAAGGAAAAAATAGGGAAAGGAAAAAATATGGGAATAATCGCCAAACCGTTCGGCTGGCTGATGAAGGGCTGCTATATGCTCGTAAAAAACTACGGACTTGCCCTTTTGATATTTACTTTGATAACAAGGATAATAACGCTGCCGGTATACATAAAGCAGCAGAAAAATACCGCCAGAATGAATATGCTTCAGCCCGAGATAGAAAAGCTGAAGAAAAAATACGGAAAAAATCAGGATAAGCTGAACGAAGAAATGATGAAGGTGTACACCGAGGCAAACTATAACCCTATGTCAAGCTGTCTGCCTATGTTTATACCGCTTATCATCATCTATGCAATGATACCCGTTGTTTACGGTCCGCTTACTTATATTTCAAACGCCGATAAGGCGCAGATAAAAAGCGATTCGGCTTATCTGCAAAATGCTTACGCGATAAGCACGGAGGTAGATAAGGACAAAAACAGCATTGAAACTATGCTTGAAGGCACGGCTGCCGATAAAAGAGCCGAGCAGCTTGAAAAGCTGCTTACAGACGAGGAAAAATATCCCGATTCCGCAAAGCTTTTAGGAAAGCTTACCGATGAGGAAAAGCAAAGGATAATAAATTCGTTTGCGGATTTTGAGGGACTGGATAAATTTATAACCAACGGCGATAATTTTACGCAGAACCTTATGCGTTCAAGTTACGGACCGGAGGTACTGCTTTTCAATTTCCATTCAAAGGCGGACGGAAAGTATCTCGGCGTATTGAGTTCGAGCGTACAGGACGCTATAAAGGATTTTGATTATACCATGCTCGGACTGGAGCTTGGCAAGATACCCACTAAGTCGGACAACACTAAGTTTATACCCTATGCGTCATTTATCATACAGATAATCAGTATGGTAATTTCTCAAATTTTTGCAAAGAAAAACAATCCTGCAATGAAAATGAGCATGGCTATGCTCATACCGCTGTTTTTGATGCCGCTCTTCTCATTGTGGATAGGCTTCAAATTCCCCTGCGCACTTGGTATATACTGGATATATTCGTCAGCATTCGCATTTGTACAGACCATATTCCTTAATCTTATCTATACGCCCGCAAGAGTTCAGGCACTTGTTGATAAAGATATCAAAAAGCAAAAGGAAAAGAGAAAGAAAAAAGGTCCTTCCTTTATGGAAAGGGCTTTGGAGATACGAGACGAGCAGATGGCAGCGGCTAACGGACAGGCTCCCGCCGCTAAAAAGCGCGTTTATGCTGATGATGATGACGACGAAAGTGATGTAAAGCTTACAAAGGCACAGCAAAAGGAACTTAACCGCAAAAAGCTCAACGAAGCGAGAAAACGTTACGCCGAAAAATACGGCGATGAATATACGGAAGAATAACAGAGGACAAGAGGACAGAAAGGAATGATCGAAAAATGAAACAAGTTTTTAATGCCGCATCTGTAGAGGAAGCAAAGGAAATGGCGGCGCGTGAGTTCGGAGCGGATATTGAAGCCATAAGCTTTAATGTTATTGAAGAACCTAAAAAGGGACTTTTCGGAAAGATCAAAGGCGAAGCCGTAGTAGAGGCTCAGTACGATCCGCCGACTAAGAAGGATATCTCGGTGGAGTATATCACTAAAGTGCTTGAACTTATAGGCGTAGAGGGTCTTAGCGTAGAAGCGCAGGACGCGGAAGAAGGTATAAGCGTTGAACTTAAAGGCGAAGGGATTGACGAGCTTATCGGAAAAAGAGGAGATCTGCTCGATTCACTGCAATATCTTTCCTCGCTTGTTTGCAACAAGTTAGACAGAAGCTATTTCAGGATAACCATAGACTGCAACGGATTCAGAGAGAGAAGAAAGGAAACGCTTGAAAGGCTTGCCGAAAAACTTGCCGCGAATGTCAAGAGAACGGGCAGGACGAGCGCGCTCGAGCCTATGAATCCTTATGAAAGGCGCATAATCCACGCGAAGATCTCCGAGATAGAGGGCGTTACCTCAAAGTCGATAGGCGAAGAGCCTTACAGAAAGGTAATAATAAGCTCAACGGAAAAGAGACCCTATCGCGGCGGAAGAAGGTCGGGCGGCAGAAGAAACGACAACAGACGAATGAAGCCGCATTACGACATTACTACCAGCTTTGAAAAGGATTATAAAAAGCCCAAGCCCGAGGACGAAATGAATCTCGGGTCGGGGTTATACGGTAAGATAGAATTTTGATTTTTTAAAATTTTAATTTTAAAAAAGTATCTCCCTTGCCTGCGGGTGAGGGAGATGATTTTTAAGTGCCGATACAAGGCATTATTTAATTTCAAGGATACGTTTCCATGAAATTTGATAAAAATAATTTATCCGATAAACAGAAGCCTATGAGGAGGGAAAACCATGATAAAAGTAATCGAGAAAAAAGATATTCCCGAATGTGTACAGGTAATCAGGAGCAGTTTTATAACGGTTGCAGATGAATTTGGATTTTCTGCGGATAATGCGCCGAGGTTTACGGCTTTTGCAATAAGCGCCGACAGGCTGTATTATCAACTGGAAAATGATAACAGGCTCATGGCCGCATATTGCCTTGACAGCGGAAAAATAATAGGGTACTATTCGTTGCTTTGGCAGGACGACCGCCAATGTGAACTCAATAATTTATGCGTTCTCCCCGAGTATCGCCATGAGGGTATCGGCGCGGCTTTGCTGCGCGATGCTTTTGACAGAGCCAAAAAAGAAGGATGTGAGAAGATCAGCATAGGGATAGTAGAAGAAAATCGGGTCTTGCGAAAATGGTATGAAGATCAGGGTTTTATCCATATCGGTACTAAGAAGTTTGACTTTTTTCCCTTTACCTGCGGGTATTTGGAAAAGGGGTTGTGATACTGCAAAAAATGGAGGAAAAAAATATGTCAACAAGCAAAGAATATCTTGACTTTTTCTTAGACCAGCTGTCCTCTCTTGACGGAATATCCTACCGTATAATGATGGGTGAGTATTTGATATATTACCGAGGCAAGATAGCCGCTTATATTTGCGACGGGCGTTTTTTGGTAAAGCCTGTTCCGTCGGCAATAAAAATGCTGCCTGATGCCGAATATGATTCCATATATGAAGGCGGCAAAAAGAAAATGCTCAGAGTTGATGACGTTGATAACAGAGAGCTTTTAACAAAGTTGTTTGAAGCAATGTATGACGAACTGCCGGAGCAAAAGGTTAAGAAGAAGTAATCCCCTCTTTCACAGAGGGGATAATTTTTTATCTGTTCAGCAATATCCAAGTCTTTAAGATCGCCGTCTGCGATTTGGCGTCGGGTATCTCGCCGTTCATTGCCATGTCAAACGCCTTTTCAAAAGGCAGCTTTATCACGTCGAGAAATTCGCCGTCGTCAAGTTTCTGGTCGCCGAAACTGAGCCCCCGCGCAAGGTACATATGGATAATTTCGGTGTCGTAAGCCACGGTGGGGTATATGCAGCCTAAATATTCAAAGCTTGACGCTGTCGCACCCGTTTCCTCTTTAAGTTCGCGTATACCGCATTCGCGGTGGTCTTCGCCCGATTCCAGCTTGCCTGCGGGTATCTCGTAAAGCGCCGTTTTAAAGGGGTATCTGAATTGCTTTACCATGTATATGTTACCCTCATTGTCCAGCGGAACAACGCATACTCCGCCCGGGTGCTTTATAAGTTCACGGTAGGCAGGCGTGCCGTCGGCAAGTTCCGCGTCGTCAACATACAGCTTTACTACCTTGCCGTCAAATATCAAACGGCTGTTTACGGTCTTTTCTTCCATATATGTCATACTTTTACTCCTCCCCGCCGTCGGCGTTATCGTCATCTGTGTTATCTTCCGCATTTTCTTGTACATTATCCGTTTGAACTTTATCCTCTGTAACGCTTCCGGTATTATCATGCTTCGGATCATTTGAAGTCGCTGCTTCGGGAGCGGTCTTTTTTCTTTTATCGAGTATAAAACCTACAGCCATATAGAAGAGGAACAGACCCGCACCGCCGAGAGCGATTATTTTTCCCTCTTTAAGACCCGCAGTTTTATAGCTGAATACTATATCATTGCTGCCCGCGGGACATCTTATAGCCATAAATCCGTAATTTACCTTGTCTATCTCAACGGGTACGCCGTTTACCTCAGCCGTCCAGCCGTCCTCATAGGGTACGGAGAAGAACAGCAGCTTGTCGCTGTCAAGGTCTATCTTCGCTTCAAAGCCGTTGGTGCTTTCTTTGAAATAATAGCAGGCGTTATTGCGCTTTTGCTCGCAGACCTCTTCAAAATGCTCCTCCTGAAGTTTGACGCTTTCATATTCGTAAGGCTCTAAAATATCGGAATATTTTGCAAACTGATCTTCATCAAGCATAACGGCTTCGAGCAGCAGATTCGGACGGCGTTCCTTATTGGTATTATCCAGACTTTTTTGATTTGTATAATAATCATAGGTAAAGCCCATGGGTATCCAATACTGATTTTCATAAATGTCAAAATCATTCTGACTGTCGATATATTCAAATCCCGCAAGTCCTGATACTTTATTTGACGGAACGGCATTGTCACTGCCGCTCGAACGCTTGAAATAGTAACGGACGGAGAACATACTTCTCAGCGCGTAGAGATTCGGCTCCATTCTTGAAGCGACGTCGCGCGTCTGACCGATAGATTCATAGAAATTGATTATAGATGTGGGAACAACGCTGTGGAAGGTCCTCATAGAGGGCAGATCCCAGAACATACACCAGTTATCAACGTTTTCGGAAGTGTCTATTCTGTAGAATGTGTTGTCCTCATAAAGCGAATTGACATTGCTCATGCTTTCGAGCTTTTGCATATCAAGATTCTGCTTGCCGTTTATGGCATACTTGATATATTGGTCGTGACCGCCGTCCTGTACCGCGCCGAAGTTTACGCCCGCGAACATGGTTATTATGCACGCCGCCGCGGTAACGGCTGCGGTTATTTTCCTGAAATTGGCAGTCCTCGGCAGTTTATAGATAATGATCGCGAGTATGGCGGTAAGAACTATCGTGACGGCTGCCTGCATATAGTACATTTCGGGATACTGATAATTCTGACCGTAAACGACCTTATCATCAATAATTTTAGGCAGCAGACCGACCGCGAGGAAGAATACTATAACACATACCGTTGCTTTGAAGCCTTTTTTGAGTTTATCAGGATCCTGCGCGAATATTTTTGCGGTCATAAGGCACATTATAAGGATAGGCATATAATACCATCTTGCATAATAGCTGCCGTTAAAGAGCACGAACAGCGAGTTGAGCCACGGCACGCACATCATCAATGCGCAGACGGCTGTAAGCTTGGTCGCCCAGTGTTTTTGCTTATCTCTCATAAAGGCTATAACGCCGCACATTGAGAACATCGGGAGATAACCCGCCATTGAAGCCCAGCGCGCATTCTCTGACGCGAGGATATTAGTCCTTGCGGGCATATCGCTCATCATAAAGAAGCCTTGTATTATGCGGGGTACTCTTACGCTTTCGCCGTAGAATACGATATCGTTGCCGTAAAGACGTCCGGAAACACGGGGATTATTTATAATGTCCATGCAGGCAGGCAGGAGTATAAAGCAGGAGATCGCCACGCCGATAACGGATTCAAGGCAAAGTTCGCCGAAGATCTTGAAATTCATTCTAAACTCCTTATCCAGACAGCGGATAAAGAAGTAAATAACGACAAAGACCACCTCGCAGGCGAAGAAGAAATAGCTGATGCAGGCGCAGAGGGCTACGCACAATGCGAAAACGCCGCGTCTGCCGTCTTGGGTAAGCATTTCAAAGGTAAGGAGCAGCAGCGGGAAAAATGCCGTTGCATCATGAAAATGGTTAAAGAAAACGTTATAAAGCTGAAATCCCGAAAATGCGTAAAGCATTGCGCCGATAAAGGAAGCATCGCTGCTTTTTACGAACCGTCTTATATAAGCGTAAGAGGTAAGTGCGGCGACCGAGGTCTTAAGCGCGAGCAGCCACGGGATAAGGTACTTTACCGCGCTCATGGGGAAAAGTGTTGACAGCCAGAAGAAGGGGCTGCCGAGCAGATAGAAGGAGTAAGAGCCGACAAAATTAGAACCAAGATCTGTACCCCAGTCCCAAGCCATCTGACCGCTTCTCACCATTTCATTAGCGTGATGATAGAACATCATCTGCTGAGAATTAAAATCGCCGTAATAGAGAAATATACCGCCATTTTTTACCATAGTAGGCAAAAAGGCGAGCATCATACCGAAAAAGGAAACAAAAAACAGCAGCAGGTAATGCTCCCGCCTCTTACCCGCAGCGACCGGTTTATCCGACATAAGCTTTGACCACCTTAATGATAGAAATGTCAATAATGATTATAATATAATATTATACCATATAATAAGGAAGAAATCAAGAGGTTCAGGCGGACTTTTTCACGGAAATCAATTTTGATTTCCAGAAGTTAGAACGCCGCACTATTACAAGTAATAGCGCTTGCTTTTAAGATGTAAGTGGTCTGAACTTCGTTCAGACGGTAGACAAGGTGGCGCCTACGGCGCGAATTTTAAAATATTATTCCGTTTTACAAACTTTTTTCTTGATTCTTGTATCTAAAAGTCTTGTTTCTGAAAATTAAATTTTTAAAAATTGATTTCCGTGTAGGATTTTGGGAAAGGAAAAAAATTTTAGGTTTATTATCTTTGGTTGAAGGAACGCACTTGCCCCCTTCCCTTGAGGGAAGGGGGTTGGGGGTTAGGAGAAGCCCCTCCTGAAAGGAGGGGTTTGGGGTGGTATTAAGATCCGCCGCGCAAGCGGCAACCTTTTTAAAAAAATACAGAAATTTAAATGTTTGTTAATTGACATTTTGTCGAAAAGAGCGTATAATTTTTAGAATAACATATTTGTATTGGTCGTAAATCGTAGGCTTGATCGAGAAAGGATGATATTGATATGCTGAATACTAATTTTGACGAAAAATTTGTAAAACAGGGACTGACATTCGATGATGTGCTGCTTATCCCTGCCGAATCGGACGTTACTCCGAATATGATAAGCCTTAAAACAAAGCTTACTAAAAATATTACGCTTAATACGCCTATCATCACTTCCGCTATGGATACCGTTACCGAATCAAAAATGGCTATCGCTATCGCCAGAGAGGGCGGTATGGGTATTATCCATAAAAATATGACTATCGAACAGCAGGCGGAAGAGGTCGATAAGGTAAAGCGTTCTGAAAACGGCGTTATCGCTAATCCTTTCTCTCTTACCGCTGAAAAGACTGTCGAAGAAGCCGATCAGCTTATGGGCAAGTATAAGATCTCGGGCGTGCCTATAGTTGATGAAAACGGCAAGCTTATCGGTATACTCACTAACCGCGACCTGCGGTTCATAACCGATTACTCGACACCTATAAATCAGGTGATGACTAAAAACGATCTTGTTACCGCTCCCGTCGGTACTACCCTTGAGGACGCGCAGAAGATACTTATGAACCATAAAATAGAAAAACTGCCTATCGTTGACGATAAGGGTATGCTGCGCGGTCTTATAACCATTAAGGATATCGAAAAAGCCGTGCAGTACCCCAATTCGGCAAGAGATAACAGGGGCAGACTGCTTTGCGGTGCGGCTATAGGCGTTACCAATGATGTACTTGACAGGGCAAAGGCTCTTATCGACGCGCAGGCTGACGTGCTGGTGCTCGATTCCGCACACGGTCATTCATTAAATATAATGAGATGCGTTTCAAAGATAAAGGAAACCTTCCCCGATATACCCGTTATTGCGGGTAATATAGCAACTGCCGAGGCAGCCGAAGCGCTTATCAAAGCGGGTGCGGACTGCATAAAGGTCGGCATCGGTCCGGGTTCTATCTGTACGACAAGAGTTGTCGCGGGTATCGGTGTTCCGCAGATAACCGCCGTTTATGACGCTGCCTGTGCGGCGCAGAAGTACGGTATACCCGTTATAGCTGACGGCGGAATAAAATATTCGGGCGATATAGTTAAAGCACTCGCGGCGGGTGCAAATGTAGTTATGCTCGGCTCGCTGCTTGCAGGCTGTGACGAAGCGCCGGGCGAAATGGAGATATATCAAGGAAGATCCTTTAAGGTATACAGAGGAATGGGCTCTATCGCGGCAATGCAGAAGGGTTCAAAGGACAGATATTTCCAGACGGGCAGCAAAAAACTTGTGCCGGAAGGCGTAGAAGGCAGAGTGCCGTACAAGGGAATGGTATCCGACACGATATTCCAGCTTTGCGGCGGAATAAGAGCGGGTATGGGTTACTGCGGTGCTCCCGACATTGAAACGCTGCATACAAAGTCAAAATTTGTAAAGATAACCGGTGCAGGACTTAAAGAATCGCATCCGCACGACATATATATTACAAAGGAAGCGCCTAATTATTCGGCACAGATATGATCATTAAAAACAAGACCCCGATATTCCCGTGAAATGAACCGAACCAGTAAAAAAGGACAATGACAAAAAAGACCTCCTATGGTATAATAGAAAACATAGGAGGTTTTG
>CANPYF010000003.1 GCA_947587925.1 uncultured Ruminococcus sp.
CTGCCGTGAGAGCAGTCTGCGCAAAGCGTGAACTGGGATATCACAAGCACGCTGCCGCCGACATCATTTATGCTCAGATTGGTCTTGTCGTTTTCATCTGAAAAGATACGCAGCTTTGAGATCTTATCCGCAAGTTTTTCACATTCGGCTTCGCCGTCTCCGTCTGCCGCTCCGAAAAAAACGAGCAGTCCGTTATCTATGCTGCCGACTGTTTCACCGTCAACGGTGACGGAAGCGCGCAGTACCCTTTGTATCAGCGCTTTCATTCAGTCACCTCGATAAAATACCGATAGACATACTCGCCGTCCGCGCCAAGCTTTATGGCGTGAGGTTTATTCTCTATATCCTCATATTCGTCATCGGCGTAAACGGGTACGCTCGTCCACGGCTCTATGCAGATAAACTGTGCGCCGTCATCAAGCGCCGTCCATACCGCAATGCAGTCCGAGTCGGGGAAAGTTACCTTTACGCCCGAACCGTCGGGTCTTTTGAGCGTTACGTTACCCGACTCGGGTCTATCCTTCATGATAACGTCAAAGGCAAACTGCTCTCTCGTAAGCGCGAGCGTCTTTTCACCGTCAAGCACGGTGCGTTCGCCGTTTGGAGTAGGCTGAACGATAGTTTCGGGCTTTTCGTATTCGATAACGCTTTTGCCCTCGTTAATATCGCAGATAAAAGCGGGGTGTCCGCCGAGGTAGAAATACATATCCTCGCCGCCCGTATTTTTAACGCGGTACTCAACGGTCAGCGCACCGTTTTCTAAAGTATATGTTACTTTAAGCAAAAAATGATAGGGATATTGGCTCAATGTATTGCTGTCGGAGCAAAGCGTGAAACTTGCCGAATTATCCGTCTGACCGGCAAGTTCAAATTCCATATCGCGGGCAAAGCCGTGATTGGCTTTTAACGTGTACTCCCTGCCCTTAGCGCGGTAACTTTTGTTTTTGGGAGAGCATATGAACGGAAAAAGTATGGGCGCATAGCGTTTCCACGCGTCACCGCACTGCCAGAGATATTCCTTGCCGTCAAGCGTTACCGAATGAAGCTCCGCGCCTGCGGTATCTGCGCAAAAGCCGAGCCTGCCGAGCGTTTTCTTTATTATCATACTTTATATCCTCCTTGTCATATGTCAAAACGGCAGAACCGTTATCGGGAACTGCGCCCGACAGTAAGCCCTGCCGCTCATACTATCATTCTTTTGAAGAATAGGAATGGCCGTAGCCATAACCGTAACCATATCCGTAACCGTAGCCGCCGTAGCCGTATGACTTCTTATAGCGGTAATATCTGTTCTTGCCGCCCTTGCCCGTGCCTGTAGGCACTTTGGTTATTACCGAACCGAGCAGCGTTCCGCCCGCAAAATCTATCGACTCGACAGCGTGCTGATATGAATCATAGGTGGTAACGCCCGACATAGCGATAAGCACAACGCCCGCGATAGCGTCAGAAAGCGTCAGCGTATCGGAAACGATATTTATAGGCGGAGTATCTATGATAATGTAATCATAATACTGCGAAAGCTCCTTGAGCAGCGTTTTCATATTTTCCGAAGAAAGCATTTCGGATGGGTTGGGCGGTATCGGACCGCTCGTCATAATGTCCAGCCCGGGGATTATATTTTCATTTACGACCTCGTTGAAGGAGTGCATACCGCAAAGCAGTGTACACAGACCGAATTTATTTTTCAGCTTGAAGATCTTCTGCTGAACGGGCGCTCTCAGGTCGGCGTCTATCAGCAGCACCTTTGCCTGCATCTGCGCGAAAGTTATCGCAAGATTTGCGGCTATGGTGGATTTTCCTTCGTGCTGCATAGCACTCGTTACCGCAAATGTTTTATTGTTCTTTGTAGAAAGGCTGAAAAGCAGATTTGTTCTCAGCGTCTTGAACGCTTCGGTGGTCTGGAATGAAAATTCCTTATCGAGCAGCGTTATATATTTTGCTGCTGATGATCTTCTGTTCTGCTGACGCGCAGGCGTTTTTTTCTTGGTATTATTCGCATTATTTGTACTCATACTTCATTCCACCTTTCTCAACTTCATAAAGGTCGGGTATCTCGGCAAGCACGGGAATATCGTCAAATCTTTTCTTAAAGTCCTCCGATATTTTTATGCGGTTATCGAGAAGATCTGAAATTATAACTATCGCCATAGCGATAACAACGCCTGCAAGCAGACCGACAAGTGTTATCATCTTTACGTTAGGTGATGACGGCACTTCCGGTACTTTGGCAGTGCCTATCGTTTCGATAGAACCCGCCATTGTTACTCTCGTGAGCAGTTCGGGCGCTACCTGCGCGATATATTCGCAGATCTTGGCGGAAAGTTCGGGATTAACGGTAGTAGCCGTTATCGAGATGACCTCCGTTTCGTTGACCGATTCGATAGTAACGAGCTGTCTTATCTGGTCGGGCGGAATGGAGAGCGAGTCGCCGTCATAGTCAATGGTGAAGACCTTTTCAAGGTCGCTTATCTCAAATTGTGTGAGCAGATAGTCGGACACCTGTTCATAAACTATATCATCGTTAAGGATAACGATATATGTACCCGCTATCATACGAGATGAATTAAGCGTCGTCTGGTCTATAGAGCCTTGATTCTGCTGTGCGAAATTGCTCGAACTGTTGACATATATCGAGATAGATGAGGTATACTTTTCGGGCAGGATAAATTTCGCCACGGTGAAACCCAACACCAAGCCTATCAATCCGAGCAGGATTATAAAATGAAGCTTGGAAAGCAATAGATAAAACAGATCACTTAAATTGATCTCCTGTTCCTGTGTTTCCATTTACATTCTCCTAAAATTTTTACAAGTAATTTTTACAAATTTCTATACAAGCCGTAAGCAAGCCGTAAACCGACAAGCCTTCATCTATTATAACTTATATTTCGAGTTTTGTCAATAGCATTTTATGTTTTTTCGGTTTTTGTTAAAAATTACACAAAAAGTCCGAGCAAGCCGACCGCGTTTTTGCCAAATATTTTTTCGCGTTCATCATCGGTAAGATCCAGCCTTAGCAGTTTTTCAAGGATAGCCCCGCCGCTTGCCCAAGGGCAGTCGCTGCCGAACAATATCCTGTCTGTACCGTGTTTTCTGATTATTTTAAGCATAAGCTCGTCGGGACAGCCGAGGGTAAAGGAAGTATCGAGATAGACCTGCTCCCCCGTTCCCGCGATAATGTCAAAGACCTGTTCCCACATATCGCAGCCGCCGAGGTGAGCAAGTATGATCTTAAGCTTTGGGTGACGTTTTATGACCTTTGCGGCACGCTCGGGCGTACAGTGTATCAGATTTGGCGACATACAGTCCCTGCCCGCGTGAAAAATTATCGGCAGACCTATGCAGGCGGCAGCCTCATAAAGCGGGTCGAGTTTTTTATCATCTACCATAAAATCCTGATAATCAGGGTGAAGTTTTATGCCGTGCAGACCGAGCTGTTTTATACGCGCTATCTCGTCCTCAAAATCGTCCGCGTCGGGATGCACGCTTCCGAAAGCGATAATGCGCTCCTGCGCATTATTTACCGCCGCCGCCCAGTCGTTTATTATCGTCTGCTGAGAAGGTTTGGTAGCGATAGAAAGCATAACGCTTTTATCCACCCCCCATTCGTCCATACGGTCGATAAGCTGCGGGACAAGCCCGCGTGTAAAGGGCGTAAAGCCGCTTATATGTTCCAGCTTGCTTATAGCGCGTTCAGCGATCTTAGGATTAAAAGCATGAGTGTGAAAATCTATTATCATAACAGCATTACTCCGGTTCGATTTATTTTTGTGTTGAATATATTATATCACTTTAAGTCCCATATGTCAATGGGGCGGACCTTTTCTTTTGATGTGACTTTTACGTTGTGGCGTCCGCCCTTGAATGTTTTCTGTCTGAGCGTAGCTCAGACCGAGGTCGAAGACCTCAACTTTCGCCGTCTGAGCTATGCTCAGACCCGAAACCGCAAAACTTCCACAGCTTCTGTTCACCAACTTTTGAGGATCTATTTTCATGACTGCGTACAATTTTACTTTTTTTAATAGAATTATTTTACTTTAATTAGATATTCTACTTTACTCATTTATCCATTTTGAGAAGACGCGCTGCCCCCTCCTGAAAGGCGGGATTTAGAGAGGTTTTAAAATCCCGCCGCTTTAGCGGCGTACCTTTTAAAATTCGCGCCGTAGGCGCCTCATTGTCTAACCTCTTACATCTTAAGAGCAAGCGCTATTATTTTTAATAGTGCGGCGTTCTAACTTCTAAATAACCCTTAGAAAGGGGATTGACTTATCCGAATTAATGTGATAAAATAAAAATATCGGGATAACACATCTTAACGGAAAGGAGTTTCGCACTGTGAATGTCAAAAGGCTGCTTGCTTTGCCTGTCGCTGCACTTGTGCTCAGCGGCTGCTCGGGGCTGAATTTCTCTATTGATGACCTGCTCGCCGCACCTAAGCTCACCGAAGAACAGACGCAGATACACGAGGCTCTTATTTCGGCGGTGGGACGCGGGATAACACTTAAATATCCCCGCAGCGGCTCTAACCGCTCGGCTTACGTTATCGCCGATATCGACGGTGAACCTACCGAGGAGGCGCTCGTTTTTTATGAGTATTCCTCGGCTGAAAGCGACGGTATACGAATGAACCTGCTCGATAAAAATGAAGAGGGCGAGTGGTATTCGGTAAAGGAACTTGCGGGCGCGGGTACGGAAATAGATCAGGTGATAATCTCGCCTATGAGCAAGGACGGCGAAATGGATATCCTTGTCGGTTATCAGAACCCTGCGGGTGAAAATAACCTTGAAATATATACCTATTCGGCAAAGGGCTTTCAGCGTATCGGTACTGACAGCTATTCGCTGCTCGAAGCGATAGATATAGATTCGGACGGAACGGACGAACTTATCACCGTTCAGAAAAATGCTGACCCCGAAACGGGGGCAGTCACTTCCCGCGCTTACCTGCTGAGCGTTGCCGACGGTGAGATAATAAAGGACGACGGCACGGAGCTGTGCGACGGTGTTACAAGCTATGTACGCGCTTTCAGCGGTATTCTTTCTAACGGCGATCCCGCCGTTTATATTGATGAGATAAATTCTGACGGAATGCTGCGCACCGAGATAATTTTTTACCGCTATTCGGGACTTCAAGCGCCCGTTAAGCTTCGCTCGGAAAAAATGCTGCCGCTTTGTACCCGCCCTGTGGGTTATTCATGCGCCGACCTCGATAATGACGGCGTTTATGAGATACCCTCCGCAAAGCCTATGCTCGGCTATGAAAACGCGGTCGCCGAAGAACAGGTGTTCCGTACGACATGGAGCCAGTATAAGGATTTTTATGAACTTGAACAAAAACTTTCGGGGTATTATAATGTTACCGAAGGGTATATGATGGCGTTCCCGTCAAGGTGGAACGATGCCGTTACCGTTAAACCGGATAACGAGACCGAGGAAACGGTGTTCTATAAATATGCGGGCGATATAAACGCCCAGATGACCGAGCTTATGCGAATAAAGACGGTCACCAAAAACGAATCGGAGGAGTATCTTTACGACGGCTATACGCTAATCGCCTCGCGCGGACAGATAGATTACCTCGTAAAACTCCCCACAAATATGAGAGAACAAATGATACTAACAATAGATGAGGTCCAGAATAATTTTTATCCGCTTAATTATTAACAGGGAGGAACAAATTGATATGAACAAAAAGGTGCTTGTATGCGAGGACGAGGAATCTATACGCGACTTCGTGGTCATAAATCTTAACAGGAGCGGCTATGATGTCGTCTGCGTTGATAACGGCGAGGACGCCTTGAAGGAATTTGAGGATCAGGAGGAGGGCTTTGACGTTGCCCTGCTCGATATAATGCTGCCCGGCATAGACGGCGTACAGGTCTGCAAAAGGATACGCGAAAAAAGCCAGACTATCGGCATTATAATGCTTTCGGCAAAATCGCAGGAAATGGATAAGATATCCTCGCTGATGATGGGCGCGGACGATTATATCACAAAGCCGTTTTCCATTTCAGAACTTATAGCGCGTGTTGACGCGGTATGCCGCAGGGTGAGCATGGTACATTCAAAGACCGAAGCGTCCTCTGTGATAACCAGCGGACCGTTTACGCTCAATCTTAAAAGCCGCACGGTCTTTAAAAACGGCGAACAGATAGACCTTACTCAGGTGGAATACCAGATAATGGAATACTTCTTCAAAAACCAGAACACCGCTCTCGACCGCAGCAGTATTCTCAACCACATATGGGGAGAAAGCTATTACGGTGATGATAAGATAGTTGACGTAAATATCCGAAGGATAAGAATGAAGATAGAGGACGAGCCGTCCAATCCGAGATATATACTCACTATATGGGGCTTCGGATATAAATGGGCGGCAGGCTGATAATTAGAAGTTAGAGTCTGAGCTTCGCTCAGACCGTAAGAAGTCAGAGAAAGAGACTGAACTTCTTGCGGGATTAAAAGGATAGTTAAATACATTTTTCCTCCCCGCCGCAGGCGGGGGAGGAAACAGAAATATTATACTTCCAAATTAATTTCCGTGATAATAAAAGGATAGAATAAAAATAATGTCAAAAAAAAATAAGCTTGCTGCCGACATCAGTGCGGACGCGGCAAAGAACCGGTTCGGGCGGCAGAGTATCCTTACCCACTGGCTGAGAAACAATCTTGCCGTGCTTATCACCGCCCTTGTGATAATAGGCATACTGCTCGGAGCGACTATAAAGAATTATTATTACAGTTCGGCAAGGCAGTATCTTTTATCGCGTATGAATATCGTGACAGGTTCGCTCGAAAACGGCGAGGAAGGCTCTGCTGTCAACTATTCGGCAAGGATACGCCAGATAGTCGAAGGCTATGAGGATAAAGAACAGATAGAGCTTATGGCGATAAGCGCGGACGATAAGGTCGATATAACCTCGTCGGGATTTTCGCCGTCACAGGATATGGGTTCGGACGATTATGTGCAGGCGCAGAATGCCGAGGACGGCATAGCCTATGCGATATTCGATCTGGCAGACGGCGAAAAGGTGATAGCCGTAACGTCCATGATCTCTCTTAGCGGCTGTGAATACAAGGCGCTGAGAATGGTATCCTCCATGAAGAATATCGACCACCAGATATTTATACTTATCGTCGGTATGTCCTTTTTGTTTGTACTGATAATAATGCTGATATATCTTTCGGGAAGATTTTTCGTGCGCTCTATCGTCTACCCCGTAATAAAGATCGGAGAGATAGCGCGGAAGATAGCCAAGGGGGATTTCAGCGAAAGGATAGAAAAAAACGGCGACGACGAACTTGGCGATCTCTGCGATTCCATAAACTATATGGCGCAGGAGCTTTCCAACACCGAGGCTATGAAAAACGAGTTTATCTCGTCCGTTTCGCACGAACTGCGCACCCCGCTTACCGCGATAAAGGGCTGGAGCGAAACGCTGACCGCTATTGACGATCCCGAGACCTTTAAAAAGGGTATGCGGGTCATAACGAGCGAAACGGAGCGGCTTTCGCAGATGGTAGAAGAACTGCTCGACTTTTCGCGTATACAGGACAACCGTCTGTCGCTGAAAATGGATACCATAGATATTTTGGCGGAACTTGGCGAAACGGTGCTTATCTATCAGGAACGCGCCCGTGCGCTCGGCATAACGCTCGATTACTACGAGCCGACCATGCTTCCCTTTGTTTACGGTGATAAAAACCGCCTGCGGCAGGTTTTCATAAACATTGTGGACAATGCGATAAAATATTCGGACAAGGGCGGTACGGTATCGGTGGAAGCATATGAGGAAAACGGGGATATATGTATACTTGTTTCGGATACGGGCATAGGCATATCCAAAGAGGATCTGCCGAAGGTAAAGACCAAATTTTTCAAAGCGAATCACACGCGGCGCGGTTCGGGCATAGGACTTGCGGTCGCAGATGAGATAATAACGCGGCACGGCGGCACGCTGACCATCAACAGCGAAGAGGGAGTAGGCACGACGGTGCTCATAACGCTGCCCGCGATAGATGACGGTCAGAAAAAGGACAACAAGCCCACCGTAGACGTTGAACTTATATCCTCCGACAGGGATAAAAATGTTTCGTGACGGGGGAGAAAACATATAATAGCCGCGCTAAAAAATGATATTATTACTATAATATGAACTCCGAGTTATCAAAAAAGATCAAAAAAATTAAACTGCACAAAAGATTTTTAACTTCCCGAGCCGAGGTTTGTTAAAATGCCGAAATTTATAAAAACGAGTAAAAACCGCTTGACAATATTGAGTTTTTCGTGTATACTGTTAATTGTAAACAGCAATGGCGCTGTGGACGTTCTTCTTATACGTTCGCAGTGCCTTTTTTTATTTGTCAAAATTTTTCGGATGCCTAAAAAAAGGCAGATCGTAATTTTATTTAGGAGGAATTGGTCTTATGAATATCCCTGAGATCTTCGGAACAGACGTGTTTGATGAAAACGTTATGCAGCAGCGGCTCCCAAAGTCAACTTATAAGTCGCTGAAAAAAACCATTCAGTCGGGCAAGCCGCTCGATATAGATGTTGCGAACGTTGTCGCTGCGGCAATGAAGGATTGGGCGGTCGAAAAGGGCTGTACCCATTACACTCACTGGTTCCAGCCGATGACGGGAATAACCGCCGAAAAACATGACAGCTTTATCTCGCCTATCGGTGACGGCAAGGTCATAATGGAATTTTCGGGTAAAGAGCTTATCAAGGGCGAGCCTGACGCATCTTCTTTCCCGTCGGGCGGACTTCGCGCTACATTTGAAGCACGCGGATACACCGCTTGGGATCCTACCTCATACGCTTTTATAAAAGGCAAGAGCCTTTGCATACCTACCGCTTTCTGCTCATATACGGGCGAAGCGCTCGATAAGAAAACACCGCTGCTGCGCTCTATGGAAGCGCTTGACAAGTCGGCGGTCAGACTGCTCAAACTCTTCGGCTGTGATGATGTTACCAGAGTTACCGCTAACGTAGGTCCGGAGCAGGAGTACTTCCTTATCGACAGACCTATGGCGGCAAAGAGAAAGGATATCATACTTACCGGCAGAACGCTGTTCGGCGCACCCGCACCCAAGGGTCAGGAACTTGAGGATCATTACTTTGGTACTATAAAGACAAGAGTAAACGCTTATATGGAGGATCTTGACGAGCAGCTGTGGAAACTCGGCATCTGCGCCAAGACCAAGCATAACGAGGTCGCTCCCTCGCAGCATGAACTTGCGCCTATCTTCAATACCACAAATATCGCTACCGACCATAACCAGCTTACTATGGAGATAATGAAGCGCACCGCAAGAAAGCACGGCTTTAAGTGCCTGCTGCATGAAAAGCCCTTTGCAGGTGTAAACGGTTCGGGCAAGCACAATAACTGGTCTATCTCGACCAACACGGGCGTAAATCTGCTTGACCGGGGTACTACCCCCGCCGAGAACGCACAGTTCCTCACCTTCCTTGTTGCCGTTATCAAAGCGGTCAACGATTATCAGGATCTGCTCCGTGCGTCGGTAGCCTCCGCGGGCAACGACCACCGTCTGGGTGCGAATGAAGCCCCTCCCGCGATAATCTCTATCTTCCTCGGCGACGAGCTGACCGAGATACTCGATTCTCTTGCCGAAGGACATAAATATGAGGGCAAGGCTAAAACGCAGATGGAAATAGGCGTTGACGTTCTGCCGACCTTCCCGAGGGATACCACCGACAGAAACAGGACCTCGCCGTTTGCCTTTACGGGTAATAAATTCGAGTTCAGAATGCCCGGTTCAAAGCTTTCCTGCGCAGGTCCTATGACGATACTTAACACTATCGTTGCCGAAGTGCTCGATCAGTTCTATGAAAAACTTTCCAAGGCTGACAACTTCCACGCCGCGCTCGATTCGCTTATCAAAGAAACTATCTCGCAGAATAAGAATATAATCTTCAACGGCAACGGTTATTCCGACGAATGGCCCGAAGAAGCCGAGAAGAGAGGACTGCTCAACCTTCGTTCGACTCCCGACGCAGTTCCCGTATACCTTGCGGATAAAAACGTTGAGGTGCTTTCAAAGCACGGCGTTTATACCAAGGTAGAACTTGAATCGAGAGTAGAGATACTGCTTGAGGAGTATGTCAAGATCGTTAATATAGAAGCGCGTACCATGATAGACATGGCAAAGAAGGATATTCTTCCCGCCGTAATGACCTATATCAAGGATCTGAGCGAAACGGCGTCTACGGCAGGTGCGCTCGGCGCAGACCTGACGGTCGAAAAGGAACTTGTTACACGCCTTTCGTCGCTTGCAGCCGCCACATATAAGGCTCTGGGCGAACTGGAAGAAGCCGAAGCTGCCGCTGCCGATATCAAGACTACCGAAGAGCAGGCAAGATATTATCACGATGTGATACTTGAAAAAATGGGACAGCTTCGCGCTCCCGCCGATCAGATGGAATCGCTCTGCGGCGAAAAATACTGGCCGTATCCGACCTATTCGCAGATACTTTTCTACACCTGATCCCATAATTACCTAATTTAATATTGCACAATGATGTGCGCCGCTGCAAAGGCTGAGGAGAGCAAAGGCTTTTCTCTTTAAGCAGCAGGCGCACATTTTTTTGCGGTAAAATAACTGCCGCGAGTTTTTTAAGGAAAGGATATGATCTTATGAACGACTTAACGGTAACGGACGTAATGAACGAGTTGATAGGTTCACACGGCGTCTGGTATCTGGTCGGAGCAATGCTCGTTTTCTTCATGCAGTGCGGTTTCGCAATGGTCGAAGCGGGCTTCACCCGTGCAAAGAACGCGGGTAACATTATTATGAAGAACCTTATGGATTTCTGTATAGGCACAGCGGTGTTCCTGCCGCTCGGTTTCGGACTTATCTACGGAACCGACCTCGGCGGATTTATCGGCAAGCCTACCGAAACTATCTTTACCGATTTTTCGGGTACGGACACCTTCGCATTTTTCTTTAACCTTGTGTTCTGCGCGACAACGGCAACTATCGTTTCGGGCGCAATGGCTGAAAGAACTAAATTTCTTTCCTACTGCGTATATTCGGCTGTAATTTCGGCGGTCATCTACCCCATAGAAGCTCACTGGGCATGGGGCGGCGGCTGGCTTACCCAGGAACGCTTCGGCGTTGTGTTCCATGACTTTGCAGGCAGCGCACTGATACACATGGTCGGCGGTCTTTCGGCGCTGATAGGCGCGGCTATCTTAGGTCCTCGTCTCGGAAAATATAAGAGAGATAAGGACGGCAAGGTAATTCAGGTCAACGCCTTCCCCGGACATTCTATCACGATAGGCGCTCTGGGCGTGTTCATCCTCTGGTTCGCATGGTACGGCTTTAACGGCGCGGCTGCTTCCTCTGCAAAACAGCTTGCGGATATCCTTACCACCACTACTATAGCTCCTGCCGTAGCTACTTTGGTCTGCATGATATTCACATGGATAAAATACGGCAAACCCGATGTTTCTATGTGCCTTAACGCTTCGCTTGCGGGACTTGTGGCTATAACCGCCCCCTGTGATGTCGTTGACGCGGCAGGCGCGACTGCTATCGGCGCTGTTTCGGGCGTACTGGTAGTATTCGGCGTATGGTTCACCGATAACGTTCTTCACGTTGACGACCCTGTCGGCGCGGTAGCCGTTCACTTCTGCAACGGTCTTTGGGGAACTCTCGCCTGCGGACTTTTCGATACCACCACGGGAGTTTTCTACGGCGGCGGATTCGGACAGCTTGCTTATCAGAGCATAGGCGCTCTTGCGATACTTGCATGGACTGCCGCAACGATAAGCCTTACATTCTTTATCATAAAGAAGACTATCGGTCTGAGAGCCTCCAAAGAAGAGGAGATCAAGGGTCTGGATATCACAGAACATGGTCTGCTTACCGCTTACAGCGGATTTGCAATGCTCAATGAAGCTATCGAGTACGACCCCGAGGAGATAAAGGGTCTTGAAGATATCGACACGGCTGTACCCGTAAAGAACTACGCGCTCAACAAGGATAATCCCGACAAGCTCACCAAGCTGGTCGCGGTATTCAGAGAAGAAAAACTCGGCGAGTTTATCTCGGCAATGGAAGCTATCGACATAACGGGTATAACCGTTACCAACGTTCAGGGCTGCGGCGCACTCAAACGCCAGACGCACTATTACAGAGGTGCAAAGATCACGCCCAAACTCCACCCGAAGATAAAAGCGGAGATAGTAGTAAGCAAGATACCCGTCAACACGGTCGTAAATACGGCGAGAAAATCGCTTTATACCGGCAATGTCGGCGACGGAAAGATATTTATCTACGATGTTGAGGACGTAGTAAGAGTCCGCACGGGCGCACAAGGCTATGACGCTCTTCAGGACGAAGAATAATTTGATTTCAAACGCTTACCTCTTATAATAATAGGACGAACGGAGCTGCAACCCCCTGCCCCCGAGAGTTCGGCTAAACCCCGGACAAAAACCTCTTACATCTGACATTTTAACGGGTCGGGGAAATGTAAAACATTTTACTGCCCCCCGACCCCGCGCTCCGTTCGGATTTTGAGCAAAGTTCAAAATCTAATTCTAACATCTAACTTCTTACCTCTTATGGCTTGAGCAAAGCTCAAGCCCTGAGCTCCGCTCAGCCTCTAACCTCTAACAGCCCATCCCACTTATAAATTATAGCGCAGTATCCGCCGAGGAGCGTAATGTTCCGAAGCGGATACTGCGTTTTAGTATCATGTATAAACGGCTTAAAAAGGGGGAAGGATAATTTTATCTTAAACGGAAAGGAAGCGATCAGATCGTGAGCGATAAACAGGATTCCGTGGAACTTCTTAAAGAAACCAACGCGGGTATACAAATGGGAGCGTCAACGCTTCACGAACTTATAACAGACATACAGAACGAGCAGCTGCGCGGCGTTATCAACGCCGCAAAGGACGAGCATGACGAACTTGGCGACGAGGCGCATAAAATGCTGCTGCAATACGGCAGCGATACCAAAGAGCCGCACCCTGCCGCCAAGGCAATGAGTTGGATGAAAACAAATATCAAAATGGCTGCGGAAAAAACCGACAGCACCGCCGCAGAACTTATCACGGACGGCTGCAATATGGGTATAAAGAATCTCTATCGTTATATGAACCAGTACGGCGGGGCAGACCCGTCTGTCGTGCGCCTGACTAAGCGGGTTATAAAGAGCGAAGAAGAACTTCGCATGAATGTAAGAGAATATCTTTGATTTGCGGCACAAAAAAACTTCGTGCTAAAAAACCCTCCGCACAGCCTGTTTAAAAGCTGTGCGGAAGGTTTTAGGGGATATTATTATGTGTGTGGGGATAGCAGGTTTAAATGCCGCCGTTATTCCGTTCTTAATGCGACAACGGGGTCTTTCTTAGCCGCACTGCGCGACGGGATAAGTCCCGAGAACAGCGTCAGCAGGACGCTGATGACAATGAGTATCACCGCGGCGGCTATCGGCAGGTGCGTACTCAGGTTGTTTATGCCCGTGGCATGGTGGATAAGCATATCAGCGGGTATGCACAGCAGGTATGTCACGATTATGCCGAGCAGACCCGAGGTAAATCCGATTATCATGGTCTCGGCGTTGAACATACTTGAAACGTCGTGCTTTGATGCGCCTATCGCACGGAGTATGCCTATTTCCTTTGTGCGCTCCTGAACGGATATCAGCGTGATAACGCCTATCATTATCGAGGAAACTACCAGCGATATGGCTACAAAGGAGATGAGCGCATATGTAATGGCGTTTATGATAGTTGTCATGGAGGACATCATTATGCCGATATAGTCGGTGTAGGTTATCTTCTTTTCCTCCTCGGCGTTATTGTTGTATTTTTCTATCGCGTCGGTTATAATGTCTTTATTTTCAAATGTCGAAGCGTAAATGTTTATTGACGAGGGAGTGTCAAGATCCACACAGCCGAGTTTGGTGAGGTTGCTTTCATAGCTGCTGTCGGAATATTCCTGCGGAACTATCTCGTCATAATACAGCGTGCATTGCTCGTCCGTAAAGCCTGCGGCTGCCGCGTCAAGGGCGGCTGCAATGTCCGCCGCGCTCATTTCGGCGGTCTGCTCGGCGATAGCCTGCGCCTTCTGCGCCTTTATCTGCTCGCCTATCGCCTGCGCGAACATTTCGTTGAACTCTTCATCAGTCATTGACGAGATATATTCGTTGAGCATATCTTCGTCCATAGTCACCTGCTGGCTTATGCCCTGCATGACAGCCGCCTGCATTTCCTCGCGGGTCATGTTCTGCGTGTACTGCGCGATCGCCGCGTCTATCTCTTCTTGTGTGGGCAGGCTCATTATCGCGGCATAGGCTTCCGCCTTTTTGTTCTCGTCAAGTCCCGCGATATATTCTCTGAATTTTGCCGCCTTCTGCGCGTCGTCAAGTTCGTCGTCGTCCGTCTTGAAGGGAAGTCCCGTGAAAATATCCGTTTCCTCATTGTCAAGCTGTGCTTTTATAGCTTCGGAATCCTGAGAATTGCTTATTACATAATCGGTAAGCGCGCTCGTGTAGCCTATAGAGCCTACCAGCATGGTGGAATCGGCGTCCTCGTTCGGGCGGATTATTCCCGTTACTTTAAGGTCTATGCCGTTGTCGTAAAGGTATTTCATACCCGTGTCCGATTCGCGCATATCCACATATGTTTCGGTCGAAGGGTCATAGCTGTAGCAGTCGGAATTAAGCACGGTGCGGAACTGCATATTGCATATGTCCTCATAGCTCCAGCTTTGCAGCTGCGCTTCGG
The DNA here is from genome assembly GCA_947587925.1 of uncultured Ruminococcus sp. Taxonomy (GTDB): domain Bacteria; phylum Bacillota; class Clostridia; order Oscillospirales; family Ruminococcaceae; genus YE71. The sequence goes on from CANPYF010000003.1 coordinate 14,768, forward strand.
CTTCATCTTGGTTTATCGCAGCGTCCATAAGATCCATCATCTGGTCGCGCGATTCAAGACCGAGGGCAAAAAGCGTAAGGTCGTCCAGTTCGTTTTCTCTGTCGACTACAAGGACTATTTCGTTGTATTCATCAGGCCATTCACCGTAAACTACATCATACTGTTCTTTAAGCAGGTCGCTTACGAGCGTGCCGTCCTCATTGGGCAGCATTTCCTGCCAGAGCGTTACACCCGTTGAGAACATTGAGCCGAATCCCGCATTGCTCATATATTCATCTCTTGCGCCTATCATGCCCGACATATCCACGCCCATTGCTTCTTTCATAATGTCCTGCATAAGCACGTTCGGGTCTGAGAGGATAATATCGCCGTCAACGCTTTTGGTGTAAACGAGCATATCGAGGCTATATGAATACTGCACGCCGCTTATCGCGTTATGCAGTTCGCTGTCCTCGTCCTTGCGCTGAGAATCTATCCACTGCTTAAAACTTTTCAGATCGTTCTCGCTCTGGTTGGAACTGCTCATAGCGTTTACAAGGTCATAGAATATCGGTTTGGAATAAACCGCGTCCTTTTCGTGATCCTTTGCGGATTTTCCCTGACCGAGCATTGTTTCAAACAGCGAACTCATATCCATTACTTTTGCTTCAATAGTCAGCGGATATGATGAAAGGGCGTTTTCCTGCACCTCGTCTATATAATTGGTAAAGCCCTGCGAGAGCGCGAGTATCAGCGCGATACCGATTATGCCTATGCTGCCCGCAAACGAGGTGAGCATAGTCCTGCCCTTTTTAGTCAGCAGATTTTTAAGCGAAAGCGAAAAGGCGGTAGAGAACTTCATAGAGGGCATTTTGATCTTTTTATTCTTCGTTTCCTCTATAAGCTTCCGGTCGGCTTGGCTTTCCGCGATATATTCTTCCTCCGAAAGCGGTGCGGAGTCATCGGTTATCTCACCGTCAAGCACTTTGATTATACGGGAGGAATATTTATCCGCAAGGTCGGGGTTATGGGTGACCATTATAATGAGCTTATCCTTGGAGATCTCCTTTAATATCTCCATAACCTGAACGCTCGTTGTAGTATCAAGCGCGCCGGTAGGTTCGTCCGCAAGGATTATATCGGGGTCATTTACAAGTGCGCGGGCTATTGCGACACGCTGCATCTGACCGCCGCTCATTTCGCTCGGCTTTTTGTTAAGCTGAGAGGAAAGTCCCACGTCCTCGAGCGCTTTTTTAGCGCGTTCGCGCCGTTCCGCCCTCGATACACCCGAAAGTGTGAGCGCAAGTTCAACGTTCTGGAGCACTGTCTGATGAGGGATAAGGTTATAGCTTTGGAAGACAAAGCCTATAGAGTGATTGCGGTAGGAGTCCCAGTCGCGGTCTTTAAAATCCTTTGTAGATCTGCCGTTTATCACAAGATCTCCCTGAGTGTACTGGTCAAGACCGCCGATTATATTGAGCATGGTAGTCTTGCCGCAGCCCGAAGGTCCGAGTATGGACACAAATTCACTTTTGCGGAATCTTATATCCACACCGCGCAGCGCGTGTACCACGCCGTCGCCCGCGGGATAATCCTTTACGATATTTTTCAGCTCAAGCATATTCTTAAACATACCTCCCGTTAAATAAATTTATTCATTATTAATTTTTCTGCTTTATCGCCCTCTTGACAAATTCGCGCATATTAAGCGACAGCTTCAAGGACGTATCATAAAAAGCCCTTAGTTCGGCTTCGGGTATATTATCGGTAGTCACCGACCAGAATTCATGTATACGCGCCCGGGCGCAGTCGGCTGTCTGTGTACCTTTTTGGGTAAGCACCATTCGATAACCGCGCTGAAGCTCCTTATCCTTAGGATTCCTTACGATATATCCCGATCTTTCAAGTTCCTTAAAGGTACGCGAGACCAGCGCCTTGTCAAAGCAGCAGATCTCGCACAATTTACCCGCGCTGAGTCCGCCGCTGTTCATACTTATCATCATAAGGCAGAGCAGTGAAGCGGGATTGAGTTCCGGACCATCGAGCGCTATGCCGAACAGCTTATTCATATACCTATGATTGCTCATAACGAGCAGAGAAAACGAATTATAAAGCTCATCATTCACAGCGCGTACTCCTTTCGGCAGGATAAAGGGCAAAAATTAGGTTGATTTTTACAACTTAGATTATAGCACATTCGTTGTATATTGTCATGTATAAACAATGAATTTTGTTTTAAAATTTATATTGCCTTCCCACGGGAGAAGAGGGACGCAAAGTCGGCTCCACCGATATTTTTCGGGTGTTTTTAAAATTCGCGCCGTAGGCGCCACCTTGTCTAATCGTCTGAACTTTGTTCAGACCCTGAACGAAGTTCAGACTCTTACCTCTTAAGAGCGGAGCGTTCTAACTTCTTTCCATGTTTTGTTTTTTAAAGCCTTGACATTCTTCTCGCACAGTGCTATAATATAAGGTACGAAATTGTTTCGCGGAAAAGAGTAAGGATCATTATGGAAAAAATGAAGGAATTGTTTAAGAAACTTTCATTTACGCAGATACTTATGCTCGGCTATTCGCTCGTTATCCTCGTCAGTGCGGCGGTACTAATGCTGCCCGTCAGCTCGCGTACAGGCGAACCTACCGCATACGGACACTGCATTTTTACCGCGACCTCCGCGCTCAGCGGTACCGGTCTGGTAATGTTCGATACATATTCGCATTGGTCGTTTTTCGGACAGATCGTGCTGCTTATCGTTATACAGATAGGCGGTATCGGTTTTATGTCTATGACTATCTTCGCACTTTCCTTTACAAGCCGCAAGATAGGACTTAAACAGCGCGTTACTATGAGAGAGTCTATCTCCGCTATCAGCGGCGGCGGCGTTGTCAAGATAACAAGGTTTATCCTTAAAGGTACTATCATTATCGAACTGCTCGGCACTGTCGCGCTCTGCTTTTTCTATGTGCCGAGGCTCGGCGTCGGCATGGGTATCTTCTTCGCCCTGTTCCACTCCGTTTCGGCGTTCTGTACCGCCGGAGTAGACCTTATGGGTTACTTTGAACCGGGAAGTTCACTTGCGACCGCCGCGAGCGACCCTCTGCTGAATATCACCCTTATAATACTCCTCACTATCGGCGGTATCGGGTTTATCACCTGGGAGGACGTTGTCGTGCATAAATGGCATTTTAAAAAATACCGCCTGCAAAGCAAGATCGTTATTGTGATAACTATTATTTTCTATATCTTCGGCGTTGCCGAAATGGCTGCGCTTGAATGGAATAATTCGCTGAGCGGCGCAGGCAGCGGCGGCGATAAACTGCTTATTTCTTCAATGCTCGTTACTTCGGGCAGGGACGCGGGCTTCGCCCCTATGGATATGAATATTTTGCGCCCCGCAACGCTGCTCATGCTTATCGTTTTTATGTTTGTCGGCGGTTCGCCGGGTTCGACGGCTTGCGGCATAAAGACCACCACCTTTGCGGTAATGGTGCTTACCATTGTCAGCGTTTTCAGAAAACGCCGCAGCGTTGAATGTTTCGGCAGACGTATAGATGACGGCGCGGTAAGGAACGCAAGCTGCGTTACTACCCTTTACCTTATGGTCGTCATAAGCTCCGCGCTTGTTATTTCAGCTGCGGACGGGCTGGATCTGCTGCCCGTGGTGTTTGAGGTCGTTTCGGCAATAAGTTCGTGCGGTCTTTCAATGGGCATAACGGCGGGTCTGTCGCCCTTGTCCGAAACGCTTATTACGCTTATAATGTTCTTCGGAAGGATAGGCGGTATCTCGTTTATCGTTTCTTTCTCAAACAGAACTGCTTCAAAGATACAGCTTCCCGAAGAAAAGATCATGATAGGATGATCGAAAAGGAGAATGATAAAAATGGCAAGATCGTTTCTTATAGTCGGACTCGGAAGGTTCGGTAAGCATATGGCTAAATCGCTGACCAAACAGGGCAACGAGGTGCTTGCGATAGACATAAACGAGGACAGGGTCAATTCCGCGCTCAAATATGTCACCGACGCACAGATAGGCGACGCTACCGACCCGCAGTTCGTGGAGGAGCTCGGCGTTAATAATTTTGATGTCTGCATAGTCGCTATCGGCGATAATTTCCAGAGTTCGCTCGAGACTACCTGTCTGCTGAAGGAAATGGGCGCAAAGTATGTCTTTGCGCGTGCCAACCGCGATATACACAAGAAATTCCTGCTGCGCAACGGCGCTGACGAGGTCATCTACGCTGAACGCGAGACCGCCGAGCGGTTTGCCATACGTTTTGGTTCGGCAGGCGTTTTCGATTATTTCAAACTTAGTGACGACTACGCCATTTATGAGATAAGCGTACCCGAAAGCTGGGTAGGCAAGACCATAATCGAAAAAAATATCAGACAAAAGTTTAATATAAACGTCCTGGCGATAAAGTACGAAACGCAGTTTGACGCGCTCCCCGCGCCCGACCACCGTTTTACGGCTGACGAAAAGCTTCTGGTACTGGGTACTAAAGAGGCTCTTAAAAAGATGATGAAATAAGGCGGGCGGCACGGAAATCAATTTTTGATTTCCAGAAGTTAGAACGCCGCACTATTAAAAATAATAGCGCTTGCTTTTAAGATGTAAGAGGTTAGAGGTCTGAACTTCGTTCAGACGGGTGGCGCCTGCGGCTCAGACGTAAAATATTAGTCCGCTTTACAAACTTTTTCTCGATTCCTGTTTCTAAAAATCTTGTTTTAAGAGATTGATTTTGTAAAAATTGATTTCCGTGGGCGGGTCAATATCTTCGGCGAATGGATATTCACTGCGGGCTGCAATAATGTTGTTATAATCAACAAAAAATTCTTTTGAAAATTGTGTAAAGCAATGAACTTTTTAAAAAATATTTTTTGCGGTTGAAAATGTCAGCGAAATATAGTATAATAATATTGTATAATTATTAATTTTCTTTCGGGAGGAATAAAATTATGGCTAATAACGGTTATTTGAGAACTGTCCGTATGGGCGGATTTGATAAGCAGGACGTTCTTGCTTATGTAGATGATCTTAACTCAAAGATCTATAATCTTGAAAATAAGGTAAAAGACCTTGAAGAAACTAACGAAAGACTTGAAAAGGCTGCCGCTAACGGCGGCTCGGGCAAGGGCGATTTCGAGGGCAAGGCTGAACTTGAAAAGAAGGTCGAAGAGGCTAAGAACAAGGTCGCAGAACTTATGGCTTCAACCGATTCTATGAATATGCGCATTGCCGATTATGAACAGCAGATCACCGAAAAGGACGCTACTATCGCTTCCCAGACAGAGGAAATAGAGAATCTTAAAGAAGAGCTTGAAAAGGCTAAGCAGGAGGCTCAGGCTGCTGCTGCAAACTCTTCGCCCGCCGCTCCTTCGTTCGATTTCGGCGCGGTATTTGCCGAAGCGCAGAATACGGCTAACAGGCTTGCCGCTGACGCTAAGAAGAGGGCTAAGGAAGTCACTGACGAAGCCGAAGCACAGGCTAACCAGATCGTTGACGAAGCTAACGCACAGGCGCAGGCTACCGTCACCAAGGCTCAGGAAGAAGCAAATCATACCATGCAGGCGGCTAACGAGAGCGCAAACAACATAACCTCTACTGCCAAGGCGGAAGCTGCAAAAGTCACCTCGGAAGCGGAAGCAAAAGCAGCCAAAGTGCTTACAGACGCAAAGAACGAAGCGGCTATCATCAAGCAGAAGAATATGGAACTTAAGAAGGGCGTTAAGGATCAGTTTGACGGACTTAACAGGACTGTCACCGAGCTGCTCGGTCAGCTTAATGAATTCGGCATTACCAGCATGAGAATGGCTAATGAAGCGAGAGATCTTGTAGATGAGGGTCTTGAACTCGTAGAAGGCGAATGACGTTGAGCGAAACTGTCAGACTTGACACCTCGCAGCTGCGCGCTCAAGCGCCGAAGCTTAAAGCAGGGGATAAGATACTGCTCAGCGGGGTGGCGTATACATCGCGTGATGCTGCGCATAAACGCATAAAAAAGCTTATGGACGAGGGCGAACCGCTGCCCTATGAACTGAAAGACGCGGTCATCTATTACGCAGGTCCTACACCTGCGCCCGAAGGTATGCCCATAGGCTCCTGCGGACCGACCACGAGCGGCAGAATGGATAGATTTGCGCCCGAATTTCTTGACAAAGGGCTTGTCGCAATGATAGGCAAGGGCGAGCGTTCGGAGGAGGTCTGCGAAGCCATAAGGCGCAACGGCGCGGTATATCTCTGCGCTGTCGGCGGCTGCGGCGCACTTGCGGCAAGCTGCATAAAGCAGTGTGACGTTATCGCCTTTGACGATCTCGGCTGCGAGTCGGTAAAAAGACTTGTCTTTGAGGATTTCCCGCTTATAGTCGCCATAGACTGTTCGGGCGGCAACATCTTCGCCAACGCAAGGCAACTCTACGCCGCGGCGGACTGACAGGTGGGCTTAATAAGCCGAGGGGGTCGTTACTTATTATGTCCCGATGTGGGGCGGTCAAGAGGTTTACCTTTGTTGATAATGAATAATATGATTTTGAAAAGCGTCGTTTTTACGGCGCTTTTTTATTGGCGTATACTCTTACCAAAGAAACGCGGGCAGATCGTAAATTTTATTGTACAAATTGCATTATTTATTAAGAAAAAATCCGCAAAAATGACGATTTGTTAAAGAAATTTTGAAAATTGCTTGACTTTTTTCTTTTACTATGTTATTCTATATTAAACGACGTTTGATATTCGGCTTGCATAAGGGTGGATATTTAAATGGCGTTTATTGCAAATATTGCTCTGAATTTTCTTAAAAAAACGGAAGCGATGTGTCAATGGCTATGCCCGAATACTCAACAGAATATGCCGATATGGATGATGAAACTCTCGCCGCTGCCGCTAAAAGCGACCCCGAAGCTGCCGCTGAAATTATCAGACGGGTACTGCCGTCTATCCGCGCCGCTTCGCTGAGCATATCTCCGCCGATCTCGGACGATCTGCTTCAGGAGGGACTGCTCGGCGCACTTTCTGCGATAAAAAGTTTCGACCCGCAAAAAAGCTCGCTGCGCGGCTATTTGCTGCTGTGCGCGCGCTCCAAAATGCTTTCCGCTTTAAAGCGCAACAGTCCCATAGACGCACAGACCTCTTCGGAGGATATCGCCGATGATTCCTCCGCAGAGGAATATGAAAGGCGCGAGCTTTTTGAACGGCTGTATGTGGCAATGAAAAAATGCCTTACGCCGCTTGAAAGATCGGTGCTGACAAGCTGTATGGCAGGGCGCAGCTACCGCGAGACCGCCGCAGAGCTTAGCATATCCGAAAAATCCGTTGACAACGCTGTTCAGCGTGCAAGAAAAAAACTCAGAAAAGAGTTAGGCGGCTGAAGCCGCTTTGCGTACTTAGAGTTCAGTTTACACAGGGCAAATTTTACGCGCATAATAGCTCATAGCAGAGCGCTGTTTTCAAACGCAGAGATGTCGGGGCGGAACCGACTTGGCGCAAATTTTAAAATGTCAGGGTTTGGGGAAGAGCCCGAACTTCCGGAAAGGTTAGGTTTTTATCATGTACGAGGACAAAACATTAGTTTGCAAGGATTGCGGCAAGGAGTTCGTATTTACTGCGGGTGAACAGGAATTTTATGCCGAAAAAGGATTTGAAAATGAGCCGCAGAGATGCAAGGAATGCCGCGCTGCCCGCAAACAAGGCGCTAGAGGAGAAAGACAGATGTACACCGCCTCATGTGCTGCCTGCGGCGGAGAAGCCGTTGTTCCTTTTAAACCGCGCGAGGACAGACCTGTATATTGCAGCGAATGCTTTGCAAAAATGAAAGAGGCAGAATGATCAATAGCGGTACACCGCATAAAACAAAGACCGCACGCTCATCTTGGTGAACGTGCGGTATATTTTTGTCATTATTTTTTAAGTAAGATAATTTGAAAAGTCAACCGTCTGATTTTTAACTCAAACTTCTAACCTCTTACTTCTTAACAGCGAAGCGCTATTACTTGTAATAGTGCGGCGTTCTAACCTCTAAATCAGACCGCCTCCGCAAGTCTTTCGAGCGATTCTGCCGAAGCAAGCTTTACGGCGCAGACAAATATATCCATAGCCTTTTGAAGTTCATCAACGGACGGGAATGTCGGCGCAATGCGTATATTGCTGTCGTCGGGGTCAAGACCGTAGGGGAAGGTCGCGCCCGCGTCGGTAAGCGTCACACCCGCTTTTTTGCAAAGTTCGACTATTCTTTTCGCACAGCCCTTCGGCGCGTTAAAGCTTACAAAATAACCGCCGCGCGGTTTTACCCAGCTGCCTATGCCGAGCGGGGCAAGTTCGCGTTCGAGAGTATCGGTAACGATATTGAAACGCGGCTCGAGTATGCTGCGGTGCTTTTGCATATGCGCGAGGATATTGTCATAATTTCCGAAAAACAGGACGTGCCTTATCATGTTCAGCTTGTCATAACCGATAGTTTGTACAGACATGAGCGACTTGATATATTTGAGATTGTTGGGGCTTGCCGCCATTATTGCAACGCCGCCGCCGGGGAATGTAACCTTTGAGGTCGAAGCGAACATATACGCCATATCCTCATTGCCGTTTTTTACAAGTTCGTCATAAAGGTTGAGCAGCTTATCAGGCTCGTCGGTAAGGTGGTGTATGCAGTAAGCATTATCCCAGAATATCCTGAAATCGGGCGCGGCAGGCTTTAAGGCAGCCATTCTTCTGACCGTTTCGTCCGAATAGGTAATGCCCGTGGGGTTGGAGTACATCGGTACGCACCAGATACCCTTTATGCTGTCGTCATTTGCGACAAGCTTTTCTATCATGTCCATATCGGGACCCGATTCGCTCATCGGAATGTTTATCATCTCAAAACCGAAAAGCTTTGTTATCTCAAAGTGGCGGTCGTAGCCGGGGACAGGGCAGAGCCATTTTACCTTGGGACAGTCCTTCCAAGGGGTCATGTCGGGCTGTACGCCGAAATTGTAGCAGCGCGAAACGGTATCATACATTATATTAAGGCTGGAGTTGCCAAAAACGATAACATTATCGGGGTCTACGCCGAGCATGGGTGCGAAAAGTTCCTTTGCGGCGGGTATGCCGTCAGGTTCGCCGTAATTGAAATAGGTATCGCCCATAACGGAGGCGTGCGCGGAATTAAAGCTGTCGAGCATAGGCATTGAGAGTTTCAGCTGCTCCGAACCCGGCTTTCCTCTTGCCATATTAAGCGAAAGCGCCATGTCCTTATATGCCTCATACTGACCGTTGACCTTAGCATAAAAGCCGTCAAGTTCCTTTTTGCTCATATCTTCAAGCTTCATAAAAAATCCTCCCAAGAAAGTGTTCAAACTAATAATAATTATATATCATAAACGTCGATTTTGCAAGTATTTTTTATTAACTTGCAAAAAATCATGAATTTACACAGTATTGATATTGAAAAACCGTCTTAAATAGGCATTTTTGATAATAAAAAAAGCCGCTTGACGATATTGCATGAATATGCCAAAGTAAAAAAATGCAAAAATAATATCCCTCTTATCCTTGCGGTCAAAGATCGGGATAAGAGGGAAGATAGGATCTGCATAAATATTATGCTCCGCTGTCGCGCCTGCGGCGTATGGCAATATATATCATATGCACAACAATAGTCGTGATTATGAGCAGCACGCCCGCAACGAACAGTATAAGTTCAAAGTTCAGCGCCCTGTCGAGCAGGGAATTTAACAGTCTTGTGACCGCCTTATAGGTGTAATCGCTTCTTATGATAAATCCGTCAAAGAATTTGACTTTTTTCATATAGATGAGCGGTATTAGCAGGGTGGCGGAGGCGGTGAAGAGTATCGAGCCGTACCAGTAGGTCATGTCGCGCGGGTGATGTCTGTTGATGATACACATTATTATTATCAAAAGCAGCAGTATGCCGCCTGACGCGATAAGCACGGTATGGAGCATATCCGCCGCTTTATGCAGCTTATCGACATATCCCGTTGACGCGATCTTATACAGCAGTATCGCGTCCATTCTGCTTTCTACCTGCTCTTTGGCAGTATCTATGGTATTCCGGACGAATTTATCATACTCTTCATCTTTTTCTATATCATCATGTTCAGCCGCGTACTTGTCGATATAATCGGTTATGCTCTTTTCGAGGGGGGCATAATCATACTTTATCTGCGGCTTTGGGGCGCTGCTGTCGGTGATATAGGCAAGAGAATCCTCTACAAGCTGATTTACCGCCGCGGAAATATCCTCAGTCTTGATAGGGTCGGTAAAAACGTTTTTGGGGATATTTGTAGGCGTTGACAGGTAGCCGAAATATGTGTCAAGATCCTGACAGATAAGTTCAGCCGTGCGGCTTTTTATGATCGCTTCGGTGTATATCTGCGGCTTAAAAAGCACCTGAGTTGCAAAGTAGGACAGCTGTAAAACTATGAGGGCGATAACGCAAAGCAGCGAAAGTATCAGCATTGAGGGGTAATGGTAGAGCTTTTTCATTCTGCTGACACCTCTTTCCATTCCCTGTCGGTCAGCTTGCAGATAAAGCAAAGTCTGTACGGCGAGAGACCCAGCCTGTTTTCGTTATAGCAGGTATAGAGGGTAAGTCTGTCGTCCTCGGTCGGGCGCACATAGGAATCGTCATTTTCATCGAAGATAACGCGCTCGGTTATTTCATATGTCAATTTGCAGTAGTCGGTCTCAAGCGTCACTATATCGCCTATTTCGCAGTCGAACAGGTGATAGAAAACCGTATAGTTATGACCTGCGATAACGACGTTGCCGACATTGCCGATAAAAACCGACCCGTTATACCAACCTGCGCCAAGCTGGAGCACGTCGTCGGTCGTACCCGCATAGACGGGTACATTGAGAAGCCCTGCGTTTTCGCAGTTCAATGTCGCGTAAAAGTCGCCGTAATATGGGTAGATCATGGTGTGTTTGCCAAGTTTTTCATCATCTATCTCTTTTTTTATCAGCGGCGCGTCGTCATCTCTGTATTTATTAAGTGTTCGGATATTCTGCGGCTGCTCGGTCGCCTTCGGGAATATCAAGCCCGTGTAGGGCTTGATATTACTGTATGGTTTATTGAGCAGTACGATACTCAGACAGCAGACGATCGTCAACATCAAAAAAGGTGTGAGAACAAAGGTAATTGTCCTCAACACCCGATTTGACTTAGAATGTCTATGACGATGAGTTCTGCCGTCCGCCCTGGCGGATCTGTTTTCACTCATGTATTACACTCCGTTTTTTAATTAAGCTCTGCTTTTCTTAGCAACAACTACGATACCGGTAGCAGCAAGAACAAGTGCAAGACCTGCGCAAGCTACAACGCCTGTGTTAGCATCATTTTCAGCAACAACGCCGCCGGTGTTAGCTACAGCCGAGGTGGTAACGTTAGCAGCAGGAGTTCCCTTGCTGTTAGTATCCTTCTTAACGGTAGCGGTAGCATCTTGTTTGCCTGCAGTTACTTGAACGCCAACTTCATCGCCGACTTTAACGAGAGCATCTCTTACACCCTGCTTTTCAGCTTCTGTCATAGAAGCAACTACCTGCTTAAGTTCATCTGCGGTGAGAGTTGAAACGTCTTTGCCGGGGAATACTCTTTCTACAGCAGGAGCAAGATAAGTCGCGCTTGCAGAATTAGCTGCGCTGATCATCTTGTCGTATTCAGCCGAAGTGAAAGTATTCTGTTCAAGGAAATTAGCAAGTTCCTGATACTGCGTGCTTCCTGCAGGAAGTCCGGCTTTCTGAGCTGCGGCAAGAACGTCATCCTTGCTTGTAGCGGAAGCGGACATTACCATAGTAGCAGCAAGAGCAGCGGCAACTGCGCCGGCAGAAAGTACTCTTAAAAGCTTCATGATCTTTATCCTCCCAAAAAATTTTTAATACCTTTGCAATTTATGTAACTGCAAATCCGTATAAATATAGTTTATCACAATTCATTGCGAATTGCAATAGTTTTTTCTTCACAAAATAAATTTTTGTATCAAAAGACATTTTTTAAGCCGAATTAAGTTTTATTTTATGCAATTTGACCAAAGGGCGTGAAGAAAGCGTTTAAGCGCGAGTCGACCGATAAGCCGGGTTTTGTCGTGTACGGCAATCTATCTCGGCTGTGCGTTGCCGCACAACTCCAGCCGCCTACAGCGGAATGCTCTGACGAGCAGCCATTAACAAGCAGCCGCTGCCATTGGCGTTGCATCGGATAAGGTTTACACGGCAGCGGACTCACGCCCGCTCCGGTGAGCTCTTGCCTCGCCTTTCCACCCTTACCCTATGGGTCATTTACCATAAGGCGGTAATTTTCTGTTGCACTTGCTCGGAGGTCGCCCTCGGTTGACGTTATCAACTATCCTGCTCTGCGATGCCCGGACTTTCCTCAGCGCGTAATGCCGCGCCGCTGCCGTATAGCCTACTCGCTTAGTTTATTATAGCACGCTTTTTGCCCGTTGTCAACGGGGCGGACAAAAAAATTCAAAAAAATTTATACGCTGCTGCGTCCGCCCTTGAAATTCGCCTTCGGCGAATTTCCCAAACGGCAGTTACCTGCGGTGACAAAAAATTCAAAAAAATTTTTACGCTGCTGCGTCCGCCCTAAAAATTCAAATTTTTGTGAAGTAATTTTGCTAAAAAAATAGCGGAATTGCGTACTTTAGGTATATTGTTATCACATTCGAGTTAAAATATATTTAAGTTTGTTAAAATTGACATATCTATGCAATTTACGAATGATAAGTATACAAAATATTTATTTTACAAATAAATTAAATAATATTATAATGGTAAAGGTAAATAAATCAGTCAATATGCGCTTTTTCAATCAACGGCGAACTATTCAAAAATGCGCGGTTGATTTTTGCTTTTAGGGGGTGACTTTTCTTTATGCTTTATGATCCCGCTGCCGTATTGCTTGCAGCAGATATCTCTGAGGAGATAAACGAACAGCTCTCCTGCGACGTGGTGTTCCGTATTCCTTTTCCTTTTATTAAGGGCGGTATACCGATATATGAATCTACCGTCGTTACATGGATCATCATGGCTGTGCTGGTTATCGCTTCTATTCTGCTCACAAGGAATCTAAAGGTAGTGCCTACCACCAAACGCCAGCTGCTGCTTGAGACCGCTGTCGGCTGGATACGCAATTTCTGCTATGATAATATGGGTAAAAACGGTATGAAATATTTTCCCTATCTGGGTACTGTGCTTATCTATATAGGTACTGCCAACATCATCGGTCTGTTCGGTCTTAAACCGCCTACAAAGGATCTCAGCGTGACTATCGGTCTTGCACTTATGAGCATAATACTGATAGAATATGCAAGCATAGATCACCGCGGCGTCAAAGGCTTCTTTAAGTCGTTCGGTCAGCCTATGGCTATCATAGCGCCTATGAACGTCCTTGAAATAGCTATAAGACCGCTGTCGCTGTGTATGCGTCTTTTCGGCAACGTTGTCGGTGCATTCATTATAATGGAACTTATAAAAATGATATGCCCCGTTGCATTGCCGATACCGTTCAGCCTGTATTTCGATATTTTTGACGGCTGCTTACAGGCATACATCTTTGTGTTCTTAACTTCGCTGTTCATACAGGAATCTGTTGAGGACTAAGCCTTGTTTCAGTTCGGTATAAATTTATTGTAAAATATAAAAAATATTTTTTAAAAAAGTATTTTAAAAGGAGTGTTTTTATTATGTCTATCGCTATTGGAGCCGGCATAGCCGTACTTACGGGAATCGGAGCCGGTATTGGTATAGGTATCGCTACCTCGCACGCCTGTGACGCTATCGCAAGACAGCCGGAGGCTAAGGGCGACATCAATAAGGCGCTGCTGCTCGGCTGCGCACTTGCGGAAGCTACCGCTATTTACGGTCTGCTCGTTGCCATACTTGTTATTTTCGTTGTAAAATAATGAGAGTTTTTCTCGAAGGCAACAAAAATCTCCTGTTGAAAGGACGGCGTAAGACATCATGCTGAATATAGATCCATGGGATATTCTTGAAACGGTCGCAAATCTGCTGATATTGTTTTTTCTGCTGAGAAAATTTCTCTTTAAGCCTGTTATAATGGTAATGGATAAACGTCAGAATATGATAAATGAAGATATTCAGAGCGCACAGCAAGCCAAGGAGCAGGCAGAGGAGCTTAAACGGCAGTATGAGGAACAGATAGCCGACATCAAGACCGAAGCGGACAAGATAACCGATTCAGCCGTTGAACGTGCGGAGATACGCAGCCGCAGGATAATCGACGATGCAAGAAACGAATCTCAGAAGATAATAGCTCAGGCGCATGAAGCGACAGAACGCGAACGCGCCGAGATACTCGGTTCAGCCAAAGAGGAGATCGCCGATCTTGCCGTAATGGCTGCCGCGCGTATCATGGAAAAGAATATCGACGAACAAAGCAACCTTGTTTACGCAAGACAGCTGCTTGAAGAGGTAGGTGCCGCTGATGAATGATACAGAGCTTATCGGCATACTTGCGCAAAAGCTTATGGAGGCTGACGCCGACCGCGAAAGCGTTAACACCATGGCGGCAATGTGGAATGAAAGCGAAGAACTGCGTACCGCACTTTCCTCGCCCGAAATAACCGCTCAGCAAAAGCAGGATATAATAAAGGAAGCGTTTCCCGCTCCCGTTCAGTCCTTTGCCGCTGAAAATACAGAGCATCTGGGACTGATAAAAGAGGTCGCAAAGGAGTTTGAACGCTTAAAGCTCAAAAAGCTCAACTCCGAGGTGTGCCGCCTTTACTGCGCTTCGCAGCCTGATGAAGCTACGCTTAACAGCTTTTCGGAAAATATCAAACGCAGGCTCGGACTGAGCGAAGCCGTTATAGAGGTCGTTATAGATAAGAGCCTTATCGGCGGATATGTGCTTGAAGCGGGCGGAAAGCTTTATGATAAAAGCATAAAAGCTTCTATGAAAAAGCTGCGCAGCGAGCTTTCGTCGCGCTCGGCTTCGGGCAAGCGAATGAGCCGCGGGGATATAATCTCCATGCTCAAAAGCGAGATAGGCGGCTTTGAAGCTAAAATGCAGGTCAGCGAAAACGGCACGGTAATGTCTATCCATGACGGTATAGTCAACGTTTTCGGACTGAATAAAGCTATGTTCGGCGAACTTGTCGAATTTGAAACGGGCGTTAAGGCTATCGTTCAGAACATAAACGAAAATTCCATAGGCTGCGTGCTGCTCGGCAGCGACCGAGGTCTGCACGAGGGTTCGAGGGTAGTCCGCACGGGCAAACGCGCAGGCGTACCTGTCGGCGAAAAGTTTATCGGCAGAGTTATCAACGCGCTCGGTTCACCGATAGACGGTCTGGGCGATATAGCCGAGGACGATTATTACCCGGTTGAAAATGAAGCGCCGGGCGTATGCGACAGAAAATCGGTATCCGTACCGCTCCAGACGGGCATACTTGCCATCGACTCGATGTTCCCCATAGGAAGGGGTCAGCGTGAGCTTATAATCGGCGACAGACAGACGGGCAAAACATCTATCGCCGTTGATACTATTATAAATCAAAAAGATCAGAACATGATCTGCATATACGTTGCTATCGGTCAGAAGGCGTCTACCGTTGCAAAGGTAGTGGGCGATCTTAAAAAGCACGGCGCTATGGGACATACCATAGTTGTCGCGGCTATGGCGTCGGATATCGCTCCGCTGCAATGGATAGCCCCCTATGCGGGTACGGCTATGGCGGAGTATTTTATGGATCAGGGCAAGGACGTGCTTATCGTTTATGACGATCTTTCAAAGCACGCGGTCGCTTACCGCTCAATGAGCCTGCTGCTCGAACGTTCCCCCGGAAGAGAAGCCTACCCCGGAGATGTATTCTATCTTCATTCAAGGCTGCTCGAACGCTCGTCGCGTCTTGACGAAGCACACGGCGGCGGTTCGATAACCGCTCTCCCGATAATAGAAACGCAGGCGGGCGACGTTTCCGCTTATATACCCACAAACGTTATATCCATAACGGACGGACAGATATTCCTTGAATCACAGCTGTTTTTTGCAGGCGTAAGACCTGCCGTAAACGTGGGACTTTCCGTTTCGCGTGTCGGCGGCGCGGCTCAGACAAAGGCTATGAAAAAGGTCGCGGGTACTCTCAGGATAGACCTTGCGCAGTACCGCGAAATGGAGGTATTTACACAGTTCAGTTCCGATTTGGACAAGACCACAAAGGATATGCTCGATTACGGCGACAGGCTGATGGAGTTGTTAAAGCAGCCGCTTTACCGCCCGCTGCCGCTTTATGAGCAGGTAATACTGCTGTGTATCGCCGACCATAAGATAATGCAGGATATACCTATAAATAAGGTAAGCGAGTTCAGACATGACGTTATCGCTTATTTTGAAGAAAGGTACAGCGATATAATAGACGAACTTGACAAAACAGGTCTGCTGCCCGATGAACTCGAAGGCAGGATAATAGACGCGGCTAAGGAATTTAAGGCACAGTACAATATTTAGAGGTCAGATGCTTGCTCGGATAGTTTGAGCAAATCTCGGACGGCTAATTTCTAACTTCTGACTTCTATGGTCTGAGCAAAGCTCAGACATCTAACTTCTAAAAGGACTTCTGACTTCTAATTTCTAAGGGGTGAAATTACATGGCAAATATGCGCGAAATAAAAGAACGAATATCCAGCGTCAGCGATATAATGAAGATAACCAATGCCATGTACCTTATCTCATCATCAAAGCTGAAAAAAGCGAGAGCTTTCCTCGACAGGACCGCGCCTTATTTTGACAATATACAAGCTACGATACGGCATATTTTCGATCATACCGAAAATTTTGAACACCCGTTTTTTGACAACGGCAGAAAAAAACCCGAGGATAAAAAGACCTACGGTTATATAATCGTGACGGGTGACAAGGGCTTGTGCGGGGCTTATAATCATAATATTATAAAATATGCCGAGGCAGAACTGGCAAAGCATAAAAATACCGCGCTTTTTGTTGTCGGAAGCATAGGAAGGGCTTATTTTGAACGCCGCGGCATGAATGTCGATACCGAATTTTTATATACGGCGCAGAACCCCGCGCTCTACCGCGCCCGCAGGATACAGGAAACGGTGACGGAACTTTTTCTTCGCGGTCAGCTTGACGAGGTGCATATCATCTTTACGAAAATGGAGCGCAATTCGGAAGTGCCGACGTCAATAAAGTTATTCCCGCTCGATCTTGACCTGTTCGGTGATGAAACTTATGAGAAAAAATATGCCGACGCCGTGCTTGAGCCGTCGCCCGAAGCGGTAATGGATCACCTTGTTCCCAACTATGCCAAGGGTCTTATCTTCGGCGTGCTTATCGAGGCTTTTTGCAGCGAACAGAACGCCCGTATGACGGCAATGGATT
The DNA here is from genome assembly GCA_947587925.1 of uncultured Ruminococcus sp. Lineage (GTDB taxonomy): Bacteria > Bacillota > Clostridia > Oscillospirales > Ruminococcaceae > YE71. The sequence continues at coordinate 32,102 of CANPYF010000003.1, forward strand.
CGGCGACAAACAGCGCTAAGGATATGATAGCGCAGCTTACCCTTGATTATAACAGAGCGCGGCAGGCGGCGATAACACAGGAGATAACGGAAATAGTCGGCGGCGCGCGCAGTCTGAAAAGAAAGTGACGGGTGAATGGTTTATGGAAAACGGCAGAATAAAACAGATACTCGGTGCGGTCATAGATGTTGAATTTCCGTCAGGCGAACTGCCCGATATAAGGGACGCGCTGAGCGTAGAGCTTGACGGCAGGACAAAGGTCATGGAGGTCGCCCAGCATATGGGCAATTCCGTGGTACGCGCCATAATGCTTTCGGCAAGCGACGGGCTTTGCAAGGGCATGGAGGTAGTGCCGATGGGCGGCTGCATAAAAGTGCCCGTGGGCGAAGCTACCCTCGGCAGAATGTTCAACGTACTCGGACAGACCATTGACGGCAAAGGCGAAGTACAGGCTGAACAGAAATGGGAGATACACCGCGACCCGCCCGATTTTGAAGATCAAAGCCCCGTTGTCGAGATACTTGAAACGGGAATAAAGGTAATAGACCTGCTTGCCCCTTATGCCAAAGGCGGAAAGATAGGACTTTTCGGCGGCGCGGGAGTAGGCAAAACGGTGCTTATCCAAGAGCTTATCAGAAACGTTGCGACCGAACACGGCGGCTATTCGATATTCACGGGAGTAGGCGAACGTTCGCGCGAGGGCAACGACCTGTGGCATGAAATGACCGAATCGGGCGTTATCAAAAAGACGGCGCTGGTTTTCGGACAGATGAACGAACCCCCCGGATCGCGTATGAGAGTAGCGCAGACGGGTCTTACCATGGCGGAGTATTTCCGTGATGTCGAGCATCAGAACGTGCTGCTGTTTATAGATAACATTTTCCGTTACGTTCAGGCAGGCTCGGAGGTGTCCGCGCTGCTCGGAAGAATGCCTTCGGCGGTCGGCTATCAGCCGACGCTTGCCAATGAAATGGGCGAACTTCAGGAAAGGATAACCTCGACCAAAAACGGTTCGATAACTTCCGTTCAGGCGGTATATGTACCTGCCGACGACCTTACCGACCCTGCCCCCGCCGTTACCTTTACCCACCTTGACGCTACCACGGTGCTTTCGAGAAAGATCGTTGAGCAGGGCATTTATCCCGCCGTTGATCCGCTCGAATCCACATCAAGGATACTTGAACCCGACATAGTGGGCGAGGAGCATTACGCTATCGCAAGAAGAACTCAGGAAGTACTCCAGAAATATAAGGAATTGCAGGATATTATTGCCATACTCGGTATGGAGGAACTTGACGAGGCGGACAAAAATACCGTTATGCGTGCAAGAAAGATACAGAAATTCCTGTCGCAGCCGTTCCACGTTGCCGAAACGTTTACGGGCGTAGCGGGCTGTTATGTACCCGTAAAGGAGACGCTGCGCGGCTTTAAGGCGATACTTGACGGAGAGATGGACGAATATCCCGAAGCGGCATTCCACAATGTCGGCACTATAGATGACGTTATCGCAAAGGCTAAAAAGCTGGAGGAGGAATGAACTTACATGGCAAGGACATTTCGTCTTGACATACTTGCGGTCGACAAGATATTTTTCGGCGGCGACTGCGAGGAGCTTATATTTCCGTCCATAGACGGCAGCCGAGGAGTGCTTGGCGGTCACGAGCCGATGATATGCTGTTTATCGGCGGGCGAGATACAATTCCGCTGTAACGGACAATGGCAGCGTGCGGTAGTTTCGGAAGGATTTCTTGAAATAATGCCCGACTTTGTAAAGGTGTTCGCCGACAGTATCGAACGCCCGGAGGAGATAGACATAGCGCGTGCGAATGCGGCAAAGGAGCGTGCCGAAGAAAGACTGCGCCAGCAGCTTTCCACCAAGCAGTATATCCACACGCAGGCGGCTTTAAAGCGTGCAATGGCAAGAATAAAGGGCGCTAACAAGCAAATATAAAAAAACGGGGACTGAGCAAGTCCCCTTTTTAAATACGATCAAAATTCATAGTCGCTTTGGGCGCGCTTTTTATCCTCATGGCGCAAGATCAGTTTCATAATTATAAATAAGAGGATAGGAAAGACGGTAAACAGCAGACCTACGCCGCCGAATATATAAACCATGAGTTTATAAAAAGGAAGTTTTTCTTCCTTTATTATAAAATGAGAGGGATCGCCCGGTTCATAAAGCAGTTCGACCTTTTCGTCAATGCCGTAAGGCATAGGGGAACTGTAGGTATTGCTATGCGTTTTATAGGTCTTGCCTTCCGCTTCATATGTAAATTCGGGCGCATAAAGCGTATCGCCGTCACTGTCGACCTTGCTGACGATATCCGACACCAGAGCCGTAACAGGCTCGGTACACAATTTATAATTCTTTTCACCGAAGTGGTTGATAACAAAAGCGATCACCAGCATGATAACGCCGACAGCAATGCAGACTCCAAAAGCCGGATACGCGCTGTACTTACTTATTTTTTTAATACTCGGATCCATAGCGATACCTCCGTTTTTTTAAAGTATAACATATAAGGTTAATCTTGTCAAGTTTTTTGGAGCGCTTGGAAGCGCTCCAAAAAACCCTTGACAAACATAGCTTCCATGGTGTAAAATATATAGTATACGGTATATAGTATGCACTATATACTCATACCATAAGCAGCCGTACCTGCCGTATTCGCCGGCAGGCAGCATTGACCATTGATAAAAATTATTGTAAAAATTATAAAGGAGAGAAACTTATCATGGACGACGTCGGGCGGTATTTATTGCGCTCACTTGCGGCATTTGCCGTTACTTGTATAATAATGGGATATTTCCGCGCCTGCGGC
>CANPYF010000004.1 GCA_947587925.1 uncultured Ruminococcus sp.
CAAATCGGCTGTAAAACCGTTGATCTTACAGCGTTTTATGTCCTTAGTTCGCTTAGTGACTATCTTTGCGAAATTTGACGGCAAATTTTTTTTAATTTCATTTGTAAATAAACAAAAAACGCAGGCGTGGTCGGTTATCCGATATGCCTGCGTTTTTTAATCTATGATAACGTAGTCCTTAAATTCAATAATTTCCGCGACCGTCAGCGAATTAACCAGTTCCAGTTCATCTATCGCGCTGAAATATGATATTTGCTCCCTTAGTGCAACTATGTCTTGTGCCTGTGTAATGTCGATAAGAAGTGCGTCTGACAGTTCCTCCGCGCTTGCGTAATTTATGTGAACGTAGCTGTAACTTTTCGGGGCTTCGGTAACTATTGTTGTTTCAGTCGGAACTGTCGTTTCCAGCGGCATTGTCTGAGGAGGTTCATCAGTGCCTTGTTCGCTTTCTGGTATCTCCTGCGGTATTTCTGTATCAACAGCCGTTTGCGTTTCGGGTTGATATGGCGAATAAATATCCTCCGAGACGTAAAAATATTCGCAAAGCAAAGCTACGGTTTTTTCGCCTATACCGCTTACCTGTATCAGCTCCGTGATATCGGTTATTGTGCCGACGCTTGCCCGATAATCGAGTATTTTTTGTGCGGTGACATCGCCAATTCCGCTGACGTATTTCAGATCTTCCGCGCTTGCTTCATTTATATCCATAGGAAAATTCGGCTGATAAACGCTGCTCGTTTCCGTTTGCGCCGATGTTTGAAATGAATTATTTTCAGCAGCGGAATTGTTATTAACATTACTTGAAAATGTGTCTGTTTCCGCACTGTTACTATCCGCATTTTCGCCGTCAGATGAATCGTATAAATAAACATCATCAGGCGGATCATATTTAAATTTTTGGTGCAATTTATCGTCAAGAATCATACCTACAATTGCGATTACCGAAAAAATTGCGATCATTGAAAAATAAAATATCAGATTTGGATTTTTCTTGATCCGATCAATTAACTTTGGTTTCTCCGCCATTAGACTCACGCCCTGTCGGTTTTTGTCGATTTGTCATTTTATTTGATTATATCACATTTTGTAGAGGGTGTCAAGCGGGAGAGAATTTTTTTGCGCAAGTTCTTGAAAAACTCAATAATTTATGGTATAATTATAACATAAAAATAATTAAAAAGGTGATATCATGAAACACAGTATGATCGCAGCAGCATTGTCGGCAGCGGTATTGTTTTCTGCCTGCGGCAGCACTTCAACAACATCATCACAAACTGAAAGCAATGCACAAACAACCGTCAGCAAAGCAGCTGAAGAAACACAGGAGGAAGTCATAGGCATGAAAAAATATGAGGATATGATAACCGAACTGCCGCCCGAAGGATACGACCAAAAACGCGACGGCGTAAGCTATCCGCAGTTTGAAAAATACAGCTATTATTCGCATACGGCTGAACGGGATACCAATGTGAACGTTCTGCTCCCTGCCGATTATGACGAAAATAAAGAATATCCAGTGCTGTATATACTGCATGGATTTTATAACAACGAGGACTGGATGTCAAGCGGATCCGTTGCCCTTAGTCAGATACTAACAAATTTGCAGGCAGACGGCGAAGCCGAGGAAATGATAGTCGTACTTCCCTACATCTTTTGCAGCAAGGAGCTGCCGTATTGTACAGGAATGGATCTCGAAAACTGCTTTGCATACGATAATTTTATAAATGACCTTACGGGAGATCTTATGCCGTTTATAGAAGAAAACTTTTCTGTTGCAAAGGGCAGAGAAAATACGGCAATAACAGGATTTTCAATGGGCGGAAGAGAATCTCTTTTTATAGGGTTTATGCACCCCGAACTCTTTGGATATATCGGCGCAGTATGTCCAGCGCCGGGTCTTGTAGAGGTAAGCGGTTCGGCAATGCACCCGGGTCAAATGCAGCCGAAGGATATGGTCTTTTCTGATGTTAAGCCGGAAGTATTATTGATAAGTTCATCAAAATCAGACGGTACGGTAGGCGATTTCCCCGATAGCTACCGCAATATTCTTACAGAAAACGGCGAGGAATTTCTTTCCCACGTTATGGAAAAAACGGGTCACGACCATACAAGCGTTAAACCGCATTTATACAATTTCTTCCGAATGATCTTTTCTTAATATAAAAGCTTTCAGCCGCTCCGCCGAGCGGCTGATCTATACTCTGTAGCTTTTAACGCTCAGACAGCGTGCTTTTTCATAGCTGTAAAGCGAAATAGGTATATCATAAACATCTCTTGTATGCGCACAGACGTGCGGTTCTCCGCCGCGCATATTTATGACAAGCAGACTGTGATGATAATTCCCGTTTTTTCCCGCAAGCTGTATTATATCTCCTGCGCGGACATTATCTATCGTTATTTCCTTTGCGAACGGTCCTATACCTTTGTTGTTTATCAAGAAAAAATAGAGATATTCCACACTCGTCCATGCGGCGGCTCTGTCTGCAAGCGAATTGTAATACCAGCCTGTGTCGCGCGTATAATTCATCGGAGCGCCGCCTGCGTGCAGACATTGTGATATAAAATTGGTACAATCACCGCCCATATTATCAAAATTGCCATATTCGGGATTACGCAAAAACGCCCAGTCGGCAGCATATTTTATCTCCGCCTCTATATTTATAGGGTATTCTTTCATAATACTTCCCTCCACTGCAAAAAAATAAAACGCCTTAAAGCATTCTATGCTCATAAGACGTTTTTTGTTATATTTGCTTATCCTGTCAACATTACTCTAAAGGGCAATAGCCGCATTTTTCTATTATTTGCCTACCCTCGTCCGAAAGTATCCATTCTATCAGCTTCTGAATATTTTCATTATTATTGTCCTCACGGTAAACGGCGTAAAAATCATACACAAGCGGATAACTGCCGTCAGAAATGTTTTCCATATCGGGATAAACGCCGTCAACGGAGAGCATTTTTACTCCGCTGCTGTCAGTCAGTTCACTAAAATAACAGCGGAATGAAAAACCTATACTGCTGCCAAAGGCGCAAAACGGCGATTTCTTTATTTTTTGCTGCCCCATAAATTTATCCATAACGCTTTGACTGCCGCTAAGCGGATGCCTTGTCAGCGGATCAATAAGTCTGTTATTTCCGCCGACCTCGCTCCAGCGTGTTATTTTCCCCGAATAAATATCCTTTATCTGTTTGCTTGTAAGCGAATCCACGGGATTTTTTTCGTTTACAATAAAAACAAACGCTTCGCGTCCGATAGGCACAAGTTTTAGGTCAACTCCCTTTTGTTCAGCATATTCAAGCTGTTCCTTGCTCGGAGCGGCGCAGAAAACTATGTCCGCATCTCCGTCAACTACCGATTTGTACGCTCCGTGTGTGTTGGTAAACTGCACCGCGCTGTCGGCGGTAAAACTGCCGTTTTCATAGCTGCAGCTTTCGGGCGGGTAGACCGCCTGTGCAAATGACGCATAGACAGGCAGCAGCGCAGCCGCGCCGTCAAGTGTTGGAAGCTCCCCTTTTAAGCTTAGCGAAGAATCGACCTTAGCAAGTTCGCTGTTTTCCTCAAACGGTATGTATTTTTCCACATCGACCGCATCGAGCGAAGCCTTTGCATCTAAACCCGAAAGGCATTTTCTTGTAAAATTAAAATATATTGACATATCGAACAGTAAAAAGAAGATCGCCGTGCCAAATATTGCGCAAAGCTGCTTTATAAGAAGCTTGTTCATGATGTTCACCCGCCTCTTGCAATAAAATCTATGATCGAGGTGTTCTTATAAAGGTACACGGTCAGCAAAGCAAGTGCGATAACAGAGATCATGCCCACAATGCAGACTGATATAAATATCCTATAAAAAAGCTTATCATTCACCGTTAATATCCTCCCTGCCGTCCTTATCCCTTTTTTTCTTCGGCTTTACGGCTGACCAAAAAATCAGCGCGATAGGCAGCGTAACCAACGCCGCGATCATTTCAAGTATAGTTTTATTTTTCATAATTGTCACCTTTTCACATATTTGTAATGGCGATCATAAATAATATCGTAAGACCGATGAAAACCGCCAAAACCACACCCATAACACAACCCGAAATAACGGCAAACCGTTTCCTGCGCTTATGCTCCGGAGCGTCAGGCGGTGTGTTTTTTAATATTACCATGCTTATCACAAACCAGACGACAGACGCTATCGGCGCTAAAAAGTACAGAGCGACCAGACCGTAAGTTAAAATATACGATAAAATTTCTGACATTTCAACCGCCTCCATTTTTCTTTTTATATATTATATCATTATATCGGCTGTTTTTCAAGATGACATTTGTAATTTATATAGTGACATTTGTCACTTTTTTTAACGCAAAAGGTTACTTTTGGGATAGAAAATTAAAATACCGTGAATATTAACAATTTGTATCTTTACAAGATCTTAAAACTGTGCTATAATAAATTATATATTATCTTGGAAAGGACAGATGTCTGATATGGGTATGACAATGACTCAGAAAATACTCGCGGCACACGCGGGACTTGACGAGGTCAAAGCGGGACAGCTTATAATGGCTGATCTTGACTTTGTTCTCGGCAATGATATAACATCGCCCGTTGCTATCAATGAATTTAAAAAAGCGGGCTTTAACAGCGTTTTCGATAAGGAAAAGGTCACAATGGTAATGGACCACTTTGCTCCTAATAAGGACATCAAAGCGGCGACACAGTGCAAACAGTGCCGTGATTTTTGCGGCGAACATTCGATAACGCATTTTTATGACGTTGGAAATATGGGTATTGAACACGCGCTTCTACCCGAAAAAGGTCTTGTTGCCCCCGGTGAATGTATTATCGGCGCGGACAGTCACACCTGCACATACGGCGCGCTCGGCGCGTTTTCAACGGGTGTAGGCTCGACTGATATGTGCGCGGGCATGGCAAAGGGCAAGGCATGGTTCAAAGTACCTTCGGCTATAAAATTCAATGTCATCGGCAAACTGCCGAAATATTCAACGGCTAAAGACGTTATACTTCATATAATCGGCATGATAGGCGTGGACGGCGCACTTTACCGCTCAATGGAGTTTTCAGGCAGCGGTCTTAAAAACCTCACAATGGAGGACAGGCTCTGCATGGCTAACATGGCGATAGAAGCGGGCGCTAAAAACGGCATATTTGCCGTTGATGAGGTCACACTCGAATATGTAAAAGGCAGAGTTGACAGAGAGTTTAAGATATATGAAGCGGACGCTGACGCGGAGTATGACGAGGTATATGATATTGACCTGTCGCAGATCAAACCTACCGTTGCATTTCCTCATCTTCCCGAAAACGCAAAAACATTTGACGAGATCGGCGATATAAAGATAGATCAATCGGTAATAGGTTCATGCACCAACGGCAGAATAGAGGATCTGAGAGCTGCTGCCGAAATACTCAAGGGCAGAAAGGTCGCCGATAATGTGCGCTGCATTGTTATCCCCGCTACTCAGGCAGTATATTTACAGGCTATGGAGGAAGGACTGCTTAAAATATTTGTTGATGCAGGCTGTGCAGTCTCCACACCGACCTGCGGTCCCTGCCTCGGAGGATATATGGGAATACTTGCCAAGGGCGAACGCTCTATCGCTACTACAAACCGCAACTTTGTCGGCAGAATGGGTCACCCCGAATCAGAGGTGTACCTTGCTTCTCCGTATGTCGCCGCGGCTTCGGCAGTAACTGGAAAGATCTCGCAGCCGAGCGAACTGACAGATTAAATGGTGAATGTGAATGGTAAAGCATATTATCATATGGGAGTTTAATGACGAACTCAGCGGCGAACAGCGCACTGCCGCGGCTTGCAGGATCAAGCGTGAACTTGAAGCTCTTCAAGGCGTTATAAAGGGACTGCGCAGCATAAAGGTATATACAGATATGCTGCCCACATCAAACGGCGATATAATGCTTGAAAGCTTATTCGACGATACAACGGCGCTTGTATATTATGCCGATCACCCCGAACATTTAAAGGTAAAGCAATACATTTCACAAACAGTAAAAAGCCGCAAATGCGCAGACTTTGAGGTCTGAACCATAGCGGTGCAAATATGAAAGGAACGTTATATATGAAAGCAAAAGGCACTGTACATAAATACGGCGATAACGTTGATACCGATGTAATTATTCCCGCAAGGTATCTCAATACCGCCGACCATAAGGAGCTTGCAGCACATTGCATGGAGGACATTGACGCAGATTTTGTAAAAAACGTAAAGGACGGCGATATTATCGTTGCACGCGCAAATTTCGGCTGCGGTTCTTCGCGTGAACACGCACCTATTGCAATAAAGGCAAGCGGAGTTTCCTGCGTAATTGCGTCAACGTTTGCAAGAATATTCTATCGCAATTCCATAAATATCGGTCTGCCGATCATTGAATGTGACGAGGCGAGCGAAAAGATCGAAAACGGCGATGAGGTAGAGATTGATTTTTCCACAGGCGTTATCACTGACATAACCAAAGGCGAAAGCTATCAAGGACAGCCCTTCCCCGATTTTCTTATTGACATAATAAACAAAGGCGGACTGCTCAATTCGCTGAAATAATTTTTAAAAATGAAAAATTCCGACATTTTTTTGAGCTTTGATTTTCAATGTTTAACGCTTGAAATGCCTGCATAAAATAATATTGCTTACAGATCTCATTATGAAAATTTTTCGGAGGTGAAAGCAATGAACGTAATGGCTTTGGCAAAAGGCGCAAGTGCAGGTATCGTTGCCGGTGCGGCGGTCTATGCTTATACCAACGCTCGGTCAAGCAAAAAGCGCAGACTTAAATCAAAGACTGCAAAGGCGATACACGCCGTCGGAGATATTGCTGAAACAATGGCTGAATTTATGTTCTGACCTATGTTCGGCATTTTAACGGTTATAGAAATTTTTAGCTTTAAACAAGGGCTGTGTGATCTTTATGGTCATGCAGCCCTTATACTTTTATCGCAAACAAAAACTATACTTCACATCCTTGACATAAAAAAACAAAAATGCTATAATAAAAAAAGAAAGCGAGGTATTATTATGTATATATCTGCCGATGAAACAAATGAATTTATAAATGATGAATATACGGATAGTTTATTTGAAAGCATTTGCTTTGACGAACCTATAGATCCTGCCACCTGTGATGATGTGATAAACGGTATCGAAAAAAAGATGGATTTTGATGACATTTATATTTTTCGGGAAGGCGTTGCAGACAGGCTTACACAGCTTGGTACTGCCTGTTCGGCGGAAGATACCGATATTATGCTGGCTGAGGTAAAATGCAGATATAAACAGCTGCTTGATAAACCATGCCCGAGAACAGTACAGGAATGGATAAAAGGAACGACTCCGGGTACGACCAACAGGCAGAATAATTACGAACTTTGCTATGCGCTTGAAATGGATTATAAACAGACAAGGCTGTTTTTTCAAAAATGTTTTCTCACTCTTCCTTTTAATGTAAAAAGCAAAACGGACGCGGTTTTTATGTATGCGCTGTATCATAATAAACCGTATTCGGTCGTTAAAAAGCTTCTGACAGGTTCAAATGGATTTGTTTCTCAGCAATATGCGCATACCTCGACCTCGCAGATAGCCGCTGTTATTTTTCAAACAGATGATGATGAAATATTTCTGGAATATTTGTCAGCCCATTGTTATGACAATGAACAGCAGTTTCAGCTTGCAAGATCTTATATAAATAAGGAAATATCTCTGCTGAAAACAAAGATCGCTAACGATAGTATCATTGACACGGCATCTCCGAACAGGCTGAACAGCCGCGCGATAAGCGAACTGCTCGGTTATAAATATCAGCTTAGCGATAAAAAAAGCCGTACCCGCGTACTTCCCAAACGGTTTACCGAATCACTTCCCAATGATGTGACCTTGGGTAAAATAATAAATGGCGAAACCGCTTCGTACGAGCTGCTTCGCAAGACGCTGATGCTGCTGAAATTTTATAATTTTTATTCGGAGGCTGAAAATACCGAAAATGAAAATATATACCGCAATCTTTTAGATTTTTTTGACGAGCTTAACGCCGCGCTGACATCATGCGGTTTTGCACAGATATATCTGCGGAATCTTTTTGACGGTATGCTTTTTTACTGCGCTAATTCATACGACCCGATACTTACTATGCATCTTTTGAATGAATGGAATTGATTTTTATATCTGCCCGTTAAAACAGCGTATAATATATTCATAAGGACGGTGATAAGCAATGGCAAAAGAGGCTGATATTATCAGATCGGACAGCCGCGAATATACAATAATAAGGCTGCTTGGAAAAGGCGCTAATACCAATGCTTATCTTGCCGAATATAAGCAGGGTGAATTGACAGGCAAATGTATTTTAAAGGAATTTTCTCCGCACGAATCAAGCGATAACGAGCGCGGCAAAGCGAATTTTATCGCTTCGGGCAAAATGCAGAATAAAATACGGCAGCTGTCGGCTCTGAATAATCAGACACCGCCTATAAACCGAATATTTGAAGCAAACGGTACGGTTTATATTGATACGGCTTGCTTTAACGGCAATACTCTTGACAAGCTTGACGGACTTGATCTGACGCAATATATGTCGATATGCCGTTCAATTGCAAAAACTGTCGGATATTATCACAAGGAAGGTTATATCTGTCTTGATCTTAAACCCGAAAATATATTTATAATGCAAAACGCCCCCGACGATACGATAACGCAGCTTGTTGAATTTATTGATTTTGACAGCATACGCAGTCTTTCAAATAACGGCAATGAGATGTTTTTTCCCTATACGCCCGCATGGGCAGCTCCCGAACAATCTTCACCTTGTTCTGTAAGAAAAATAAGCAAAGCCGCGGATATTTACGCTATTGGAGAGATAATTTTTTACATTTTGTTCGGACGTCATTCAGAGAATACGGAACACAGGGGATTTTCAAAATATTCATTTGAAGAATGTAAGCCCGAATACAGAAAATTCACCGCAAGACCTGACATTCAAGCGCTTTTTACGCGGCTGTTCAGGAATACGCTTCGTTCTTCTGCCGTCAACAGATTCAAAGATACGGAAGAAATAGTAAAACTGCTCGATACACTTATTGCCGAAATAGAACGCAAGGACTATATTATTCCGTCAATTCCGTCAGCTTCTCCGAATTTTGTCGGAAGAGATGAGGAACTAAAACAGATAACGGAATTTTTGAAAAATGACCGCGTGTTGTTTATAACGGGAGTAGGCGGTATCGGCAAGAGTACGCTTGTCAAAAATTATATCAAGAAAAATAAGGCTGAATATGATATAATAGTATATCTTGAATTTGACGGCGACATTAAACATACTTTTTGCGACGATCTTCAGCTTCAGATAAGTACGGTACGAAAAAGCGGCAATGAAAGTTTAGACGAATATTTTGTACGCAAGCTGACAAGCCTTAAATACATTTGCGGCGAAAAACAAGTGTTATTTATACTTGATAATTTTTATGGCAAGATAACAAAAGAGCTTAGTCGGATAATAAGCTGCGGTTATGATACATTTATAGTAACGAGGAATATGCCGCCTAAAAACAGCTTTGCGGTAATGGAGATAGGCTCGATAACGAATAAAGCAGATTTGTTCAGACTTATCTCTGCTGACCTCGAAAGACAGCCGACAAAGGACGAAAGGCTTTGCTTTGATGAGATAATAATGCTTGTACAGGGTCACACGCTTGTTATAGAACTGATAGCGCGGCAGATCGCAGCGGGCAGGATAGATGTTCACACGGCTCTTGGACTTATCCGCGAAAAGGGATTTTCGCGCTTTTCTGATGAAAGGATAGGCAGTTATAAGGACGGAAAAGAGGTATACGACACGCTGTCGAATATTATTTCTGCAATGTTTGATATAAGCGATATGAGCGATACGGCAAGACATACGCTAAAACTCCTTGCCTTACTTAATGAGCGCGGACTTGAAAAAAGTCTCGTGCAGAGCTTTTTTCCCGACATCAGTTCTCAGACGCTCTCTTCTCTTTCTGCCGAAGGCTGGCTGTACTATGATGAACGTATCAGACTTCATTCCGTTATCGCCGAAACCGTTCGCGGTCAGCAATGGAACGCTGATGATGTTACTGTTATGGAATATCACAAAAAAGCGATCGACATTTATGTGGGTATGGCGAATGCTTATCAGATCAAAAAAATACTGCATGAAGCCGACCTTTTCAGAGAACAGCACCCGCGGCATATTATAACGGCAATGTATTATGATATGCTCGGCTGTTATTATGACACTTTAGCCGACGGCAGATATGTTCCCTACACTCAAGAAGAGGAAGATATTTTAATGAATTTGCTCGACGCTATGGACACAGCGATAGAACAAATGGAACTTTCGACCGACATCCGCCGCAAAAAATACTTAAATCAATATTATTTGTCCATGGCGAGTATTCTGATACGAAGTGTTCCGGAACTTTTTTACGATGCCGCCGAACTGCTTGACAAGGTGTATAAAAATATTGAGAAAAATAGTGACGACCACTGTTATTACTGTATGGTATCGGCTTGGTATCATACGCTCGCAAAGCCCGATATTAAAATAACAAAAAGTTTGACCGAGCAGGCGGAGCAAATTGCAAAGCAGGTATTTAAAACTGATCTGGAAATAATTGATATTATTCACATTCCCACGGCAAATTGCTTTTTTTATCATAACGATCTGCTCTTGGCAGAAAACAAAATAAAAGAAGCAATTGATCTGTGTGAAAATCATCCGAATATACTGCCATATATTGACAAAAAAGCGGAGCTTTTCAATTGCTTGCTGGACATTTATTTTGAAATGGGTGATACCGCCGAATGCCGCAAGGTCATAAAAGAGATAGATATTATCAACGAAAAATACCGTGATGAAGGAATTTTCAGGGAGGTTTCTCCTGAGATACGGGAGCAAATCGAATAATAAAGACAGCACTGTGTTATCCGCGCAGCGCTGTCTTTCGTTTTATTATTAAAAATTTTGTTTATCGTCATTATAAGCGGCACATTCCTGCGCGAGAGTGCCAAGACACGGCTCAAAGCGGACGGAATACCACTGTTCTTCTCGTATCGGCAATGTGGCTTTTATACATTCATGGGTAAATCTTACAGAAAGATCAAGCGCCTTATGAAGATCCATTCCGAGTGCAAGACCTCCCGAAAAAACGCCGGAAAAAATATCGCCTGTGCTGTGATAATTTCCGCTTATATTTTCACAGAAAGAGGAATAGAACTCTCCGTTTTCGGCATTGCCTAAGATAGCGCCGTTATGCAGAGGATCGGGCGAAGCGCCCGTCATAACAACAATTTTGCAGCCTATTGAAAAAAGGTCGGATATCATTTTGCGCAATTCATCTTCGCTGCGTCTTTCCTTGTAATCAGTACCAAGCAGCAGGGCTGCTTCCGTTGAATTAGGAAGAATACAATCAGCTTGAGCGCAAAGCGTTTTCATAGACTTGACAAATTTTCCGTCAAATCCCGCATACATTTTCCCATTGTCGCCCATAACAGGATCAACGATAACAATAGTATTATCAGTCCTGAAATCATCAATAAAACGTTTTATCGTTTCGACCTGTTCACATGAACCGATATAACCTGTATAAATAGCGTCAAATTTAAGTCCGATCCTTTTCCAATGTTCAGCGATTTGGGGAATATCGGCTGTGAGGTCGCGAAAGGTATATCCTGTAAATCCTTCTCCCGTATGAGTGGAAAGGACAGCGGTCGGGATAACAGATGTTTCAACTCCCATTGCCGAAATAACAGGCAGCGCCGCTGTAAGAGAACATTTTCCAAAACAGGAAATGTCCTGAATCGTTACTAATCTTTTCATATTTTTTCTCCTTTGAAATCTTATATTATTATACCATTTTCAAAGGAAAATGTCAAGAAAAAACCGATGCCGCTTTTGACGACATCGGTATGATTTTTTGATTAGCCCTTAACAGCGCCGAGTGCGATACCGCGAATGATGAACTTAGAAAGAATGAGATAAACGACCGCAACAGGTATGATCGAAATACCGATCGCCATGTATACAGCGCCCATATCGAACGAAGCATAGTCCGCACTGCGGATTATTCCGATAACGATAGGAAGTGTTCTCTTGTTCTTATCGCTGAGTATCAAAGCAGGAATGAAGTAGTTGTTCCAGCTTGTAACGAAGGTAAATATCATCTGTACTGCAAGCGCAGGCTTGAGTATCGGCGTGACAAGTGAATTAAATGTCCTGAACTCGCCGCTTCCGTCAATTCGCGCCGCTTCAACTATTTCCAACGGGAGCGAGCTGTCCATGTACTGCTTCATGAAGAAGAAGGTAGCAGGTGCTGCTATCGAAGGAACGATAAGCGGGATAAATGTGTCGGTGAGCTTCCAGCTGTTCATGAGGTTTACGAAACCGAGAGCCGATACCTGTGCAGGTACCATCATTATCATGAGTATGAATGTGAAAAGCGGCTTTCTGAGTCTGAAATCATAAACGTGGATTGCATACGCGGTGAGCGCGGAGAAGTAAACTGACAGCAGTGAAGAAGTGAAGGAAATAATAAGGCTGTTCTTCAAGCTGTTGAGCATCTTCCAGTCATGTTTTGACATAACTGTTTTGAAGTTTTTAAAGAAGTAGTCGCCGGGTATCAGCGAGAATCCTTTCTGTATCTCGGTCGTTTCTCTTGTCATGTTGACAAGCAAGATAGCAAACGGGATAAGCGCTATTACTGCGAAAAGTGAGAGGACAACGTAACAAACGATCCTTCTTATAAGCAGTGTACGGGAATTGCTTTGCTGACCAACCGCATCAACAGGAGCTGCCATAATTATTTACCTCCTTTCGCTGCAGGTTTTTTCTTTTTCTTAGGTTCTCTTTCCTGAACAGTAGCAAAGATAAGCAGACTGAGTACAGCCGCAACGATAAAGAGGATAACAGAAAGCGCACCCGCCATACCGTAGTTCTTGCTGACTGAAAGGTATCTCTGGAGATACATTACGACTGTCATACTGGTTCTGTCGCAGCTAAGACCGTCCTTAGTGATTATCTGGGGAACGTCATACATCTGGAGACCGCCGATGAGAGAAGTAATGAGAACGTAGAGAAGTATAGGTCTTATAAGCGGCAGAGTGATCTTGAAGAATGTCTGCGTCGGATTCGCGCCGTCTATCTGAGCGGACTCATAAAGAGACGGGTCGATACCGTTTATCGCCGCCATAAGCATTATGGTCGTGTTACCGAACCACATAAGGAAGTTAATAAGCGCGATTATCGCTCTCTGTGAACCCGCATGGGTGAAGAACATATAAGGCGCGTCTTTTCCGGTTATTGACATATAAATGCTGTTTACAGGACCGTTCTGTGAGAACATTGTGAAGAACAGCATACCCATAGCGGCAGCCATGATTACGTTCGGAAGATAGAAAATAACCTTGTAGGCGCCGGTCTTGAGTTTAAGTCTGAGGTCGGTGAACCATGAAGCAAAAAGAAGTGAGAAGAAGATCTGGGGAATAAAGCCCGCGATCCAAAGAATGAAAGTATTTACAAAATACTTTCCAAGGTCGTTTTCTTCATCGAATATTGTACTGAAATTCTGTAATCCGACGAAATTAGGACCGATCTGCTGGTAACCCATTACCGTGTAGTTCTCGAAAAGTGAGTTATAGAATGTGGACACCAGCGGAACTAACGTGAATATTGCAAAAACTATGAAAAAAGGTGCAATGAAAATATAACCCCATTTTGCATAGCTGACTGATTTTCTATGCATCCGATCACCCTCTTATAATTTTAACTATAGCATTATATTAGTTGAGATCGGAACGGGTTTCCCCGCCCCGATCCAACATATTTTTATCTGTTTCTACTGTAGGTTAAATTATTCTGTGGGTACCTTCAGCTCAGGATACTTCTCAACTGCAGCCTTGTAGAAGTTTGCGATAGCATCTTCAACAGTAGCAGTGTTGCCGAGGTAGTAGTCCTTCATAGCAGCCTGGAATGACTCGTTAAGTCCCTGATCGTACGGTCCGAGTTTGGAAGCGTCGATCTTAGGAGCAGCTTCAGAGAACAGAGCGATGTGGTTCTGTCCGCCGAGGAAGTCGGAAGCAAAGTCAGCAGCAACTTCGTTCATACCGGAAATAGTGTTGGTGTAGTCCTGTGTACCATTGGTGATAGCAACCATGTTGTCCTTGTTGCAGGTGAGTTCTCTCATGATGTCAGCAACGGTGTCTGCATTGTCGGTGCCGTCAGCAGCGCACATCCAAGTACCGCCCCAGAAGTAAGCCTGAGGTCCGGGGCAAACTGCCCACTGTCCGAACAGATCATCACCGGCATAGCCCTTCAGAGTGAAGTCGATGCCCCATGTTGAATAGAAGAATCCGAATACCTTACCTGCTGAAGACTGGTCAGCGCACCACTGGTCATCCCAAAGTGAGGTCTTGTTGTTGTATCCGTTATCGGTGTAATTCTTGGTCTGGTCGATCCAAGTGAAGAAGGTATCGTCAATAACGATCTCCATGTTGGAGTTTACCCAAGCGTGAGAAACGTTGTTTGAGAAGGTTCTGTAAGAATCATCAAAGCTCGAAAGCATCTGATATCCGGCTTCCTTCATCTTAGCAGCGGTCTCGTCGAACTTAGTCCAGTCAGCAACAGCAGCCTGAACCTCTGTAGGATCGTCAGTTCCGAGAACTTCCTTAGCTATGTCGCGTCTGTAAGCGAACAGACCCGGAGTAGCCTGCCACGAAACGCCCTCGAGAGTGCCGTTAGAGTCGGTAACAACGTCCTTGGTGTACTGATACTGATCAGCAAGCTCGTCATCAGTGATTCCGAGTTCTGAAACAGGCATTACATAAGGTCCGTTTACATATTTAAGAGCATAGTCAGCTTCGATAAGGAACATATCGATCTTATCGTCAGATCCTGCCTGTGCAGCAAGGTCGGTATCGAGCTTATTCTGATAAGCATTGTCAGCAGACGGAGTAGTAACCCAAACGATCTCTGTTCCGTCAGTCAGATACTCATGCTCGCCTACTATGTAGTTGCCCTGGTCATCAACTTCACCGGTCATTCCGGAAGCGTCCTTGTCATATTTTGAATAGTAAGCACGAAGTCTGTTCTTGAACTCATCATTCCATGTGTAGATCTTGAGCTGCTTCTTGGAAGTATCGCTTCCTTCAGCGGTCTGCTCAATTCTGTCAGCCTTCTGCTGCTTGAGGTCGCCTACTTCCTGTGCCTTCTTGTTAGCAGCTTCGCTGTAGGTATAGGAAGAGCCGCCCTTGCCGCCGCTTCCGCCTTTTCCGCCGCTTCCGCTTTCGCCGTCTTTATCGCCGCAAGCTGTAAGAACAGATCCTGCAAGGCAAAGAGCAAGCGAACCTGCTAAAACTTTTTTAAAGTTTGCCATAATAAATTTCCTCCTTAAAAATCGCATTATGTGTATTCAATCCGGATCGTATTATCCGGTATTAATGCCTTTATCATCTGCCGTTCGCCACAGACACCGATCTTCCTTCAAGCAGCCTTCCCTCGACCGTTATGACCTCGGAAAAACTTGAAGAGGGTTCTTCGATAGTCGATATAAGTTTTTTCGCAGCAAGTGAACCGATCATCTCAGTATTCTGTCTGTAGGTGGTAAGTTTCGGCTGTAAAAACTCCGCATAAGCTATCCCGTCATATCCGATAATTGATACATCTTCGGGTATTTTCAGACCGCAGTCGGCAACAGCATTATATCCGCCGATAGCCGAAAAATCATCCGGCATAAAAATACAAGTAGGCGGGTCGCTTTGTTTGAGCATTTGCTTTGTCAGCTGATAGGTCGCCGCGGGACTGTGATATTCGGCGCTTACCAGCCGATCGGGTCTCACCTTTATGCCGAGATTCATGCAAGCTTTACAGAAGCCGCTCAACCTTTTTTCCATTACAGCCGAACGTCTTCCCTGTATAAAAGCTATTTTTCTGTGACCTCTTTCCGCAGCATATCGGACAAGCTCTTCCATTCCCGATTCGTTGTTTGACACAACAGCCGAACGACATTCAAAAACATGGTCGATCGTTATAACAGGAAGATCGCCGTTTATCACCTCATAAACATCGGTATCGGAAAAGTCCGTGCATATGATCGCTATCCCGTCTACATTGCGGTATTTGCAATGCTCATATGCCGACATTTTAAGTACGCCGATATTTTTGTTGATAAAAGTTATATCATATCCTCTGCTTTCAGCCTCGGTTTTAAAGCTGTTAAGTATTTTGGCAAAGAATTCATGAGTCAGACCGCTTCCCGCTTCCTCGTCAAACATTACGCCAATATTAAAGGTTCGCTTTGTTTTGAGCGCACGGGCTTGTGAATTTGGGAAATAACCCATTTCTCTTGCAGTTTTGATTATGCGTTCCTTAGTCGGAGCACTCACATCCTTATGGTCGTTGAGCGCCTTGCTGACTGTTGCTATCGAAACGCCGCAGCGAACGGAAATGTCCTTTAGTGAAACCAACTTTGTTCCCCCATTCTCAGCGGCGCTTGCTGTCTAAACGTTTTCGCTGAAATTTTCACTCCGCAGCCGCAGATGTTTGTACACGCGCAAATAAACCTGCGGAACGTTTCCGTTAATGAAATTGTACAATAAAATCACGAAAAATGCAAGTCTTTTTGCGATTTTTTTTGCTATATGTAATAATTTATGGAGATTTGCACTAACATTTAATCCTTATTTTGTGCATTACAACGAATAAAAAACGCCGTCTGAAACCATTTTGTAACCTTTGAGCGGTTGTAATTATGTTAACAAGCGATAAAATTTTTTCTTTTCACATCGTCAAATTATACACATAGCAGCGCGGGTTCATGCAGATCTGATGTACATTTTAACAAAAAAGTCACCCTTCGCGATCAGCTAAAACGTTTTCGTTAATTTTATCCGCTAAAATCTTACAAATAGTGCAGGATCTGTCACATAGCCGTCGTATCTGAGTTCAAAGTGAGTATGCGTGCCTGTTGAAAAACCTGTCGAACCCATAAGACCGATAACATCGCCTTCTTTGACCTTATCGCCGACTTCGACAGACGCAGACGACAGATGTCCGTACAGCGTCAGAAAACCGTTTCCATGGTCTATTATTACAAAATTTCCGTATCCGCCTCCGCAGCCGCAGGACCCGCTTTTACCGTAATTATGCACGCAGCTGTTATTTGTCCTGACTACCTCACCCGCTTCGGCGGCAGTTACAGGCACTCCGCTCTCTCCGGGAATATCCAGACCCTTGTGATATGCTCCCCACCTTGCTCCTACGCCTGATGAAACATAGTAATGTCCCGCCACGGGCCATTTAAATGTATAGGAACATTCCGTATCTGGAATGACCTCGCCTGCCGCTATCCTTTCGTTTATCGACTCGCGCAGTCCGCTCAGCGCTTCGGCAGCGCGCTTTTCGGTTTCCAGTCTTACCGTTTCGTCATCATTATTGCCGTAAGTACCCTTCAAAAGATCGTCAAGGATACCTTCGTAAGAATATATCTCATTTTCAAATATCAGCTGCTGCTCTTCAAGTTTTTTCTGTTCATCTTTATAAAGCTGCTTTGTTTCGGAACTTGAATTATACAATTCGGCAAGTTCGGCGCGCTGTTCGTCAAGTTCGCGTGATCGGTTTTCATATTCTGCCGATTCCGCATTAAGTTCCTCCAGACGCTTTTCATATTCCGCCTTTTTCTCGACAAGCGAATCAAGGACGCTCTCGTCATGATCCGCCACACGCTTTACAAGTTCTGTACGCATAAGTACGTCAAAGAAATCTCCCGAACTCAACAGCACATCTGTATAGCTGAGATCGCCCGCGATATACATAGCTCTCAGGCGTTTTTTATAATTTTCAACGCCTGAATCTATCTCTTTTTTCAAAGCCTCCGCCGATTCTCTTTCAGAAGCGATACTCATTTGAAGTTCTGTCATATAGGAATTTATTACTTGATTTTTTTCATTAAGAGTATTTATTTTTTCAAGTAAAAGCATCTGCTTTTCGCTTTCATCGGCTATAATGCTCTCGCCGTCAGCAAGCTGCTGCTCTATCTCCTGCTGCTTCTGATTAAGTTCGTTAAGCTTATCCGTATAACCGCTCGTGTCTATCGAGGGCAGTTCGGACTGCTCTTCTGCCGAGCCGTCATAAACAGTCTCACTGTCATCCGAGACCGATTGGTCATAGCTGCTGTCAGATGAAGGCTCATCCTCGGCAGGTACAGATATCTCACTGTCGGAAACGCTGTCCCCAAGTTCGGTGACAGCGTCAATGGGATCTGCCGATGCCAACTCCGCCGAAAAGGTCATTGCAGCCGCGCCGCATACTGCACACAGCGCTAATACTTGTTTGATCCTATTCATAATTACTCCTTTTTTCAGCCACAGAAACGTATGCTTATGCAGTAATTATATCATACCCTCCGCGCGAATTATACATAATTTTGCGGATCGTAAGCCGTTCCGTTGATCCTGACCTCAAAATGCGTATGAGGTCCTGTCGAATATCCTGTCGAACCGACCGTTCCGAGTACATCGCCCTTTTCAACGTGCTGTCCCTCAACAACGCTGATGTGTTCGGAATGACCGTAAAGCGTCCAGTATCCGTCACCATGATCTATTATGCAGTAATTTCCGTATCCTCCGCCGCAGCCGCAGCTGTAATTTTTTCCGTAATCATGCGGACAAGTGTTTGAAGCAAGTATAACCGTACCCGAATCCGCCGCTACTATATTTGCTCCTCTAATATTCGGAGAATATATGTCTATTCCCTTATGATATGCTCCCCATCTCCAGCCTACGCCGTATGAGATATGATAAAATCCGGGTACGGGCCATGTAAACCGCGACTTGGGTACATATCCGTATGCGGCATTGGGATCTGCTCCCGATGTATTAGTATTAGTGTTTGAATTACCATTCGGATCTGTATTATTGTTGTTATTATCCGTATTAGTATCAGGAGAATCGTTATCGCCGCCGTTTGATGTATTGTTATCAGATCCGTCCGAAGGCTTCTGAGTCTGGTTATTCTGCTGTTGCGCAGCCTCCTGTTTCTTACGTTCCTCTTCTGCCTTCTTTTTTTCTTCCTCCTGCTTCTTTTTCAGAGCCTCGCGCTCTTCATACAGCTTTTGCAGATCAGCTTCAAACTGCTCTTGTTCCTTTTCTACCTGTTCACGGTTTTTCTCATATGACGCCTTATCCTCTTCAAGCGATTTAAGATTTTCCTCGCTTTGTGAATAGAGTTCCTCGAGTTTGACGATCTGAGCCTGCTGCTTAACACGCCGTTCTTCAAGTTCGGCGTACTGTTCTTCAAGCTCGGTCTTTTCGGTTTTAAGCGTTTCAAGCTGACTCTCATATTCCGTCTTTTTCTCGATAAGTTTGTCGATAAGATCGGCGTCATGTCCCGCGACACGTTTGACCAGTTCAAGTTTCATAAGCATATCGTAAAAATCCGATGCGCCGATTAGTATATCGGTATATGTATCGCCGCCCGCGATATAAAATGCTCTTAAACGTTTTTGAAGATCGTCTACTCCGCTCTCTATTTCCTGTTCCTTTTGCTGAGTATCAGTTTCCATCTGAGCGATAAGTTCTTCATTATCCGCTATCTGATCTTCAAGTTCACTGATAGAATCCGCAAGCTTGTGCAGAGTTTCCTCGACCGTATCTATCTGATCGGATATAGCCTGCTGCTTTTCCTCCTGATCGGCAATATCGTCAGAAGCCGCGCTTATAAGTTCGTCAAGTTCCGCCTGCTTTTCTTCAAGATCGGAAAGTTCCTTTTCCGTTTCATTTATTGCACTTTCGTTTTCCTTTGCAGCCTTGTTGGTATCCGCTGACGCTATACCGAGCGCATTTCTGTTTTGTGTAAACAGAGTCAGCGCAAGCACCATAGCCGCCGCGAGTGCAGCTGTCCTCTTTGCCGCTGAATAAACCGACATGATCTTTTCCTCCGTTAAAATGCGAAAAGCTGTGCTTTTTTATAAGCACAGATCCCGCACACAATTAAGTCTTTTCCTTCACCGACTGTCCTATTATCATACTTTAAGATGTTTTCCTGCGCTGATAGATGTACCCAGAGCGCCTATTACCGCTCCTGCCATAAGATAAGCCACGGTCACCTTTACAAGCATATCGTTAAACGGATACAGATTATCTACGCCGAGTATGCTCCAAAGGCTCATATCGTTTTCAAAGATACCGTATACGCTTTCATAAGCAAATTTTGTAAGCAGAAGCGCCGCACCCGCCGCGAGAACTCCCACGACCATACCCTCGATAAAGAAAGGTATGCGGATAAAAGTGTTGTTTGCGCCGACATACTTCATTATGTTTATCTCTTTGCGTCTTGAAAAAACGCTTGCGCGTGTGGTATTTGAAATAATTATCAAACATACAACGATAAGTGCGGCAATGACTGCCGTCATGATTATCATTATAATATTTTTAATGCTGACAAGCTGATTGGCAAATTCTGTAGGGCTTTTAACGGTATCGACATTTTCAAGCGAGCCGATTACCAGTGCGGTATCAGCCATTTGACCTATATCCTTTACTGTTACTCTGAACGTATCGGGCAGCGGGTTTTCGTCCTCGGAATATCTGAACAGATCCTGCTGTTCCTCTTTCATATCCGATTTCATTTTTTCCCATGCTTCGTCTTTTGAATAAAACCGTACTTCGGCTATGTTGGGTATCTGCTCTATCTGAGATCTGAGCTGATCCTGCTGTTCTTGGGTTATTCCGTCCTTGATTATAACAGCCGCTTCGCTCTGATCTTCGATACCCTCGATTATTCTGTTAAGATTTATGGTAGCAAGCACCGAAACGCCGACCATGAGCAGCGATACAAGTATTATGCAAAATGATGCAAATGACATCATTCTGTTTCTCCAGATGCTTTTCATACCTTGTCCGACAAGGTATCTTGCACTGCTAATTTTCATTTTCTGCCGAGCCTCCTATCACCTCATCGAACGCTATGCTTCCGTGATTGATATTTATTATTCTTCCGCCGAAGTAACGGACAAGATCATGCTCATGAGTGACCATAAGCACCGTTGTGCCGCATTCGTTTATGCTTCTCAGAAGATCTACTATCTCATACGAAAGCGTGGGGTCTATATTTCCCGTAGGCTCGTCCGCAATAATAAGCTTAGGGTCGTTGACAAGAGCGCGTGCAAGCGCGACTCTCTGCTGTTCGCCTCCCGAAAGCTCGGTCGGGTACGCCTTTGCTTTATCCTGTAATCCCACAAGACTGATAACATACGGTACGCGGCTCCTGATATATTTTGAAGGCGCGTCTATAACTCTCAGAACAAACGCAACGTTTTCATATACCGTCATTGTGGGTATAAGTCTGAAATCCTGGAAAACAACTCCGATAGTACGGCGCAGCGCGGGTATCTTTCCTCTTCTGAGTTTTGAAAGATTAAATCCGTTGACCATTACCGTTCCGCTCGTTGCATTTATTTCCTTTAGTATCAGTTTGATAAGCGTTGATTTGCCTGCACCCGAAGAACCGACGACAAATGCAAAATCTCCGTCGTTTATCTTCAGATTGATCTTATTGAGAGCGTCAACGCCGCTTGAATAAGTAACCGATACGTCTTTAAATTCTACCAAAATAATTTCACCTCGAAAAAAACTATTCTGCACCTAAAATATATTTATGTCAAAAGGATGCAGCGTTAAATTACACAATGTCAGAATTTCAATACAAAAGGCTGATCTGAACGGGCGATGTGTCAAGAGAAGGATCTCGTACCCCGCGTTTTTCCGCTCAGCCAGCCGCAATGCATTCCGTTAGAAGTGGAGAAAGCTTCAGACTGCAAAAGTCTTAAAACAATTTCTTGCTATGCAAAGCACGGTGATAAAACCGTCATCAGAATTTTGCCGGATTTGCAGCAAGATATTTTCTTACCATAAGCGCTATCCTGAAAATAATAGCGTGATCGAATTCCCTCAGATCAAGTCCCGTAAGTTTCTTTATTTTTTCAAGTCTGTAGACCAGCGTGTTGCGGTGAACGAACAGTTTTCTTGAAGTTTCGGAAACATTCAGATTGTTTTCAAAGAATTTTTGTATAGTAAAAAGCGTTTCATGATCGAGTGATTCGATACTTCCCTTTTTAAATACTTCTTTAAGGAAGGTCTCGCAAAGGGTAGTAGGAAGATGATATATCAGTCTTGCAATACCCAGATTATCATAAGAAACTATTACCTTATCGGTATCAAAGACCTTGCCGACTTCAAGAGCGGTCTGAGCCTCCTTAAAGCTGCGCGAAAGATCCTTGACGCTTTCCACAACAGTACCTATGCCTACGTTTACTCTTGTATAGAATTCGCCGCTGAGCGTATCCGAAATGCTTCTTGCAAGTTTTTCAAGATCCTTTGAATCTATGCCGCTTGCGACTTCTTTAACAAGAACGATGTCGCTTTCCGTGATGTTAAATACAAAATCCTTATTTTTATCAGGGAAAAGATTCTGTATCACGTCATAAGCGGAGACCTCGTTGGAAACAACGATCCTGATAAGAAGCACCACCCTTGAAACATCCGAATTAAAATGCAGCTCGCGTGCTTTTACATGAATATCTCCGGGAAGAACATTGTCAAGAACAACGTTCTTAATAAAATTGTTTCTGTCATATTTTTCATCGTAATATTGCTTGATAGACGCAAGAGAAATGGCAAGGATACTTGCATATTTTGCGGAAACCTCGTCTGTACCCTCAACAAACACGGCATAATCCGGTTTTATGTGAGAACCGAACGGTTTATATGTAAATCCGTCACGGACAAAAATATCGTGACTGTCGCTCAGATCGAGCGAAACAAACTCATTTGTTGATCCCACCTGAGATATTTCCGAGCAAGCTATTATAGTTGCTGTTTCATCTATGACTCCAATAGTGCAGTCAATGGTCTCGCGCATTTGATGTATTACATTCTGAAACAATCTGTTGGACATGATATCATTTCTCCTTTTCGGGTTTTTGACAGCCCGACGCATATTTTTAGGCATAATAAGGTCAAGCAACGTGTATAACATTATTATAACAAAAAAAAACGCGAATTTCAAGTGCTTTGCGGTAAAAATGTTTAAAAGCCGTTTATCCTGCGGCAAGGCATTTTCATCATCGTCTGCACTATATATTACAAATTGTAACATACTTAAAGCGATTATGTGTGAACGAATTGTTAAAATCTTGTTTTTTCATCTATTTTTCAGATTAACAACACCATTACAAGTGTATTTTTCGGCAAAAAGATTACAAAATAATTACTTTTAAATTTTTATTTAAGTTTTTGTGAACAATAATCTTTTTAAAAAATTCCATAGAAAAACGCCGTGATATGCTCAGATCGTCTTTAGCGTCCGTGCATATTTACGGATAAATCGAGTGTCGGCATTTGGAATCCGTTTTTATAACAGTAATATCCAATATGGTATACTATGATAAACAGAAAAAATACGTCATGATAAAGGAGGTAAAAAACATGAATGAAATCGGAAAGGGTATGCTTGTGATCCTGATCATTTTATATATAGTATCGCCGATCGACTTTGCTCCCGGACCGGTCGATGATGCTATCGCTCTTTTACTTGGTCTGGCGGCGGCGAAGAGGTTGGATTGAAAGGGGAAAATTATCAATAAAACATATTCATTAAAATTTTTCTATAAATAATAAAAAGGATCGGAAAAAGGCAATGCCCCGAAGCATTGCCTTCATTTTTCATAAACCTATTAAATTTCGTCCGCAAGATTTACTATCTTTTTGCCCTGTTTTTCGGCATAACGTATCGTTGAATAAGCTCCGCCGCTTTTGTGCTGTATACAGCATATTACAAGATCCGAGCGGTCGATCATGCTGCGGTTGCGTACTTGGATAGCCGACTTAGGGTGAGCCTTGGACGATTCGGCGCACACCTCGACTTCATCATAATATTTAAGGTACTCTTCTTCGTTGTCGCGGTATTCGGCTTTCATGTATGGCAGGACAAGGGTGAAATGAGCATTGCCGTAGGCATGATCGGATATCGCCTTTTTGACGGCTGCCGAAGCGAGCATATCAAACTCCCCTTCCCGTCCGACCAGAAACTCCACATACTCCTTTTGCGTTATAATATCGCGCAGGAGCTTGTCAAGGCGGTTACCGATCTCCGTTCCGTGCTCAACGTACCTGTGTCCGAAAAAGCTGACTGTATAAATGTTCATCATCACTATACACCTCATACTAAATAATGTCTGTTTGAAAATATTATAACACATAAAACATAACTTTGTCAATAGCCTATAAAGCAAATATATATTCCGATCAATGCTTTTTATCCAAAATTTTTCATAAAAATCCCCTCACCCCATTGACAAACCGACCAATATATGCTAAAATATAAAAAATGATCTATGATAACGAATGGTTTTTGATGTCAGATATACCCTTTATAAATATTATCAAAAACAGCCGATCGGGAGAATTTCAAACTGGTCGGTGATTTTATTATGAGGTCTATTTTAAACTGCAAAAGAATTTAAAAAGAAAATTTTTAAAAGGGAGATTTTAAAATGTATAAAAAACTCATTGCCGTATTGACCGCCGCCTTTTTGTTTACCTCCTGTGGTATGCCTGACGCTGTTAATAAAAAAATAGACAAAGCAAAAGAAAAGGTAAAGGAAAAAGTAAGTGAAGCAGAAGAGAAGTTTTCTGATAAAATGGAGGATATTTATGGAGAATCTTCTTTAGATGAGGGAAAAAGAATTGCAAAAGAAGTAGGACAGAATGTCTTAACGGCAATTCAAAATGAAGATGTGGACGCGCTTGCAGGTCTATTTTGTCAGTACACGGTCGATGAATATGGCGATAATTTAAAACCCGAAATACAAAATTTATTTGATTATTTTGACGGTGAAATTATTTCCTATGATGAAATAGAAACAAGGTCAGGTCCTGCTAAAACAACCGCAGAAGATGGACCGGTTATTTTCTCTTATTGCGCGATAATTGGAAATGTCATTACTGATAAGGGAACCAATTACTCGATCAGTTGCAAAGGCTATACTATATATAAAGACCATCCGGAATTAGTCGGTTTTGTAACACTTTATGTTTATGATATGGATAAATCCGAATACATTATTGAACACGATACTACCGGTAATATTGATGATTCTGAGTTTTCATATCATATAAGAACTTTGCCGCAAGAAGATTTAGTATAGTACCCGCCAAAACTCAAAATAGGCTGCGGTAATATTTTTAAATTATAGTACTCAACTGACAAATATTGATTTTTACAATATTTGTCAGCCGCTCTTGACAATTTATATAATATATGTTATAATTTCAATAGTTTGGTTTTGTTTAAAACAACCGTATTCAAAGGAGTGAAATGTCATGAAGCATATATCGCTTCGGTATTTTTCCGCGGTTATTACTTTAATATACATTTTTATATGCTTTTTAGGCGCTGTGCCTGCGGTAAGCGCTTCCGCTGAGGGCTTGCCGGATTTTACGGCAGAAGAAAAAGCGTACATAGATTCTCATAAAAAACTAAAGGTCGGATATGTTCAGGATCGTATACCTATATGCTTTAAAGATGAAAACGGCGAGGCGGCGGGAATATCGCGGTATATTTTCGATAGGGTAAGCGAAATATCGGGTCTTGATTTTGAGTATGTCGCTCTTCCCGAGGGAAGCGTTACATATGATTATCTTCTTAAAGAAAACTTTGATCTTGTCACAAGCGTGGAATATAACGAAGAAAATAAAAAAGCACGCGGTATCCTGATAAGCGAGCCTTACCTTTCAAGCCGTAAGGTGGTCGTTGCTAAAGAAAACCTTAATTTCAGCTATGACGCCGATTTCACGGCAGCAGTCTCTACAGGTTCGCAGACATTAAAAAAGGTGCTTGCAAAGTCTTTTCCTCATTTTACATTAAAAGATTACGAATCGATACAGGATTGCTTTGACGCCGTTGATTCCGGAAGCGCCGATCTAATGATACAAAATCAGTTTGTGGTCGAATACTGGCTCAATAAGCCTAAATATGAAAAATTAAAGGTCATACCTATAGAAGGTCTTGAAGACAAAATGTGCTTTTCCGCTGTGGTGACCTTAGACGGTAAAACGGGAGTACCGCAGGAAGAAGGCGAAATGCTGATAGATATTCTCGACAAGACGATAAAAAGCATGAACGAGGACGAGGAAGGCAGCTATATCATACAAGGCGTTATGGAATATCAGTACGAATATACGTTTTTAGATTTCATCGACCGTTATCGTTATGCTGTCGGCATTTTTATAATTTCCGCGCTTATCATAATATCACTTGTGATACTGCTTTCCCGTCAGCGTATCAAATACGCCGAAAGCCGAGCAGACGTAAAAGCCAAAGGGCGTTTCCTGTCGACCATGAGCCACGAGATACGAACGCCGCTAAACGGTCTTATCGGGCTTAATAATCTTATGGAAAAGAAGATAGACGATAAGGAAAAGCTGATGGATTATATCAGGCAATCCTCCGTCACGGCGAACTATCTGCTGTCGCTTGTGAACGATATCCTCGATTCGTCAAAACTCGAAGAAAAAAAGCTTGAGCTTCTACTCGCTCCCATCAGTCTCGGGCTTGTTATAGAAACCGTAGGATCAATAGAAAACAGCGCCATGACCGAAAAAAAGCTTGACTTTTCAGTCGATCTCGATATGCCCTATCCTTACATTGTCGGTGATGAGGTCAGAATACAGCAGATACTTCTGAATCTGCTTGACAACGCCCGCAAGTTCACCAAAGAAGGCGGAAGCATTACGCTTACACTGGCGCAGGAGCTGCAATCAGACAAGGTATTGACCACTATCAACGTTAAGGACACCGGTAAAGGAATGAGCGAGGATTTTCAGGAACACATCTTCGATCTGTTTTCGCAGGAACTCGATACCGTTTCCAAAGGCAATCAGGGTACGGGACTTGGTCTTTCAATAAGCCGGCAGCTTGCAAGGCTTATGGACGGAGATCTCACCTGTGAAAGCAAAAAGAACGTCGGAAGCTGCTTTACATTTACCTTCCTTTCCGATACCGCACAGCCGCCTTCGGAACAAATACACATTACCGATCATTCCGATAAAGAGCGTCCCGTTATTCTGATAGCGGAGGACAACGAACTTAACGGTGAAATATTAATAGAGCTTTTAAAAGGCGAAGGCTTTGAAGCCGATCTTGCGCAAAACGGAAAAAAAGCTCTTGAAATATTCAAGTCGTCGCCCGAAGGAAAGTACGGCGTGATACTCATGGATCTGCTCATGCCCGAAATGGACGGATTTGAAGCGGCAAAGGCAATACGTTCCCTTGACAGAGATGACGCCAAAACTGTAAAAATCTTTGCCTGCACCGCAAATTCCTTTACGGAAGATAAGGAAAAAGCCTTTGAAAGCGGAATGAACGACCTTATCCCAAAACCGATAGATATAAATATGCTTATAAACAAGCTGTATCAATAATATCGACAATACATATAAAAAAGCGGCATTCCTTTACTTTAAGTAAGAGAATGTCGCTTTTATTATTGATACTTTTTTATCCGTGCAGCATTAAACTTATTTTTTCCCGTACCGCTTTACCGAACGCTGCTGACGTATATCGCTGCCGACAAATAAAACAGGTATAAAATCATTCAGCAGACGTGATACGATACGCTCATTATAACGTTCGTTAAGCTTTTCGGAGGACATATTTGTTGAAATGATAGTCGGTCGGTGAAGATTTATTCTTCCGTTTATAATGTTATACAGCGCGGAATCATAAAACGGACTTGTAAATTCCGAACCAAGATCGTCTATGATAGCAATATCGGCTGCAATGACCGAATCAAGTGTACTGCCCTCGCTCCTGCCAAAATGCTCATCTTCTATTTTTCTCAATATATCAGGCGCGGAAACTAACAGAACGGAAAATCCTCTTGAAGCTATCTCCTTTGCCATACAGCAGGATATAAGCGTCTTTCCAAGACCTGTTTTCCCGATAAAAAGCAAAGAATTGCAGCCGTCAGGAAAATTTGCACAATAGTCCTTGAAATAACGCAGATATGACGCCATACGATCTCTTATTTCACCCTGCGGATAATATTCGAGCGAAAAGCGGGAAAAATCCTGCACCGAAATAGAGGAGCTTTCATTCAAGGAACGCACCATATATTCTTTGAGCAGTTCCTCCGCGCACTCGCAGCGTTTCCCGTCCGCTTTTCCCGTATCCTTACATTTTTTGCAGAAAAAATGCGGTTCGAGATAATTTTCGTCGTTAGTAAGCGCTTTGACAAGTTGTTTGATCTTTTGCTGCGCCGCAAGATTATCGTCAGCAACTTTGCGTGCAGCCTCCGCGGCATTGCTTTTATGCGAAGCAATTATCTGATATAGATTTAAATACGAATCCTTCAAGCTGTTTTCAAGTTTCTTTACCTCAGGGAGCTTTTCATAAACATACGCGCGGCGTTTCTCTGATCCGTTCTGCGCCTTTTCCCGACGCTCTTGGAGCGTCTGCATCATAAATTCAAACGCTTCGTCACTGTATCTCAATCATCGTCCCCTCCTTTGAACCCTATTTCATTCGGGTCGATAGAAGCAGCCATATCCTGCCATGCCTTAATGTCATAAGAAGGAGCATCACTGCCGTTATTTTTATTTTTCTGCTTATTTTCCTTAAACTCGATATCCTGCTGCTCTGCGTCACGCGGAGTAAAAATACCGCTTTTGCGCCAGTTTTCCATAATACCGTTAATATACCGCATATCGACCTTATTCAGCCTGTCGCGCGAACGTTCGCCCGCAAGAGATATCATGTCGATAGTGAATCCCCAATTCCGCCAGTCGTTTATAAATTTTCTCTGACGTTCGGTAAGACCGTCTCTTATATTGAGAGATCTTGCGGCGCGTTTATCAAAATCGTTTTCATCGGTAAGGCGTATTATTTCAGCCTCCGCCTGGTGATAATCAATTATCCCCTCTTCAAACCAACTTTTAGCAAGCTTTTCAAGATAGGATATTCTTTCCTTACCGTTATCCCTGCAATACTGCGCCATTATAAGTATCGTTGAAACGGAAAATCCGTAATATTCATATATGGTAATGAGAGCAGCCGTTTCATGTGCATTTATCGTTCTGCCGAAGATCTTCTGTATTTCTTCAAACAGCATACCGATCTCGGGCACATCCTTGCCTTTTTTTGCAAGTTCGCTCGGCGAATATTTCACGACCGCCTTTGATGCAGTTTGCTGAGCCGGCTTTTGCTCGGAATGTTCCATGCTTGCCGAAGCAGCGACAGCTTTGGGTCTATCCTTTTGTTTGCCGTCAAGAGATAAAAGACCGTTTGAATCCCAGAACAGCAGCGCATCATTTGCCTTTTGCTCGGAAATACCGCACCGCAATGCTATGTCAGCTGTATCGGCAATATCGCTGTCGCTGCCGTAAACGGTTATAAGCACCTTATAAAAATCACCGTCCGCCGTTTTGAGAAAACTGTCGGCAGCGCACGGAAGAGCAAAGACTTTTCTGAATGTCGGCGTACTTATGTTATATATCATTGCAGATTATACTCCTTATGTAAAATTGGCGCAAAGGCTGTACAAAGCAAGCGTACTTCCCTGCCGTCAATATCGCTGAATCTTATTATATCATAAAACAGACCGTATGTCAATCATGGGAGAGCGTTTTCATGAAAAACTGTTGCTTTTGCCGACAATAAAAATATAAAATCATGACATAAAACTAACTTAGTGATTGTATAAAATCACATAAAATGCGTGTGAAAATTTGTAGAAAAATACATAGAAAAAAAGTGCGATATTTGATATAATTATATAAAGGCGGCAGCGCATAAAGCGGCAGGTATGCCTTGTGCGGTGCGCTTTAAGTTACTGTAAAACATTTTATTATGACTGCTTGGCAGCATAAAAGTACAGGAGATATATTTTATGAACAAAAGAACATTCACAACGCTCTGCGCACTGCTTTGTGCGTGCGTATGCACTGCATCATTCTCGGGCTGCTATCTGCTGCCTGACGAAGAAGAGGTCCTCGCAGCACCTACCGTAAAGGCAAGCGAGGTGACCTATACCACCGTTACCGCAAAGCGCAAGACGCTTGAAAAGCGCATAATCAACAGCGGCACGGTAAAAAGCGAACAAATGTATAATGTCGGCTTTGAAGATCACGGCGGAACTATCAGCGAATTTTATGTACACATCGGCGACGAGGTCAAAAAGGGCGATAAGATATGCGAGATCGACACCACCGATATAGATTATCAGATACAGCTGAAAGAACTTGACCGCAAACGCGCTTTTCTGAATACCGAGGTGCTTTATGAAAGCGGCTGTACTCAGGCTGAGTATGACCGTGCATATGTTGATGTTCAAAAACTCGATCTTGAACTTGAACAGCTTTACGCCCAGCGTGACGGGTCAACACTGTATGCTCCCTGTGACGGCGTTATATCCGCACTTGCGGATATAAGAGTCGGCGACAATGCGTCCTCGGGACAGACTATAGCTACCATTATGCAGACAAGCGGGCTTTATATTGAAATAGAGCCGAATGATTTCACCGAATTTCCCATGGGTCAGGAACTTCAGATAAGAATAGATGATGTCTATTATGACGGTGAAGTCTTTATGACTCCCGATGAGCTTGTCAAGGTCAAGGAGGAGGAATCCGACAGTCATGACAAGCTTGAAGAAGGCGGCATTGAATTTAAAATGGATAAGATATATGTACGCTTTTCGGGAGAAACACCTCCCGATGCGATAGGTCAGCTTGTTGATACTATCCGCGTACTCGATACAGCAGAAAATGCCGTTGTTATTTCAAACAACCTTATCAAGACCGTTGACGGAGAAAAGATCGTTTATGTTTTGAAAAACGGCGAAAAAACCGCAGTACCGGTTGAAATAGGTCTTCAGACCGGCTCACAGTCGGAGATACTTTCGGGCGTAAACGAAGGCGACGAGATCGTTATAAGATAATTTGCCAAAGTACATGCTTTTTTGTGAAAAAAAGTTTTGTAAAAAAGTATTGTAAAAAAACGGCGTAATCAAAAATAAATCGGGAGAAACAGACAAATATGTTTACTTTGCTCATGCGCAAAATGCGCAATACAAAATGGATGGTGCTGTGTCTGCTGACGGGATTTATCATGGCATCAGCAATGATGAGTACCATACCTATATATATGAACGCTTCCCTCCAGCGTATGCTGGTAAAGGATATGGAGATATTTCAGAATGAACAGGGCGTTTATCCGGGTATATATGCTGTCAGCTACAAGCCCACTATGGATTCGACTACATCTGCTCAGCGGCAGCAGATAGAAGATGTTGTTTCGCTTGCCGAGCAAAATTACAACGATCTCGGCTGCCCTGCACAGTATGAAAAAAAGGTCATAAGCGACGATTACCTTTATGTTACCTCCATAGAGGTAACTGACGGCGATTCCGCTTCCCGCTTCTCACTTGCAGGCATGACAGATATTGAAAACAATATAGAGATAGTTCACGGCAGAATGCCCGAAGCAGGCAGACGCTCTGACGGGGTGTATGAATGTGTAGCAACGGAGCGCGCTCTGAAAGCCTGCGAGCTTGCTCTGGGTACGACCTATGAAATAGGAAATATATTCGGAGCAGACAAGACCTGCAAGGTAGAAATAGTCGGAACATTTGATGTTAAAGAAGGCTGTGACGCTTACTGGGCGGA
The DNA here is from genome assembly GCA_947587925.1 of uncultured Ruminococcus sp. Taxonomy (GTDB): domain Bacteria; phylum Bacillota; class Clostridia; order Oscillospirales; family Ruminococcaceae; genus YE71. The sequence goes on from CANPYF010000004.1 coordinate 31,754, forward strand.
GGAACTTAGCGAATATGCCGCGACAATTTTTACCGATTACGATACGCTCTATTCCGAAATAATGGATACAGGGGCTGTAAATATCACTTCAATGGACGTAAGGTTCGGCATTGATTATCCGAATATGGATATGAATAACCTTTCGTCAATGAATGAAAAGATCAAAGAACAGCGCAGAACATATGAAAAAGCTAAGATCAGTCTTTCGATACCCGCGCAGGAACTTTTTAAGGACTACGAGGGACGCGCCTCACAGCTTCGCCTGACGCTCTGGCTGCTTCAGATACCTGTTATACTTATGATACTCATTTATCTTTTCATGGTATCTCAGCTTAATGTCGAACAGGAAAGAAACGAAATAGCCGTATTCAAAAGCAGAGGCGCGAGCCGAGGTCAGGTCATACTGATATATGTGCTTGAATCACTGATACTCGGCGTGGTGACGGCTGTTGTCGCACCGTTTGCAGGAATGGGACTTTGCACCGCGCTCGGCGCGTCAAACGGATTCCTTGAATTTGTCAACAGAAAATCTCTGCCTATAAAAATGACGGCAGATGCCTTTATCTATTCGGGAGCGGCTATTGTGGTATTCTTCCTTGCGACAATGGCGCCTATAATCCCCGCTACCAAAACAACGATAGTTGAACATAAGCAGTCAAAAGCAAAGAAGAGAAAGCTCCCGCTTTGGGAAAAACTTATGGTGGACTTTGTGCTGATCGCCGGTTCGCTTTTATGGCTGAAATATTACACCGATCAACAGGCAAAAATACCCACCTCTGCGGAAAGAGATACCTCTGTAAACCCGATGATGTTTATTGCTTCAACAGCATTCATAGTCGGCTGCGGACTGTTCATTATCAGAATACACCCGCTTGTTATAAGAATATTCTCAAAGCTGTTCAAGCGGATACTCTCCCCTGCGGCTTATGTTTCATTTAACAATATCGGACGCACCGCTTCGGGTAAAGAAAGATTTTTAATGATATTCCTCATCTTTACCGTTTCGCTCGGACTTTACTTTGCAAATACCGCACGCGCCCTTAACCGAAACGCCGAGGAACGTGTTATTTATTCAATTGGCGCAGATGCGATAATAGAAGAGGTATGGAGCGATAATACGGGAGAATTAAAAGGAGAAAATGCTGCATCTGCGGCGGATCAGGCGCTGGCACAGCAGCAAAGCGCAGCTTCAAATGCCGAGCTTGTCGAAAACCGCGATGAAAACGCCGAGGAGGAGGAAATAGACGAATCGGAAATACAATACACCGAACCGCCTATAGAAAGATTTGAAAATCTTGCGGGTGTCGAAAATGTTGCGAGGGTGCTTATAAAGGATAAGGTCAAGATACAAAACGATCTTATGCAAGTGCCCGTCGTTGAAGAACATAATGAATATGATTTTGCATTCAGAGAAGAGGAAGAATCCGTAACGAGATATGAGGACAATACCGAAAATGTTACGCTAATGGCAATGTCGCCGGGAGAATTTTCAAACGTCTGCCTGTTTGAGGACAGACTTCTTCCGTCGCATATAAATAATTATCTTGAAGCGCTCAGCGAATATCCTTCGGGAATAATATTGTCAAAAGCGTTCAAGGATACATACGGGTTAAAGCTTGGCGATACCGTTCATGTAAGCTGGGGAGCAAACGAACCGTTTGACGCGGTAATACTTGCGTTTGTCGAATACTGGCCGTCTATGAATCCGTATCTGACTGCAAAAGACGGCACTTATATGAATTTTGCCGTAATGAACCGTGATTATGTAAATATAATGACAAAACTTGAACCATATCAGGTATGGATAGATATGGAAGAAGGTGCGCTTACCGAAGATTTTTACAAATCAATTGAGGATTCCGATATTACGACCACAACGCTGCGCGTCAACAATCAAGAGATAATAACCGAAAAGAACGATCCCATGCTGCAAGGCATGAACGGAGCGCTTACGCTTGGATTTATAATAATCATGGTAATGTGTATAATCGGTTTCCTGATGTATTGGATACTGTCGATAAAGAGCCGAACGCTTCAATTCGGTATACTGCGTGCTATGGGTATGAAATACCGTGAAATAATTGCCATGATAGTATACGAACAGCTTTTGACTTCGGGAGCGGCGATATTTGCAGCAATTTTCATCGGCGGTTTTGCAAGCGACCTTTTCGTCCCTCTGTTCCAGTATCTGTATACGGTCCGCGAACAGGTACCCGGATTCGTAGTTATCCCGCAGCGTTCGGATTACCTTAAAGTATATGCTATAATTGCAATAATGCTGCTCATATCATTCCTTGTGCTTGGCAGACTGATAAGGAAAATAAATATTTCAAAGGCATTAAAACTCGGCGAGGATTGATGAGAATTTATAATTATCCGTTTAGTTAAATATGACCTATATAAATTACAAACAATGACAAAAATACCTCCTATGGCATTTTGAACCGAACCAGTAAAAAAGGACAATGACAAAAAAGACCTCCTATGGTATAATAGAAAACATAGGAGGTTT
>CANPYF010000005.1 GCA_947587925.1 uncultured Ruminococcus sp.
CAATTCGCTGCAATTTGTCACCATACCGCTCGGATTTTTGCTCGGCGGTACACTGACCGACAAAGTATTCGAGCCGATCTTCTCGAAAATAGACAAGCACTCCCCTGCCGCTCTGCTCTTTGGCAGTTCAAAAGGCGCGGGAGCAGCGGCGCTGTTTTTTGCGATAGGCATTGCAAGCGCAGTCATCTGCGCGGTGTTTGCGGTCGCGATGAGGAAATGGATAAAAGGCGGATCTTGAACCTCGCCCCTTTCCCCCCGTAGGAGAGGGGCGAGCGCGTTCTTCCGAGTTTGATAAATATGAAAAATAGTTCATCTACAAATTAATTCTTATCCATCTTGCAAGGGTGATGTATGCCCCCTTTCCCTTGGGGGAAAGGGGGTTGGGGGTTTGGGGGAAAACCTGATGTTTTAAAAAATTTTTATTGTAAAAAACTCCCTTCCCGCACATTTTCCTCCCGCAGGAATAAACCGACAAATTCCGCGAATAATAACAGTACGATACGATAAATATTACGGTATTACGGGAGGTTTCAATAAAATGAAAGCAACAGGAATCGTGCGCAGGATAGATGATCTCGGCAGAGTGGTCATTCCTAAGGAAATACGCAGGACTATGCGTATCCGCGAGGGCGACCCGCTTGAAATATATACGGGACCGGACGGCGAAGTGGTGTTTAAAAAGTACAGCCCCGTAAATGAGCTGGAAAATGCCGCCGAAGCCTGCGAGGTCATATCCAAACTGGGCGGCGCACCTGCGGTGGTGTTCGACAGAGATCACGTTGTGGCAGTCGCGGGAGTGCAGAAAAAGGAGTACAGCGAACGGAGGATATCGCCCGCGCTCGAAGATCTGCTCGAATCGCGCAGATCTTATTCTGACAGCGAGGACGGCTCACCGCTGAGACCTATAGAGGGCATTGAAAGCCGTGCGCTTGCAGTTACACCTATCATCTCGGCAGGCGATGTTGCGGGCGCGGTCGCGTTCGTGGCTAACAGCGAAAACGCTAAGGCAAGCGAACAGCACGTTATGCTTGCAAAGGCTGCCGCAATGTTTTTGGGTAAACAAATAGAATCCTGAACAAAAAAACTGTCCGTATCCGAAGATGACCTCGGTACGGACAGCTTTATTTTACGAAAAAATATTTTTATTTTTAGACTTATTTTTTATCAGGAAAAAGACGAATACCGCCGCAAGCAGTATGACCGCCATGAGCGCATAAATGCGCGTTCTGAAACTATCGCCGCTGTCCTTCTTATCAGCTTTATCGCTTGACGATAAAGCCTTGCCGCTTGATGAAGTTTGAGTAACTGCGGCTGCCTGCTGTGCGCCGCTGTCCTGCGAGCTCTGCTCCAAAATCGACGTGTCGGTATCCGTACCGCCGACAGGCTGAGTTTCCTGCGGCTGCGTACTTTCGTCCGCGCTGTCGTCAGGTACTGACGAGGGTTCGCGGTAAACGTCAATGGTGTACACATTTGAGAGCGTGCCGTCAGCGGACGTGACCGTTATCATTATTTCATTGTGACCGTCAGTCAGATATGTCCTTCCCTCATACCATATCGAATCGGTCTCGCTCTGCGTTACCCCTTCGGGTTCAAAATATGTTACGTCCGCCCCGACCGTGACCGTGTAGTCGTATATGCCGGGAGAAAACGCGGGTCTCAATTCGCCGTAAGGGATAGTGAGGGAGGAAAGCTGCGCTTTGCTTGCCTGCGGGACAGCGTATGAGCTGTCGGTCGGGTCGTCCGAGTCTGCCGCAGTCACGTTCACCTCCGCGCTTGCCGAAAGCGAGCCGCCAAGGCTTATGCCGTCCATGGACATGATAGAACCGTTCGCAAGCGTTATGCTGCTGCTGCCCTGCCTGAGCGCCTTAAAGGTAAGCTCTATCTCCATTTTATCCGTATCGCTGCCGGGGAAGCCTTGGAGATTTATCAGTCCGCCGCCGCCGCTTGCAAAATCGCTTGCGATAAACTCAATATCTTCCTCGCTGTATGAAAGCTGTGCGCGTACAGTGCCTATGCTGCCGTCCGCGTTAAATGACGCGGTAACGGAAAATTCATCACCGACCGAGATCTGCTCAGCGGCATCAAGAGCGCAGCCTGTGTCGGCATAAACGGCGGCAGGCGCAAATATCCGCAGCAGGGCGGCAAAACATATTGCGGCGGCAAAAAACCTTGCCGCGGCAATCATCGGCAGCTTGTTTGTTATGACTTTTTTTAACATTGTCTTTTTATCCTTTCACCTATTAGAGGTTAGAACGCCGCACTATTACAAGTAATAGCGCTTCGCTTTTAAGAAGTAAGAGTCTGAACTTCGTTCAGACGATTAGAGGTCTGAACAAAGTTCAGACTTGAAATATTAGTCCGATTTGCGGACTAATTTTTCTTGCCTTCGGATCTCTTGCTTGAGAAAATTAATTTTGTAAAAAATTATTTCCGTGTTTAGCTAGCGCTTTATCGCTTTGTTGTCCAGTATATTATAATATAATTTTGTCCCTAAGTCAATATAATTGACCGTTTTGTAACCTGTTGTTATGTTTATTTTGTGAAAAATATACCGCTTTGGCGGTCTTGATATGGTAAAAATGCCGAAAATTCCGGAGGGGTATTGACAGAATTTAATTGGGGTGTTATAATACAAGTGTACTGTGACAGATAGTACACCTAATACATATAGAACAACGGAACGGAAACAACAAACACGCCGCGTAAGACGCAGGCAGGGGGTAAAGGGGCAAATAATGCGCCGCATAGGCGCAGTCTGGACGAAGTTCAGACATCTACAGTCTGAGCCGCAGGCTCAGACCACTTACCTCTTAATAGCAAGCGCTATTACTTGTAATAGTGCGGCGTTCTTACTTCTAAGAGAGGAGGGCGATCAAACTGTTGATAAGGATAGACGTGACCGGCAGAATGCCGATATATGAACAGATATGCAGCAGCATATGCGCGGATATATCCAAGGGTCTGCTGAAAGAAAATGATAAGCTGCCGGGGGCGCGGACGCTTGCAAAGGAACTCGGACTGAATCCCAACACGGTGGCAAAGGCATACGCGCGGCTCGAACATGACGGTATAATCTATTCGGTCGCGGGACGCGGCTGCTTTGTGTCCTCAAAGGCGCACAGGGCGGAATCGGCGCTGACAAAAGATTTTGAAAACAGCGTCCGCGAAGCCCTGACAGCGGGGGTAAGCGAACAAAGACTTATTGAGATCGTCAGAGAATTGGCAGATGAAATGAGCGATAACAAAGGAGGGGCGTAAAGAATGATAGAAATAAAAAATGTTTCACTCGATTTCGGCAAAAATGATAAGCTGTTCCAAGCGGTCAGCGACGTCAGCCTGACTATACCCGAGGGCTGCGTGTACGGCTTTTTGGGGTCAAACGGCGCGGGAAAATCCACGCTGATGAGAATGTTATGCGGCATATACCGACCGAGCGCGGGGAGCATATCCATAGACGGCGAGGAGGTATTCGACAACGCACAGGCTAAGTCAAAAATATTTTTCGTGAATGATGAGACGGTGCAGTACGGCTCGTTCACGCTCGAATCTCTCAAAAAATATTACAAGGCTTACTACACGGATTTTTCGCAGGATACCTTCGACAGACTTTGCGCAAAACTCGACCTGCCCATGAAAAAGCGCATGAGCGAATTTTCAAAGGGTATGAAACGGCAGGCGCTCGTTATAATCGGGCTGGCAAGCAATACGAAATATCTTATGCTTGACGAAGCGTTTGACGGGCTTGACCCCGCCATGCGCAAAATGATAAAAAATATGATAATAGACGAGATATACGACCGTCAGGCAACGCTGATAGTCAGCTCACACAATATCGCGGAGATAAACGAACTGTGCGACCGCGCCATGCTTATCCACAAGGGAAAACTTATCTTCGCAAACGAGATAGACGAGATACGAAGCGGATTTTTGAAGCTGCAGCTTGCGGATAAAAAGCGCGTGGTATCAAAACAGGAACTTGAACAGATAGGGCTGAACGTCATGCAGTACTCACAGACGGGCAGTATCGTTCAGGCGGTAGTAAGGGGAGAAAACGAGCAGGCGGTAAACGCGCTGGTAGAGGGCTTGGGCTGCGACATCTGCGAAACTATACCGCTTACGCTTGAAGAAATATTTATTTATGAACTGGAGGCGAGAGGATATGGCGGAGAGATCGATATCATTTCAGAGAATTAAATCATCGGTGAAAGCCGAATATAATGCACATTCAAAGCTTGCGCTGATAAATATACTTGCTGCGGGTCTTGCCTGTCTGGTGCAGTCGGGACAGAGCATAGACATGGCGAGCGAGCCTGATTTTTACGATTTTATGAATTCTTCGATCACCCAAGTCAGCGCTGTTCCGCTGCTGATGTACTATTTCATGGCGGCGCTCGGCGCGATAGTCTGTGCAATGCTTTTCAAAGACCTTTCCAACCGTCAGACGGGCGATGTGATAATGGCTATGCCGATGAGCGCGTCCGAACGTTTTTTCGCCAAGCTGCTCACGCTGACCTGTTTGCAGATACTCCCGATGATAGGCAGTATGCTCATAAGCCTGATAATTGAGGCGATATGTCTGTCTATCGGCGGGCTGAGCATGGAATGGCTCGCGGGCATGGCATATATCTACCTTATTGCGTTAGCCGCCGCGCTGTTTGTTGACGCTATGGCGGTATTCTGCTGCTGCTGTACAGGCTCATATGCCGAGAGCATTTATTTCACGGGCATTTTTGCGATAGCGTTAAGCCTGCTGCCGAGTATCATCTCGGAAAAATTCATGGCTGACCCTGCGGGCGTGCTTTACGGCGGCGTTTTGGGTATCAGATACCCCGAAGTGTGGACGCTTGCAAACATTTTCAACATGATGCTTTACGGCGCGGAACCCGAAACCATGCGTGCGGTCATGCTCGGCATAAACTGCGTTATCTCGGTTATCGTGATGACACTCTGCGTAAACATCTACAAAAAGCGTGACGGCAAGACGGTCGGCAAGCCGATAGCCTTCAAGGCTTTCTTTGAAGCGGCAATGCTGCTGGTCGTTTTCACGGTAAGCGGATTGAATCTTTACCAAAGCACGCTGAAAACCTCGTTTATCTTCACAGCGGTAGCGTTTATCATAATAAACATAATCGTTACCCGCGCGAAATTAAGCTTTAAAAATTTCTTTATCTGGATAGCAAAATATGTCGGCGCGAACGCGGTATTCCTCATCGCCGCATACATTTCCTATGTCACCTACGGTTTCGGCTATGCCGACCTAAAGCCGAAGGGTCTTGACAAGGTAGCGGACAAATATTTTAACATAAGAATGTCCATAGACCCGCCGAACAGCCGAATGAATGGCATCTACGTTATGTACAACGATCCGACCTATTTTGCGGAAACGGACGAGGAGGAATATCACAGCTTCACGAATACCTCCACAAACGCCAACGACAAGCAAAGCTTTACACAGGCTCTTGATATCGTGCGCAAATATGTTAAAAGGTCTCCGCGCGGGATAAAGTTCTTTTTGAATGATGTCGGACTTACCTATGACCCGGAAATTTTTTCAAATTACGATATGCGCTCGGTGCAGTTCAGCGGCTCTTACTATTACCTGACCGAGGAGGACACCGACAACATTGAAGAATACGGCGTGACAGACGAATACTATGACTATGAAACGTTCGACTACGTGATAAACCTGCTCATTCCCCGTGCTGACGCGGAAGCGTTAAGAGATGAACTGGTCAACGCGGGGCTTATGCTCGAATACATCTATGTTGACGGAGAAGGAATACAGTATTTAAAATAATTTTTAGTGTATTTTCCCCGCTTTAAAAAAGCGTGCTTGCAAAAAGCGTACCCCCGCCGTAACGGTGGGGGTATTTTTTGCCCGCAAAATTTTGTGTGTTATCCCGCCGTGATATTAACAGAATCCCCTCATAATGATGTTAACAGAAAAAATTATGCAAAACTAAATTTCATGTATTCTCCCCCCCCGCCGCAGGCGGGGGGGAGAAACAGAATACCCTCATAATGATATTATATAGAAAAAATTTTGCAAAGTACTTGAAAATTTTCGGCTGTTATGCTATAATATTTGCGTAGGGCAAAATGCTCTGTAAATCTGGTAAAGAAAGGATAATCAATAATGAAAAGCAGAATAATAAAACGCTCGGCGGCGGCTGTTTCGGCGGCGGTCATGATAAGCACTATGGCTGTATCGCTGCCCGCAAGCGCGGAAGGTCTGAGTGACGCTGACAAGGCTTTTATGGAAGCAATGGGCGCGGGCTGGAATCTCGGCAACTCGCTGGACGCTAACAGTTCAAGCGGTCTTAACACGGAGACCTCGTGGGGCAACCCCAAGACCACTAAGGAAATGATAGAAGCCGTGCATGACGCGGGCTTTGAAACGATAAGAATACCCGTGTCGTGGGGCAAACACGTTTCGGGCGATGATTACACCGTTGACGGTGAATGGATGGCGAGAGTTAAGGAAGTTGTGGATTACGCATATGATGACGGTATGCACGTTGTAATAAATATCCACCATGATAACCTCCTTAGTCCGACCCAAACACCCTCAGCGACCAACCCGGGATATTACCCCTCGAGCGCTAAGAAAGCAGAGTCGGAAAAATTCATCACCTCCGTATGGGCGCAGATAGCTGAGGAATTCAAGGATTATGACGAAAAGCTTGTCTTTGAAACGCTCAATGAGCCGCGTCTTGCGGGTACAAACAACGAATGGTGGTTCGACGCGAACAATCCCAACGCAGACTGCGTCGACGCAGTAAAGACCATAAACGAATTCAACCAAGCGGCGGTAGACGTTATCCGCGCAAGCGGCGGAAATAACGCGAGCAGATACATAATCTGCCCTGCATATGCGGCTTCCGAATACGGCTGCACAACGGCTGAATTCAAAATGCCGACAGACCCGGCGGACAAGATAATACTCTCCGTTCATGGATACGTTCCGCAGGATCTCTGCCTCGGAAGTCAGACGGATATTACCTCGGCAAAGGCTACGCAGTTCTCTGACGCTTACAAAAAACAGGTGGAGGATTTCTACAGCAGACTGAACAGCAATTTTGTAAGCAAGGGCATACCCGTATTTGTCGGCGAAACGGGAGTTTCCAACAAAAATAACAACAGCGCAAGGACCGAATGGGCTAAGGCTACTTATGAAAATGCCGAGAAATACGGCATAGTAAACGTACTTTGGGATAACAACGCCAAGAACGGCTCAAACAAGAGCGAGAACCATTGGCACTTTGACCGCAAGACGCTGAAATGGGGCGACCCCGATGTTATCAATGCGATAATGGACGCCGTAGGCGTAACGGACAGGAGCATACCCGCGGACGACGACGTTGTAGAACAGAAAGAGCAGAAGCTTTCGGGTACGGATTCTTACAGCAAGACCTTCCGCGACGCCGATTTCACCCTTGACGTGAAGAACGAAACGAGCGGCGGCGGTGCGCTCAGCTATTCGACCGACAATTCAAAGGTAGTTACGGTGGACAAGTCGGGCAAGGTGAGCATTACGGGAGCGGGCGAAGCGACAATAACCGTTGCCGCTGCCGAAACGACCGAATACAAGACCGCGCAGTTCAAGGTAAAGGTAAAAGTATCTCCGCTGAACATCACCCCCGCCATTTCCGCTATCGCCGACCAGACCTATACCGGCAAGGCGATAGAGCCTAAGGTGACGGTAAAATATGGAAACATCACCCTTTCACCGTCAAATTATGATGTTGAATTTTCAAACAACACCAACAAGGGTACGGCAAATGTCAAGGTAACGCTCAAAAACAACTACACAGGCTCTGCGACCGCGACCTTCAAGATAGTTGACGGCGGCTCGGTACAGCTCCCCGCTGACATAAATATCACCAAGGTATCCACGTCAAAAGACGCGGTGCGCCTTACATGGGAAAAGGCTGACAATGCCGCGGGCTACAGGATATACCGCTATAACCCCTCGACCAAGAAATTTGAAAAGGTAAAGACGGTAAGCGCGAACACGCTCACCTGCCGCGAAAGCGGTCTTAAAGCGGGTACGGTATACAAATACCGCGTAAAGGCATACAACAAAAACGGCGGCACGACCAACTGGGGCAACGCAACGCAGGTCTCCGCGCTGACCAAACCCGCTGATGTGAAGATACAGAAGGCTAACAAATCGACCACCTCGGTAAGACTTTTCCTCAATGATGTGGAAAGAAGCGGCTACAAGGTACAGATGTACAATGAATCCGCCAACAAGTGGGAAACTGTCAAGCTGGTAAAATCGGGTACGCAAGCCAAGATAACGGGACTTAAAAAGAACACCACCTACAAGTTCAGAGTTCAGGCTTACAAAAAGAGCGGAACGCTCGCGTCATACGGAAGCTGGACGGGCAGTTATAAGGTGACTACCAAGAAATAATTTTGGTTTTGCTTTCTCCGTGTTCACGTTCTAATATTATTGTTGGTTTCTCCCCTTGCCGCTAAAGGCAGGGGGAGAAATGCCATATTACAGCCCCTCTTGCATTTTAAGCAAAAGTATGGTATAATAATACCGGTGTGCGGTTTGCGTACACCGGTATTTTCTGATACGGAGTGATATATTTTGCAGGATACACAGACAAACAGCGATAAAATAAAAGATTATTCAAATGAGGAGAAATATAACAGAAAGCACGCCTTTGGCGTCTCCCTGCTCAAATGGCTCGAATGTGAATTTTTCGGTATGTTTATTTTTCTCTCACTGTTCGGACTAAGTCCCATGTTAAAAAACGCGGGCAATGTTATTTTCGGCATTATCGGCTTGGTGTGCTATATAAGCGTGCTGGCTGATTTCGGCATGAAAGAGGGCGCGAAGGCGCACGTTAAAAACACCGTCCGCGGCGATAACGTTCCGCGCAGTCTGGGTCTTGCGCTCGGCGCGGTATCCATGCTGCCCGCACTGCTGTCATATATAGTGCTGCTGCTTTCTTATTTTAAGGTGATCGGCTCGTCCGTGCTTTTTTTCAAGCTGATGAATACGGGATTGTGGGGTATCATAAACCTTTTTTCGCCCGATATGAAAATAGCAAACCTTTCGGCGGCGCTCCTGGGCGTATACCCCGTGATACTGCTCATCTTTCCGCTGACCGTTTATATATCCTTCCGCCTGAGTTATGACAAGGTGGATATACAAACAAAGATACTTTACAAAAGCTGAAAGGGGATCATGCAATGAAACGCTTATGCTGTCTGCTGACCGCGGCATTGTGTGCCTGCACGCTTTTTAGCTGCTCGGCAAAGGAAGATAAGACATCTCTCGCGCTCGATGTTTCAAAAAAACTTGACGCGGGCGTATATCAGATAGACATGATAATAAAAGAGGATAACGCCGAACAAATGCCTTGTGTCATCAAGGCAAACGGCAGTGACGGGACTATCTGCATGGACGAGGGCGGCATATACACGGAAATTTATACCGTTGACCTTAAAACCTATGTGCTTTTCCCCGAGGTGGAATGTTATCAGCTCACGGCTGACGAGGGCGCGTTCGGCAACGCGCTGTTCAAGATAACCGAGGGCGACAAGGAGGTATCCTCAAAGACCGAGGACGGCAAGATCACGGAGGAATACACCTCGCAGGGCGGCAGCTACACCTTTGTTTTTGACAGCGAGGACAAGTCGCTCGAAAGTTTTTCGTCTGACGCGGACGGAAGGCATATCGACATAACGGTCAATTCGCTGACATTTAATGATGAAAAAATAACGCTGCCCGACATAAGCGGCTGGGCGGATATATCGGGCAGCGCGTCGGTGGACGAAGTTACGGCTATGAAATTTTCTCTTTATACCCAAGGCATAACCGCCGATATGTTAAGCGGTGCGGGCTATACGATAGAAGAATTTGTAAAGCTGCCTTATGATGAACAGCAGTCGGTCATAGCGCAGATTTTAAGCGGCGCTTCACAAAGCAAAGCGGACTAATATTTCACGTCTGAACGAAGTTCAGACCCTGAACCAAAGTTCAGACCTCTAACCTCTTACATCTTGAGAGCGAAGCGTTCTAATTTCTAAAAGGGAAAGCAGGAAAATTTTTGGACGAGCTTAATGATATTTTAAGACGATATTTCGGGCACAGCGATTTTCGCAGCGGTCAGCGGGAGATAATCGAGCATATACTTGACGGCAGGGACGTTCTGAGCGTAATGCCGACGGGCGCGGGAAAATCCGTATGCTACCAGATACCCGCGCTGATGACCGAGGGGATAACGCTGGTCATCTCGCCGCTCATCTCGCTTATGTCCGACCAAGTCAATTCGCTGATACAAAACGGCATAAGCGCAGCTTATATAAACAGCACGCTGACGCCCGCGCAGTACGAAACGGCGTTGAGCCGTGCGGCTGAGGGAAAATACAAGCTGATATATGCCGCCCCCGAACGGCTGACCGCGCCGTCATTTATCAGATTCGCACGCAGTGCGGACATAAAGCTGATAGCGGTGGACGAAGCGCACTGCGTTTCGCAGTGGGGGCAGGATTTTCGCCCGTCTTATCTGAATATCGCCGAATTTGCGAACACTCTGCCCTCGCGCCCGATAACAGCGGCGTTCACCGCAACGGCTACGCAAGCCGTAAGGCAGGACATTATAAAAATGCTGCGGCTGAAAGACCCCTTTTGCGTTACCACGGGTTTTGACAGAAAAAATCTTTATTTTGCCGTTTTACAGCCTGACGGCAAACTCGCCGAGGTAAAGCGGCTGACAGAGGAAGCCGGCGGCGCGGCGGGGATAATATACTGCAATACGCGCAAAAATGTGGAACTCGTCAGCGAATATCTCTGCTCGGTCGGCATACCCTGCACGCGCTATCACGCGGGACTGAGCGATACGGAGAGAAGAAAAAATCAGGAGGATTTTCTGTACGACCGTGTAAGGGTCATTGCGGCGACAAATGCCTTCGGCATGGGGATAGACAAACCTGACGTTGCGTTCGTTATACATTTTAATATGCCCAAAGACCTTGAAAGCTACTATCAGGAAGCGGGCAGAGCGGGGCGTGACGGCTCGGAGGCGGTGTGTACACTGTTATTTTCAAGGCAGGACATACGCACCAACAAATTTCTGATAGAAAATTCAAATGATGAACCGAGCGACCCTGCGGCTGCCGCCGCTCTGCGCCAACGGGAGTTAAAACGGCTTTCGGTAATGGTCGGCTACTGCACCACGACAGGCTGCCTGCGGCAGTACATACTGGATTATTTCGGTGAAAGCGGCTCGCAAAGCTGTACCAAATGTTCAAACTGTGCGGCGGGCTTTTCGGAGGAAGATGTAACTGTCGAGGCGCAGAAGATACTCTCCTGCGTTTTCAGACTGCACCAACGCGGTCTGAGCATGGGTACACGGACGGTCGCGCAGATACTGCGCGGGTCGGCAGCCAAGCGGATAAAGCAGTTCAAACTTGACGAGCTTTCGACATACGGCATAATGAAGGACGCGGACATGATAAGGATACGCACGATAACTCAGGCTCTGCTTGACGGGGGGTATCTCGCGCAGGGGCAGTACGAAACGGTAGTGCTGACCGCCAAAGCCAAGGAGATACTGTTCAACGGGCAGCGTTTCACGGTGCGTTTCAAGGGCAAGGCGGACACAGCGGCAAAGCGGAGCTTTACGCCCTGCGGCGAGGACGAAGAATTATTTGCCAAACTTCGCGAACTGCGAAGTTCATTTGCACGCAAAGCGGGTGTACCCGCTTACATAATTTTCGGAGACGCGACACTGCATGATATGTGTGCCAAGCAGCCGCGCGACCGCGAGGAATTTCTCGCGGTATCGGGAGTCGGAAGGAAGAAGGCTGACAGGTACGGGGAGGAGTTTACGAAGGTCATTCGGGAGCATATTGAGGGGAAAACATAAGAATGAAAAGGTAGAATATCTGCCAAAATAAATTTCATCTATCTTGCAAGGGGTATCATTGCCCCCCTCCCACGGGATGAGGACGGAAAAATCGACTGCGTCGATATTTTCTGGGGTGGGCAAGCCCCTCCTTGAGGAGGGGTTTGGGGTAGAGTTTTAAATCGTCGCGTCAGCGACCACCTTTTTCAACCAGTAAAATTATATACCCCTCAATGTACGGCTTCACCATCTCCGGCGTTTTGTCCGCCTGCTCGAAAATGACGGGGGCAAGCTCACGCGCGGCGGCGGCTATGTCTTTTATCGGACGTGAAAATATCGTCGGGCAGACCGGCGACAGCACTATGACGCGCCGACCCTCAAACCGCATTATCCGAAGCGGCCATATCTTGCAGTCAAACGGCTTGTTGCTGCCCAAAAGACAGCCCTTTTCATGGTCGAGCATGGGGCAGAAATACAGGTCGCGGTCGGGCTCGCGCTCCATTCTGAACAGCCGCGCTCCGCTTATGTCAGAAAATCTCACCCGCGGGTCTATTTGCAGCGAACGCTGCATTATTTCGTCCGTGACAACGGGCGTTTCCCATATGTCGTAGCTGTCAAATGAACAGCATATGCGGCAGTTTGCACATTCTGCTTTTGATAATATTTTGGATAACATTTTTATCATGTCCTTTCGGCAGTATTTTTAAGTCTGTAAATATTATATCATATTTCAATTAAAATTCCAAGTGTTTTGTTATTTTCTAAAAGTACTCTTTTTTCTTCTCTCCCTGCCACAGACCATTCGCGCCGTAGGCGCCACCCGTCTGAGCCGTAGGCTCAGACCTCTAACCTCTTACATCTTAAAAGCCGGTGCTATTACTTGTAATAGTGCCGGCGTTCTAACTTCCGGAAATCAAGAATTGATTTCCAAAATCAAGAATTGATTTCCGATGAACACCGCCGCGGCGTTTGTCATATATTGTTAGCGAGGTGATCATTTTATGTGCGCGATTGCAGGTCTTATAGGTTTTGACGGAGCGCTTGCCAAAGCGCTGAAAAAGGATAATGACGCGGCGGATAAACTCACTGCCGCACTTAAAAGGCGCGGTCCTGACGATGACGGAGTTTATAATGACGATAACGCCTTGCTCGTACATACGCGGCTTGCGGTAATTGACCCGCAAAACGGGGCTCAGCCGATGATCTTTAAGGATAACGAGCGTACCCTTGCGCTGGTCTATAACGGCGAACTTTATAACACAGCCGAAGTACGCGCCGAACTGGAAAGGGCAGGATATACCTTTAAAACCAATACCGATACGGAAGCTGTGCTTCTCGCCTTTGCTCAATGGGGCGAACGCTGCGTTGACCATTTTAACGGTATATTTGCATTCGCTGTCTGGGATAATAAACAGCGCAGGCTGTTCGCCGCCCGTGACCGCATAGGCGTAAAACCGTTTTTCTATACCGTCACGGACGGTGTTTTTTACTTTTCATCGGAGATAAAAGGACTGCTTGCCCTCAGCGCAGTACCCGCCGTGCTGACCGCCGAAGGCATTAAGGAGATAATGCTGCTCGGTCCTGCACGAAGCTGCGGCTGCGGTATACTTCAAGGCATAGAGGAACTTAAACCCGCCGAATGTGCATGGGTGACCGACAGCGGAGTTAAAAAGCATTTTTATTGGGATATTGCCGACGGCGCGCAGCAGCCGTTCACCGAAAGCTTTGAGGAGGTAAAAGAACACGTCGGCAGCCTTGTGCGTGACGCAATAACAAGGCAGACCGTTTCAGATGTGCCGCTGTGTACGTTTTTATCGGGCGGACTGGATTCAAGCCTTATCTCCTCGGTCACCGCCGAGCGGTTCAAGCGCGAGGGCAGGCGGCTGCATACCTTTTCGGTGGAATACCGCGACAATGCAAAGTATTTCAAAGCGGGAAAATTTCAGCCGAACAGTGACGAAGCCTATGTGGACATAATGGCGGAGTATCTCGGCAGCGTTCATCACAAAGTAGTGATAGATACCCCCGAACTGGTCGAAGCGCTTTTTACGTCAACGGAAGCACGCGATCTTCCGGGAATGGCGGACGTTGACAGCTCCATGCTGCTGCTTTGCAAAGCTATCCGCGAAGAGTTTACCGTTGCGCTGTCGGGAGAATGTGCTGATGAGATATTCGGCGGATACCCATGGTACCGCGACAAGGACATACGAATGACCGACGGATTCCCATGGTCGCAGTCAACGGCGTACCGCGCCGGATTTGTAAAAAAAGATTTTTTATCGGGCAAAAAGGAAGCGGAGGAATATGTATACGCAAAATATCTCGACACGATAAGCCGTGTAAGGGAGAGCGGCTTGCCGCCGCTTGAAAAGCGAATGAGAGAGATGATGCGGCTGAACATGGAATGGTTTATGCAGACGCTGCTTGACAGGAAAGACAGAATGTCTATGTACTTCGGGCTGGAAGTGCGCGTACCGTTCTGCGACCACCGCATTGTGGAATATCTCTACCGCGTTCCGTGGGAGTACAAGGATTATCTCGGCAGAGAAAAGGGACTTTTGCGCGAAGCGTCAACGGGTCTGCTGCCCGACGGGGTACTCTGGCGCAAAAAATCGCCCTATCCCAAAACGCACAATCCGTCCTATGAAAAAGCGGTGCGCGAACGCCTTCGCGAGGAGCTTACACAGACAAACTGCCCTGTTCTGGATATTCTTGAAAAAAGCGAGATCGAGAAACTAATGTACAGCGGTCAGCACGTTCAGTGGTACGGTCAGCTTATGAACGACCCGCAGACCATGGCATACATTTTGCAGATAAACCACTGGCTGAAAATAAACAACGTTTCAATAAAATAAAATATCTTAGAGTAAGTCGTTTCCCTTCCCCCGCCTGCGGCGGGGGAAGGGGAAAAAGTTTACTTTGTCATTACCTACCCGCCGCAGGCGGGGGAGAGGGAACAGTCTTATCTCACAAAAATAACTTTTTGCGAAACAAAAATAAATTTTGTGATAATTAGATAAAAATTTTCAAAAATGTATTGACAAATAGTCTGACCTGTGGTAAAATGATTACACGGCGGTGACAAAAACCATCAGAAAATGACAGCGTTGCCGCCCGTTGTAACCATTTGTTTCTTTTGCCGCGGGAGGTGTATTGCCAATGGAATCTTCAGTCAAACGGCTGATATGTTCATTTTTTGCGGCTGTCTGCATATGCTCCGCTTCGGTTTTGCCTAAAGTATCTCCGTTTGACCATTGGTCAGACGCCTGTCTAACGACAGACGCTTGCCTTACGGCAAGCGCGGCAAGCGCGGAGAGTCCTATAGATACATCGGAGTTTGCAAAGACTGCCGTAAAAGTCAAAAGCAGCTACAGCTGCACAGATGACAGCGTTACGATAAGCTGGAAAAAGGTCGAGGGCGCTTGCGGGTACAGGGTATATAAACGCGACAGCGTTACCAAAAAATATGTGAAGATAAAGACTATCAAAAGCGGTGATACGCTTAAATATAAGGACAGCGGACTTGAAGCGAACACCGAGCAGCTTTATAAGGTAAAGGCTTACACCAAGCTTGACGGCAAGACCGTATGGGGCAAGGCGAGCAAGGTCAAAAAAACAGTGACGAGACCTTCCGCCGCGCCGCAGTTCAAATCGGTCAAGGCGGGGGCGGACAAGACCTCCGTAAGCTGGAGCTGCCGCGATTGTGACGGCTACCTTATTTCGGCATATTCAGACGCCGAGGACGAATGGAAACGGGTAAAGACGGTAAATACCCCCTATTCGACCGCCTGCACGCTTGATACCGCAGACCTTACGAGCGATCCGCTCTGTCCCATAAAATTGAGGATAAAGGCGTTCTCCCTTGACGGCTGCTCAAAAGCGCAGTACACATCAGCCGGCGTTTCAGCCGAATATTATGTGACCGAAGCCGTGATAGGCGAACTTTCCGCAGGAATAAACAGACTTTCGGGCGATAAGACGCAGGGCGTGACCAACACGCAGCAAAAAACGCTTAAAATAGAAATGCTCAACGTTCAGGACAAAAAGACCGTAAAGAGCAGCTTTACGGTAAGCCAAAGGGATATACAGGTGCTTGACAATTTTGCAAAGACCCACTTCAAAAGCGGCTGGAGCGCAGAGCAAAAAGCGGCGTATACGCTCAACTGGATAAATAAGAATATCGAATACGCCTATGCGGATAAATACAATGAAATTGCCGCGCTCGGTTATGCGGAGGCGGTCTTTGAACATAAACTGGGACAATGCCTGCAATATAACGGCGCAATGGTCGAGATGATGAATTATCTGGGCTATGACGCAAGGCTGATAATGGGCTGGCGCGGAACGTCCATGGACAACAAGTGGCAGCACTTCTGGGGTGAAACGACCGTCGGCGGTACAGACCTTGTGATAGAAACCGGCTGTTATGCCAAAGACGGCGGCTGGATGCACTTCTGCGAGCCGTATTCCGCTGCGTCAGGTTACATAAAAAACGACAAGGTAATGAAAAAATAACCGCATGAAATGCTTCATAATAACTGCAAAAAGAAAGTCCCCGCAAAGGGGACTTTTTTTATACTTCTTCGGTATCTTCCGTTTCTTCTTCCGTATCCTCATCATACTCATTATCGCTGCTGTCATCATCAGCCAAGTCCTGCTGCGGAGCAGTCTCATAATCCTCGCCGCCCGAACGGTGGTTGACTATCATCAGCACTATCACCGCGATTATCGCGGCGGCGGCGAAGCCGAGAATGTAAAGTGCGGTCTTGGGCGAAAGTTTTTTGCCGAAAATACCCGCCCGGTATTCGGACGAACTTCCGTCGGGCGCAGTTACCGCCGAAGCCGTGCAGGCTATCCCGTTTTTCTGAGCATAATCATATGCGGCTGAATAGGGCGGACAATCGAGCGTAAAATCGGGCAGCGGTGTACCGCTTACATCTGTGCCGAAGGCATTTTTGCCGATACCGTGCAGCGAATCGGGCAGAGTAAGCGTTCTGAGCGCACAGCCCGCGAACGCCGTGTTGCCCAGCGCGTCAAGATTTTCGCCGACATATACCTGACTTAGCGAAGAACAGCCGAAAAAGGCGTTGTTGTATATCGTCTTAACGCTGTCAGGGAGGGTGACGGCTTCAAGAGCCGTGCAGCCGTAAAACGCGCTGTCGCCCACGCTTTCAAGCGAATTTCCGAAGGTGATATCCTTTAAGGAGGAGCAATTTTTGAACAGCGAAGCGGGCAGCTGCGTACAGCTGTCGGGCAGAACTGCCGAACTGAGCGCGGAGCAGTCCTCAAACGCCGATATGCCGACCTGTGCGCCCTGCGGTATCTCTATTTTCAAAAGAGATGTGCAGCCGCTGCACATAAGCTGGTCGCAAAGCGTTACGCTTTCGGGAATGTCGAGCGAGGTCAGCGAGGTGCAGTCCTCAAAACAGCTGCTGCCGATCAACGTTGTACCGCCGCCTAACTTCACATAGCTTAGTGACGAGCAGCCCTTAAAGGTCATTGCGCCTATGTATTTTACAGAACTTGGCAGTGAGACCGATACGATACTCGTATTTTCCGAAAAGGGACTGTAAACGCTGCTGTGCGAGATACTGCCGTCCTCGGCGTATTCAACATCATGGATATTTCCGTAAAGCACAGGCTTTCCGTCTTTCTCATACCAGCCGCCGCCTATTGCCGTAACGGTGTAACCGTCAACTGTCGAGGGGACTGTCACGGCGGTATCGCCGCCGAAATATCCGCTTATCGCCGCGGTCATATCGTCAAGCACCGTATAGCTCCAGTCGCCGCTGTAGCTGTAATTTCCTCGGTCGAGGTCATAGCTTATCTCGTCAGCCTGCTTGCCCTCCTCGGCGGCAGCGGCAAGACCGCTTGCAAGCAGCAGTACGGCTGCCGCAATAAAGGTAAAAAATTTTTTTATCAACGCTCTATCACCCTTATTTGTAAAAATATCATTCATTCTCAGACGTTCCGCCCGCATTATCCGCACGGACGGCGGATACCGCCGCCGTCACCCGGTCAGTGACAGGCTTCCCGCATTTTGCGCAGAATTTTGCTCTGTCGGGCAATTCTGTCATGCAGTTGGGACATATTATTTTTCCCGCCGAAGGGTAAGTATACTGCTGCGCAGTGACCGGCTGCGGCGGTACGGGGCGTACAACGGTCGGTCCTTGCTGATACTGCGGAGATACGGGTGTGACGACAGGCGGCGGAGCAGGCGGCGGTACGGGAGGATCTATCCCGCTGTAGGGATAATAAGGATTGTACCCCATAGGTTTTCCTATCGGAAATGGTTTTCCAAATGGAAAACCGAAGAATCTGCGGGTACTGGTGGTATGTCTTCCGGACATATCCTGCAAAGCCCCGTCAAGCTGTTCATAGTAATATCTGTTATAAATGGTATGTATATTCTTTTTAGCGCGGTGAATGATATACCCCATAAGCACATAAATGAAGATCATGATCGCGGCTGTAAGCAGTATCGACAGCGTTTCAGCCTCGTGCGTTCCATAGACCGCCGGAATGGTAAGCACAAAATCGTATGTGCCGTGCAGCAGCACCGAGAAGATGAACGCATATATTTCCGGGTGCGAGTCGGGATCTATGTTATTATACCTGCGGTATTTTGCTATGCCGAAATAATATCCCATAAAAATGCCGGTTATGGCATGGAGCGGGATAGACAGCACTGCCCGAAGCAGTGCTGTACCGATAGGGTCTTCAGACATCAGAAAAACATACATGATGTTTTCAAGCGTAGCAAAACCCAGCGCGGAAGCCGCGCCGTATACAACGCCGTCATAGGTATTATCAAACTCGCGGTCGTTAAAGATCATCCATTTAAAAGAAAAAAATTTGCAAGCCTCTTCGGATACGCCGACAACTAATATGTAATCGCAAAGCTGATACAGCAGCTGAAAGGTCTTATCCGAACCGCCGAACGCAAGACCGGAAAAAACAAAGACGAAGGCAAGGAGCAGTTCGCCGACAATTTCAAGTATCATTGCGGGAATGCAGGATAAAACGCTTATCCCGAAAACGGTAAAAAATTTTTTTACCGGTTTTTTCTTATGCTTTACATTCCGCAGGACAAGAAACATGATAACTGCGGTCGGCAGCAGAGCAAGGAAAAAGGAAATATAATTTACAGTCTGAGTCTGTGTCATCTTACGGTAAGGCAGCTCCTTTCGGGGGGTATCAATTGAAACAATAATATTATATCACATTACAAAACAAAAATCAAGGGGGCGGAAGAATAAGGAGCGCCCCTGCGGGGCGGGATTTTGACACTCCCCAAACCCCTCTGAGAGGGGCTTGCCTACACCCCCATCCCCCCTCTCCCGTGGGAGAGGGGGGCAAGTGCATCTCTCCAAGTTTGATAGATAGGAAAATTAGAGCATCTGCAAATTAAGTCTTATCCATCTTGCAAAGGTGATGTATGCCCCCATATTTTTTCATATCCCCCGAATTTTTATCTTGAATTATCCTCCCAAATATGTTATAATTTTAACAGCAACCAATTTTTATTAAAAAGGGGGTAAATGCAATGAAAATTATGGTGAACGTTAAGACTCTTTCTAAAAAGATAAGCTCCGTTGAGCCTGTTGAGTTTGAGATCGAGGGCAGACCGCTCAACGCCCGTGAACTTATCTGTGCCTGCGTCGATAGCTGCGTTAAACAGTATAACGCACGCCTGCGGCGTACCGAGGACAGCGCACAGCCGCTTGGCGCTGTGCAGCTTGCGGATATGGAAAGCGCGGGCAAGGTCGCTTTCGGACTGCCGTTCGGCGGCAAGACCGCCGACCCCGCTAAGGCGCGTGAGACCGCTTTGCTCGGTTTTGAAGACGGGCTTTTCAGAATGTTCATAGATGATACGGAGATAGAGTCGGCGGAACAGACCGTTATGCTGACGCAAAATTCCGCAGTCACTTTTATACGCCTTACAATGCTCGCGGGACGAATGTGGTAACTCTTTGCAAAATAAATTTTGCAAATTAATTTTTCAAAATTTAATGTTACTAAAATTAATCTTTCAGATTAATTTTCCCCAAGATAATCTTTGCCAAAATAAAATTTTAACAGACCGAAAGGAGAATATTTTTATGGATCAGGCACAGCAGCAAGCGGAATATAAACAGCAGGAGAGAGAATGGAAAGATAAAATACGCGGCGCACAGTATGACCTGCCCGATGATGTGAAAATTTTTACCGAGAGCCGCGAGGTAAGGATAAAGCTTAAACAGGGCGAAACGCTCGGCGCGTTTGCAAGGAAAAATTTCGGCGCACTTTTTAAAGGCTACATAAAGCCGCAGTATAAACAGGCATTTTTCTGGGCGGTCGATAACATCAGCCGCTGGCAGTATTCAATGAGTTATTACAGACGCTCCTACCGTTCGTCTGACGAAACGGTCTATTCGCAGCTGCTCAATGACATTATCTGTAAATTTTCCGAACTGGGCTTTTTTGAAAGCCCGCTCGAGGCTCTGATAACCGGCAATGTCAGCGGACTTGAAGCCTATCGGCTTTCAAACAGTACGCCGTATTACTCCCCCGCCGCGTATGAATATCTGCTTGCATATGAACTTGACAATGATAATGAAAGCGTGCTTGAAGCGGTAAAGACCGCTGTTTACGGCGAGGGTACGGCGTTTACGAGAGATCTTATACGCGGTATAATGCGCAGCAAAAATGCTCGGGCGCATAAAGCGCTCGGCGACCTGCTGCTTGCCGCGCGTTTGCAGGAGGGTCTGCGCCAGTCGATATGCGAAAACGCCGACTGCGGTTCGCCCGAAGGGTTCAGATATATCGCGGATATAATAGCCAAAAACGATCTGCTCAGATTTTCCTCCGTAAAACGTTCCGTTATGACATGGTGCGGACTTTACGATATCCCCGATGATCTTGACAGGCTTTCAAAGAAAATTTTCGCACTGATGATAGAATGTCTTGACAGCGAGCAGGCGCGTGAGCGTTATCTTTCGGGCGAGGATACGGTGGAAATTTACATTTCGCTCTGGTCGTATGCTTTTTATGATACCCTGACGGCTATGCAAAAGGTAAAAGAATTGGTGCGGAACGGTTCGCACCATCAGCGCCTGACCGCGGGCGTTTTCGCCGGCAGTTTGGACAATATTTTCTTTGAAAATGAATGCGGAAAATTTGCGCTGAAAAACTTTTACAAAGAACTCGACACCGCCGCCGTGTTTACAAACCTTTTTGCGCCCGACGCTTCAAGCCGCATATGCAGCATTGCGGGCAAGCTTTCGCCCTATGACGGGATCGAAACGTCCAAGATAAAAGAACACGGCTACGCCGACATGAGCGGACTTTTCACGCAAGAAGAAGCGAGGGAATTTTACGGCATTTTAAAAGAATTGAAAAATCAGATACCCAAAAAAGAACTGGTATTTTCCCCCTGCGTTTTCCCGTGGAAATGCGCTGTGCTTTCAAAGAGCAAAATAACGGAGCATATGGTATTTCTTGCAAGCGGACTGCGCGATAACGCGCTTATAGACGAGATGTGCGAATGTCTTGCAGACCTGACAAGCAACAGGGATAACGCGCTTACACTGCTTACCCAATACCCCAATACGCCTGTACAGAGAAAAACGGCGGTCGCCGCCGTTGCCGACAGAGACAGCTTTACGGCAAATCGGGCGTTCAAGATCGTGACCCATACCGTCAAGCTTGAAAAGGATAATTTCCGTCAGCTTGAAGCTATGCTCAAATACAAATCGGCTAACACGCGCAAGAACGCTATAACGCTGCTCATGAAGCAGGACGACGAGGGGCTTTTTGAAAGCTGCTGCTTACTGCTTTCGGATAAAACGAGCGAAAAGCGCACGGCGGGGCTTGATATTGCCTTACAGATAAAGAATGATGAAACAAAAGCTGCGCTTTTTGAAAGGCTTATACCCCAAATAGAGCAGATGAAGCGCGGCATATCCAAAGAGGATATACTGATAGAACAGCTTCTGGAAAATTCCCCGCAAAAGCCGCAGGAGGGTTTCGGGCTTTATACCGAAGCGGACGAGCCGCTTCCGCCGATAGATAAAGCGTATGTCGAAGAATGCCGCAAGCTTTTCGGCGAGGTATTCCCCTACGGCGTTTACGGCAAAAAACTCGGGCTTATCAAAAAGCGTGACTATATGAAAATACTCAAAAAGCTTGATGACTTTATCGAGCAGAACAAGGACAGAGAGTACGTCGGTTACGACGGCGAAGCCGCGCTTCTTGGCAATTATCAGGGCGCGTGGGTCTCGATAACGATAGGCAAAAGGATAATTCTCCCCGAGCTGTGGCTCAAATTTTATGAGGAGGAAATAAAAGACCCCGCCGTGCTTTTTGCCATGATGATAAAACTTCGGGCAAGTGATGATAACAGCGAGATATTCAAGCGCGGCAACGCTGTCGCGGACAAACTTTTCGGCGCGGGCTTTTCCGAACCCGCCGCGTTAAGATATACAAATATCGTCCGGGCGGCGGTAAATTCGCTTGCTATGACAGAGGATAAGAACGCCGACATAAGCGAGCATATCGGAAGGCTGCCGAAGGAATTTGTCGAAAAAATGGGTACTGCGGTGCTGAGCTATCTGCTTGATCTGCCTGATGACACGCTCGTAATGAAAGCCAAAAAAGACCACGACACCGATTCGACCTACACCTCATATGCGTCGGGTACGCTGCATTGCAATATCTGCCACCCGCAGATACTGGGCGCAATCAACGCCATTGACACAAAAAGCTATGACAGCGCAAAAACAAATTTTCCTCTGCGCTATGCGCTGTTTGAGAGGATAGACAAATTTGAGAACGCGTTAGACCGATACGGTCCGAATCATATCTACAGACGTTATCTGCCCGAAATAAACGTATACGACATGATACGCGCAGCCGCGTTCGGGGTGATAAGCGACAACGCGCTTTACAAATGGATATTTACAAGGAAAAGGGAGAGAAAAAGATCTTACTATTATTACGCAAAAACGGAGTTTGACAGAGTACTTAACAACATAACCGATTGCATAATCTTAGTGCGCGAAAAAAATGATGAAAAGACCTCGCGCAGCAGCAGCAGGTACGCTGTTTACACCGCTTCGCGCAGCCTGCTGGGCAAAGAACCCGACGAGGTATATACAGATGATGATAAAAAGATACTGCAAAAGACCGAGGAGATCTATGACGGTCTGATAAATGTCATACTTGATATCGAATTAAAACGCGGCGACACCGAAACGGTCTTTTCCCAAAACATACACAGCATAGAGCGCATTTACGGCGCGGAAACTTTCGTACGTATACTGGCGGCGCTCGGAAAAGAGACCTTTGAGCGCAGTACCTACAGTTCGGGCTCTACCAAAAAGGGAACGCTCAGTCATTTGGCGCTCGTGTGCGTGCCTTCGCCCGAGGATAACGCGGATAAACTGCGCGAGTTGGTAAGCAAAACGGATATTTCCGAGGAGCGGCTGATAGAAGCGGCAATGTATTCGCCCGAATGGCTGGACATTGTGGGAGAATACCTCGGTTGGGAAGGCTTTGTTTCGGGCTGTTACTATTTTATCGCGCACATGAACGAATCTTTTGACAACAAGCGCGAAGCTATGATAGCGAAATTTACCCCGCTCACCCCCGAAGAACTCAACGCGGGCGCGTTTGACATCAACTGGTTCAAGGAAGCGTATGCGGCGCTTGGCGAAGAGCGTTTTTCAAAGCTTTACAATGCGGCTAAGTACATCTCGGACGGTTCAAAACATTCGCGTGCGAGAAAATACGCCGACGCGGCAATGGGCAGACTTAACAAGGAGCAGACGCAGGCTGCCATTAAAGATAAGCGCAACAAAGATCTGCTGATGGCATATTCGCTGATACCCGTCAGCGGCGAGGACGACATAATGGAGCGGTATCTGTTCGTGCAGGAGTTTGTCAAGCAAAGCAAAAAATTCGGCGCACAGAGAAGGGCAAGCGAAGCGGCGGCGGCGGATATCGCGCTGAAAAACCTTGCGTCAGCGGCAGGCTGCGCTGATGTTACCCGTCTTAAACTGAGAATGGAAGCGAAGCTTTTTGAAAACATAAAAGATCAGTTTGAGCCGCGCGAGATAGAAGATGTCACCGTTTGGCTGGAGGTCACGGACGGCAAAGCGGAGCTTAAATGTCAAAAGGGCGGAAAAGTTTTAAAAAGCGTGCCTGCCAAGCTGAAAAAGAACGAGTATATCATTGCACTTAACGAGACCAAAAAACAGCTTGTCGAGCAGTACCGCCGCACGAGAGCCATGCTCGAACAAGCTATGGAGGACAGAGAGGAGTTCACTCTCGGCGAGATAAATATGCTCAAAGCCGACCCTGTGGCGAAAGCGCTGCTTGACGATCTGGTATTTGCCGTCAAAGGCAAATGCCTGCTGATAAAAGACGGCAGGCTGTGCGACATAAACGGCAATGCCGTTGCGGCAGACGAAAGCGAGAAGCTGCTTATCGCGCACCCGATAGATATGCACCGCGAGGGGACATGGAGAGATTATCAGCAATATCTGTTCGACAACCGGCTCGTGCAGCCGTTCAGGCAGGTATTCAGGGAGCTTTATCTTAAAACGGACGAGGAACTTGAATGTTCTCAGACGCGCCGCTATGCGGGCAACCAGATACAGGTAAAGCAGACGATAGCCGTAATGAGAACGCGCCGCTGGGTATGCGACATAGAGGACGGTCTGCAAAAAGTATTTTTCGGCGAAAATCTTGTAGCCAAGCTGTACGCGCTCGCCGACTGGTTCTCACCGTCAGACGTTGAATGTCCGACGCTCGAATGGGTAAGCTTCAGCGACAGAAAAACAGGCAAGCCTGTTAAGATAAAGGACGTACCCGACATAATTTTTTCGGAGGTAATGCGTGACGCCGACCTTGCGGTATCCGCAGCGCACGCGGGCGGGGTAGACCCCGAACACAGCCATTCGACCATAGAGATGCGTGCGGCGATACTGAGCTTTACGCTGCCGCTTTTCAAACTCAGCAACTGCGAGATAAGCGGTTCTCATGTTTTCATAAAAGGCAGCCGTGCGGAGTATTCGGTACACTTAGGAAGCGGGGTATGCCACATAAGGGGCGGCGCGGCACTGAACATACTCCCCGTCCACTCGCAGAGCCGCGGCAGGATATTCCTGCCCTTTGCCGACGACGACCCCAAGACGGCGGAGGTCATCTCAAAGGTGCTGATGTTGGCGGAGGACAGGAAGATAAAAGATCCGAGTATTTTAAGCCAAATTGGATAGATAGGAAAAAGTAGTGCATATTCAAATAAACAATAAGCGGCATATCTGCAAATTAAGTCTTATCCTTCTTGCAAGGGTGATGTATGCCCCCTTCCCTTGAGGGAAGGGGGGTTGGGGGGTTAGGAGAAGCCCCTCGGAGAGGGGTTTGGGGAGAGTTAAGATCCGCCCCGCAGGGGCGCTCCTTTTTCAACAACCGTTTGACAAAATCTCTACTTTGTGATATAATATAATTCATGCGGAGCAAAATATAAATATCTCTGCGATAGTGTAAAAATTTCTAACGGAGGAAAAGAAAATGACGGCAAGCGTAAAACGCTGTTTGCTTATCGCTGCGGCTTTTTTCGTTATCGCTGCCCTGCGGATACTTTGTATGCCGCTGACGGCATCAGCCGCTGACGGCTCGGGGGCTTACGGCGCGGTCTTTCCCGATTATAACAGCGCTAAAGAGGTCAACGTCACGGACGATTGTGACGCTGACCCGAGCGGTGAAAAGGATAGCGCGGGCGCTATACAAAAAGCGCTTAACGTGGGCAGAGATGAGGCAAGCGATTCAAACAGAGTGGTAGTGTTCGTGCCGGAGGGCGTTTATAAAATTTCAAGGACACTTTCCATTTACAGCAATACTCAGCTTATCCTTGACCCGAAGGCTAAGATAATTAAGGATTTTGACTATGGCTGTATGATAAAAAATACTATGCACGACAGCTCCTCGGGCGGCTATGACGGCGACAGGAATATACTTATCGAGGGGGGTACATGGGACGGCAATACCAAAGAGTATAACGCTGTTTCCACATTCTCCAATATCAGACTTGCACACGCACATGACGTCGTTGTCAGAAATGTGACGGTGCTCAATAATAAAAACGGTCATCATATCGAAGCGGGCGGCATAAGGGGACTTACTATCGAGGGCTGCTATTTCAGCGGCTTTACGGGTACTCTTAAAAAAGAAGCTATACAGCTTGACGTTATGAACTGCGAGGAACTTTTTGTCGATTACCCGCCCTTTGACGATACCCCATGCGATAATGTAATTATAAGGAACTGCACCTTCCGCGATATACCCCGCGGGATAGGCTCACATTCTGCGGCAGTCGGCGTTTATTACACCAATATCACGATAATGAACAATACTTTTGACAATATCTCGGATATCTGTCTGGTGCTTTATAATTATAAAAAATGTACCGTTTCGGGCAACAGCATGAACCGCTGCGGCGCGGGTATGACCTTCAATTATATGTCGGACGAAAGTTTCCGCCATTATTTTAAGCCTACTATAGGCTTGGAGGAGGCTAAACAGCATATCGACCCGAACGCCGATACCGTTATTGAAAATAATACCATTTCGACCATAAAGACCGCTTACCGCACCGAACCTTTCGCAATAAAGATATACGGCGCGGATACCACAGGCACGGACGATTATCCCTCGTTCAATTACAAGGTCGGCAATATCAGGATAAATTCAAACGATATCACAACGCCGCACCGAGCGGTCTGGATAAACAACGGATACAGCGTTTCGGTGCGCAATAATGTATTTAAGACTGCCGAAGACCCGACCGAAGCCGACCTTGCGCTTATCTCGTGGTCGTCAAGCATCGGGTTCAAAAATAATACCCTCTCCTCGGCGGTCAGGAGCGGACTAAGGGCGGAAAATGTTTCGTCCATAACCGTTTCGGGCAACAGCTTTCAGGACTGCACGGAAAATGTGTCCTTGGTAAGCACGTCAGATTCGACAATAAAAGAAAACAGTATCTCGGGCGGCAAAAACGGCGTAGCGTTAAGCGGCGGCTGCTCGGATATAAAGTGTACCGGCAACGTTATCAAACAATTTGACGGCAGCGCCGTGTATGTGACCGGCAGCGGCAGCGGAAAGGATATAAAAGTGCGCTCTAACGATATTTCCGAGGGAAATATCGGCATAAGCTGCGAAAGCGGCGGAAAATGCCTGGCGTCGGGCAATTCCTTTGAAGCGGTGCAGGATAAGGTGTATGCCGATTCGGACGGGTTGGTGACTCTTTCGGCGGTGAAGGGATTTTATGCCGAGGAAACTACGGAAAATATGATAAAGCTCACCTGGAACGCTGTCAGTGAAGCTGACGGGATAAACATATACCGCAGGGACGCGGGAGCGCAGGATTTTGAATTTATCGCCGCGCTTGACAGCGGCGCTGTGTTCAGTGATGAAAAACTGTATTCGGGTACGAATTATTTTTACCGTATCGTGCCTTTTATCGCCGTCAACGGCGAAAATTATGAAAATACCCCCTCGGACGATATACGCACCCGCACAAAGCTGAATATTGAGACCGCTTACATAAGCTGCGTTTCGCAGGCGGGCTTTACGGGCAGACCGATAACGCCCAAGGTAACAGTGGTGGCAAACAGCCGCAGGCTCGTCGAGGGAGTGGATTATGACGTTTCATATTCGTCAAATGTATTTATCGGCAGCGCAGCGGTAACGGTGACCGGCAAGGGTATTTATTCGGGAAAACTCGTTCATAATTTCGACATAACTCTTTCGGATACTAAGGTATATGACGCCGTTTCACGGTCAAGGACTAAAAGTCCCATGTATTCGGTATCGCCGAAAAAACTCTACGAGGTCACAGCCGCCATGCCGGTAAAGACCGCATATGCCGACAGCGGCATCAGTCTGCCGTCCGCCCGGCGCACCATAACCGCGCTTACGCTCGGTACACCGACAATGACAGTACGCTCGACCGACATCTGGGACGGTTCGGGCTTTGAAAGATTTTGATAAAACATGAAAGCAGGCGAACACTGATGATAGCTGTTGTTAAGAAAAAGCCGATGAGAAAAACGCGCAGACTTGATCTCAAAGAGATAAAGGAAAATTTTTTCGGACATTTGCATACCGTAAACACACATCGGAAAGAAGTGTTTAAAAACTGCATAAAAGCGGGTATACCGCTGAGCGGACTTACGCACGATCTGTCAAAATATTCCCCCGCGGAATTTATCCCGTCAGTATTGCACTACAGCGGCAGGCGCAGTCCCAACGAGGGCGAACGCGAGCATTACGGCTATTCAAGGGCGTGGATGCACCACAAGGGCAGAAATAAGCACCATTACGAATACTGGACGGACGTTGACCCCGCAACAAGAAAATATGCCTCGGTAAAAATGCCGCTCAAATACGTCAAGGAGATGTTCTGCGACAGGGTGGCGGCTTCAAAGGTCTACCTCGGTGAAAATTATGTTGACAGCGACCCGCTTGCGTATTTTATGCGCGGCAACGGCAGGAGGAATATGCACCCGCATACCGCCGTGCTCCTTGAAAAGCTGCTAAGGCTTTTAGCCGAGCAGGGCGAGGACTATACCTTTGACTACATCAGACGTCTGAAAAAATATTGACGGTTTGACCGACCGTTCAAAAAGGAGATAAAATGAAAGGCTACAGACTTACCTTTATCCGCCACGGATACACGCAGGGAAATCTTGACGGAAAATATATCGGAGTGACCGACCTGCCGCTTGCGGCTGACGGCGCGGACGCTATCTATTCTGCCGCCGAACGCGCGGGTTATCCGTCATACCAAAAGGTGTATATTTCGCCGACCAAGCGCTGTTTGCAGACAGCGTATATACTTGCGCCGAGCTGTCCCATGGTCGAGATAGCGCAGCTTCGCGAAATGGATTTCGGAAAATTTGAGGGCAAGCGTCCCGAAGAACTTAAAGACGATCCCGATTATAAAAAATTTCTCAACGCAGGTCCTGACGACGCCCCCCACGGCGGAGAGACCTCGCGGCAGCTGCTTGTGCGCTGTTACGAGGCGCTGACGATAATGATCGGCGACATGATGGAAGAGGGGCTTACCAACTGCGCCTGCATTACCCACGGCGGCATAATAATGAATATGATGAGCTGCTTTGGTCTGCCAAAGCGTAACCCGATCGAATATTCCTGCGGCTTCGGCGAGGGTTTTGAAACTATCATAACCGCTTCCCTCTGGCAGCGGTCGGGCGTTTTTGAGATACTCGGAAGATTCCCGCAGCCTGACGAAAGTCAGGAGCCTGACGAAAGTCAGGAGCCTGACGAAAGTCAGGCGGATAAACACGGAGGACGCGGCTGTTGAATGAAATGACCAACAAGATGATAAAAGACCGCGCGAAAAAGCTGCTCAAAGAGCATATTGTTGCGGCTGTCATCTCCTCACTTTACCTGTTCAGCGTACTGATACTGATAGTGCTGCTTGAAACGATAATTTTCATAGGTCTGCGGCTGCTCGGGGTAGATCACCACATTTTCAGCCTGAGATTCTATGTCCAAAAACCGCTTGCGGTACTTTTTCTTGCATTAAGGATCGCGGGGTATTATGCCATTTTCAGCACGCAGGCATATATCGTGCGGCGGTCGGTCATCGGCTTTGCGAATGACGATAAGACCTTGGAGCGTTATCTTGCCGCCCACCTGCGGCTGCTGCTGATGCCCTCGCTCAAATGCTCCATGCAGCTTGCGGGGCTGAAAATACTGGTACTGTCGCCCGCCGCGTTCAGCGCATACGGCATTGCAAAGTCAGCGCAGATAGGCAGTTCGGGCAAAATATCCATAGCGGGACTTTTCATATTCATGCTCTGCATAGGATTTACCATAGTCTGGATAGGCGTGTGCATACACTATTTTATGTCGCTGTCGCTCGTAAAATATATACTTGTGCTCAATCCGCGCACCGAATTTTTTTCCGCCTGCGATCTATCCATAAAACTGATGGAGGGCAAGCACTACCGTGTGATGATGTTCTACTTTTCATTTATCCCCTTCCTGCCCGCCGTACTGCTCATATACCCCTGCCTTGTCATACTCCCATACTTTATGGACTGCCGTATGATACTCGCCAAAGAGATAATGGGCGTCCACTGGCAGGATAAACTCCCCGCAATGGCAAGACGCTGGGAAAAGCGTCAGAGAAAATAGTTATCCGCCCAAAAACTTATCCCCTGTCTTTTTAAAAACAGGGGATATTTTTATGAGCATTATTTTATAATACCGTCGTAATATTTCCACATATCGTTATGTATGCTCTCGCTTATTTCGGCAACGTTTCTCATTCGCTGCGCACCTGTGCGGTTTGACAGGCAAATTATTATGTACGGGTGCTTGGCGTTGACGAGCGCGGTCTCGTTGTAAAGTACGTCCGTCCAGCCGCTCTTTTCATAAACCGTGTAACGGTTGCCGAGCTGATTGCGTATGTTAGCCGCGCAGGTGGTGGAGAATACCTGCTTTGCAAAGGTCTTGTATCTGCCCTTTTTGAAGTAATCCCACATATTGTTCCATTCTCTCGCCGAATCGCAGGCGCTTACATAGCCCCAGCGCTGCCAGCTGTTTACCGAGGGAGTGCAGCCTAAAGATGTGATAAACTTATTGTATCCGTCATAGCCGAACTTGTCCTGCATCATATAATAGCCGCAATTGTCGCTGTATTGACCGATAAGTTCGATAACGCGGCGAATGGTGTATTTGGTGTAGAACGGCTGAGTTTTTAACCAGCTTGAACCGCCGTTATAATCGCTCGGCTGATAGGTGAGCACCGTGTCGAGATTGGGGCTTCCGTCCTCCATTTGCCTGAAGCAATAGAGCAGATACGGCATTTTTACCGTGCTTGCCGTGCCGAAGTAGGTGTCTGCGTTATAAGCCACCGTCGAGCCGCTGTCTATATCGTAAAGGATATATCCCGCGTCGCCGCCGAGAGAGTTGAGCGCGTTATAAAGCTGAGATGACTTGCTTGACGAGAGCTTGTAGCCCTGTGCGTTGACCTGTTTTACGCTGCGCGAATTGCTGTAGGAGTTCATTATCTCGTTTATGCTCTTTTTGTTAAAGGTCATGCCGCTTATTTTTGATGAGCATTTTCCGTTTGCGGTGCATTCGTCGACCTTGGATACGGCGCGCATTTTGAAATACAGTTTTTTGCCGCTCGGCATCAGGGAGGTCTTTACGCTCGTCTTGGTCTTGCTGACCTCTTTGAACAGCGTGTATTTTCCGTCCTTTTCGGTGGCGTAATAAAGCTGATATTTATTCGCATTCTCGACCTTGCTCCATTTAAAGGTAATGTAGCCCTTTCCGGGTACGGTGCAGGAGAAATTCTTGACCTGTCCGGGCTTGGCGGTAAAGCGTTTTTTGAGCGGAGCGCCCTCATACTGCGTATCGCCCGTCTTTACGACCGCAGCCACGCGGTAGGTATTTTTTTGTCCCGCTTTCCTGTCGGTCATCTTATATGACGTGCTTGAAGTATTTTTCAGCAGTTTCCAGCTTTTGCTCTCGGGCAGATACAGATACACATTATAGCTGTCCGCGCCCTTGACCGCGCTCCATTTGAGCGTATAGCCGCTTGTGGTGACGCTTGCCGTTTTAAGGCTTGTTGCAGTTTCGGGCAGCGTTGCGGTATAAAGTCGGGTATATCCGGAATATTTTTTAGTTCCGTCCGCAGCATTGCGGTATGCCCTTATGCAGTAATAGGTCTTAGCCGCAGACGGTTTACCCGCGATAGTCCTTTTTAGCAGCGTAGTCGAGGTGAGCAGATCCCAATTCTGCGTATTTGAATTATACTCATAAAGTTCATAGCCGTCCGCGCCCTTGACAGCGTTCCAGCTTATGGTGTAGCCGCTTGTCGAATTGTTTGACGCTTTCAGCCCCGTCACTTCGCCGATCTCGGGCGATTCGATAATGTTAAAATTAACGGTGACAGAACCGGTGAACCTGCCGATACCGGTTATCGTTACCGAAGCCTTGCCCACCTTAGTATTATCGGCGTATTCGATATTGTAGTCAACGCCCTCTTCAAGCTGAACGCCGTCATAGGTAACAGTCACCTCCGGCTCGATCGGTTTGCCGGTATATTCCGCATCAGCTATCGGAGATATTTCAGCCTGCGAGATATCGCTTATCTGCGGATCATCGGTACTGCTGCTGTCATCAGGCTGCGAACTGTCGGTGCTGTCTGTACCGCTGTCGGTACTGCTGTCGTTGGTATCAGTATCTGATACGGTATCCGTGTCGGATACGGTATCCGAACCGCCTGTTTCCGCGATCGTTGATAAACCGTAAGGTTCAGCGTAAGCGGGGAATGCCGACAGAGACGACAATGCGATAAGCATTGCCGCGGCGGCAGCCGCTATTCTTTTATTTACCATTGTTATTCCTCCCAAAATATATATTTTTAAACTTTATATATCTGTAATTTTTACGTTTTGCCGTCTTCTATAATTATAGCAAAATGCGGGGGAGATGTCAATAACAATATGATTACAATTTCGGGGCGGACCTTTTCAAGAGATATGACTTTTACGTTGTGGCGTCCGCCCTTAAAATTCGCCGATGGCGAATTTTCCAAGGGAAAGTGGGCATACAGAAAGACCGTGCAAACGCTTGCACGGTCTCTCCTGTAATGAAGTAAAAGAATATGAAAAAATATTGTAGAATTCCTTTTTATCTGAAATTATTATAGAAGTCATAGAAATCCTCAAAGCCGCCCATACCGCCGTTGTCCTGCGGCTGACTGCCTTGCTGCGACTCCGACTGGTCGAGCGCTTCATCAAGCGTTACGTCAAGGTCGATAATATTATCT
>CANPYF010000006.1 GCA_947587925.1 uncultured Ruminococcus sp.
CCGCAGCCCGAAGAGCAGGCTTCGTTGAGCATTATGCTGTCTATCGCGCCGTTTTTTATTTTAAAGCATTTGATGTCCTGTCCGCCTATGTCTATAATGAAATCGACATCGGGGCAGAAGTAAGCGGCGGCTTTATAGTGAGCGACCGTTTCAACAATGCCGTAGTCCACTCCGAGAGCCGACTTTATAAGTTCCTCGCCGTAGCCCGTGACCGCGCTCGAACGTATATTCAGTTTTGGTGAAGCTATCGAGTAGATCTCTTCAAGTTTTGAGGCGATTATATCAAGAGCCTGTCCGCTGCTCGAGCAGTAATGCTGATAGAGCAGTCTGCCGTCAGGGGTGATAAGCGCAAGCTTTGTGGTAGTCGAGCCCGCGTCTATGCCGAGATAAGCGTCACCCTCATAGGTCTTTATATCGGCATATTTAAGGTCGGAACGCTTATGCCTGTTGACAAAGGCATAATAATCCTCTTTTGTTTCAAAGAGCGGTCTGCCCTTTATTATATCATCTGAAACGGGCGCGTTAAGTATCTTGTCGAGTGTTTCATCTATAGTCATAGCCTGAGAAAGTTCCTCGGCGCGGAGCGCACAGCCGTAAGCCGTAAAGCAGGGGGCAAGGTCGGGGAACACGGCGTGTTCATCATCAAGGTGAAGGGTCTCCTTAAAAGCCTTGCGCAGACCTTTGAGGAAGGAGAGCGGCCCGCCGAGGAAGAGTACCTTCCCCGCTATTTTCCTGCCCTGTGCCAGACCCGAAACGGTCTGGTCGACCACCGCCTGAAAGATAGAAGCGGCGATATCCTCTTTTTTTGCGCCCTGATTGAGCAGCGGCTGGATATCGCTTTTTGCGAAAACTCCGCATCTTGAAGCGATAGGGTATATCCTCTGACTTCTGAGCGACATTTTATCCAGTTCGTCCGCCGTAACGCCGAGCAGCTGAGCCATCTGGTCGATAAAAGAGCCTGTGCCGCCCGCGCATGAGCCGTTCATGCGCTGTTCAACACCGCCCGTGAGGAAGATTATCTTTGCGTCCTCACCGCCGAGTTCAACTACAGCGTCAGCGTCCGGATAAGTCTTATTAACTGCGATAAACGCAGAATAGACCTCCTGCACGAACGGTATACCGCTTGCCTGAGCAATACCGAGCCCTGCCGAGCCTGTTATCGCCGTGTGGAAAAATTTACCTTTAAATTTTTCACTGATAGTGCGAAGCTGCGAAGCGGCTGTCTCACGAACGTGGGAGAAGTGGCGTTCATACTTTGTATATACTATGTCATCATTAAGCAAAACGACCGTTTTAACAGTCGTAGAACCGACATCTATACCCAATCTGTATATTTCCTTAGTTTCCATATTATATACATTACCTCCGATACGGGGAAATCTGCGAATACATACACATATAATTATATCACAAAAAAGGAGATTTGAAAAGGGGTTTTGCAAAAAAATTTTGATGTAATTACAGCAATAATAATGATATTTTTTAGTAAATCTTTTTTACGGTACTTTACAAACCCGATAAATTGTGCTATAATAGTTGTGTATAAAGCATAAGAGGTGAACGCTCGTGGAAGAATATTCTCGTGAATATGCCGCAAGCCGCGCTGATGAACTGCGCGGGATCTATGATTCTCATTGTCATTATGACGATTCCGCGTTCGATAACGACCGCGGGCAGCTGCTCGATTCTCTTTTTGCTGACGATTCCCCCGTGGACAGGCTTATGCACGCAAGCGTTGATAAGGCTTCTTCGGAGTTCGGTATCGCGGCGGCGGATAGGTATGAGCGGTTTTTTACCTCCGTGGGTTTTCATCCCGAATATGCAGACGCTGTAATGGACGAATACGGCAAAAAAGGTGTCACGGATACGCTCGCCGCTCTTGCCGCTCACCCCAAGGTAAAGGCTGTCGGCGAGATAGGTCTTGATTATCATTATGATGACTGCGCCGACCGCGCAGTTCAGTCGGAACTTTTTGAAACGCAGACCGCGCTTGCGGTCTCGCTTGACCTGCCTGTGATAATACACTGCCGTGACGCGCTCGAAGACGTTTTGCGGATAGTTAAAAAATATCGCCCCAAGGGCGTTATACACTGCTTTTCGGGGTCTGCGGAAACGGCGATTGAATTTGTGCGGCTGGGTATGTATATCGGCTTTACCGGTGTGCTTAGTTTTAAAAATGCTAAAAAGGTGAAAAAAGCGTTCCTTGCCGTGCCGCAGGACAGGTTTTTATTTGAGACCGATTGCCCCTATATGTCCCCCGAACCGTTCAGGGGCAAACGCTGCGACAGCAGGCTGATAGCCTATACCGCGCTTGAAGCGCAGCGTATCAGCGGCGTTGACGCTCAGAAACTTATAGATAAGGCGGCTGAAAACGCCGCGGAATTGTTTGGAGTGTGAGCTTATGAAAAAGAAGATAATCATCGCCGTTATATTGTGCGTTATCCTGCTTACGCCGATACCGCGCTTTTTAAAGGACGGCGGAACGGTGGAATATAACGCCGTGCTGTATTCGGTCAGAAAGGTACACAGCATCAACGGTGACGGCTACAATGTCGGCACGGAGGTAAGGCTGCTTTTTTGGGAGGTCTACAGCAGCGTGGAGTATCAGCCTTAACGATAAAAACAGATAAACAAAAGAAAAAGGATAAAGAATAAAAAGCAAGGAGGTCAAAAAATGCCTGAGATACTATATATCGTTATACCCTGCTATAACGAGGAGGAAATGCTGCCGATAACGGCTAAAGCACTGATAGAAAAAATGGATACGCTTATATCGGACAAAAAAATATCCCCTAAAAGCAGAGTGATGTTTGTAGATGACGGCTCAAAGGACAGAACGTGGGAGCTTATCTATCGTTTTCACAAAAGCTGCGAGCTTTTTACGGGTCTGAAACTTTCAAGGAATAAGGGTCATCAGAATGCGCTGCTTGCGGGACTTATGACTGCAAAAAATTATGCGGATATCATAGTTTCCATGGACGCGGACCTGCAGGACGATATAAACGCCATTGACGGCTTTCTCGAAAAAAGAGCCGAAGGCTGCGAGATAGTCTACGGGGTCAGAAGTTCGCGCGAAACGGATACGGGATTCAAAAGGTGGACGGCGCAGAGCTATTATAAGGTGCTGTCGGCTATGGGCGTGGATATTGTTTACAATCATGCCGATTATCGGCTTATGAGCAAAAAGGCTGTCGAAGCGCTCGCCGAATTTGAAGAGGTCAATCTGTTTTTGCGCGGCATAGTGCCTATGGTCGGCTTTAAGAGCGATATAGTTACCTATGAAAGGGCGGCGCGTCAGGCAGGCGAATCGAAATATCCGCTCAAAAAGATGATAGCGCTGGCGGTGGAGGGCGTCACCTCGCTGTCCATAAAACCGATAAGATTGATAACCGCGCTCGGCATTACTATTTTTATTATCTCGATAATAATGCTTATATATTTTCTTGTCATACACGCGCTCGGCAGGACCATAGCGGGCTGGACGACTACCGTCGTTTCGGTGTGGGCGCTCGGCGGACTGCAGCTTTTTGCAATAGGCATAATAGGCGAGTATATCGGAAAGATATACCTTGAGACCAAGGCAAGACCAAAATATATCATAGAAAAAAATCTTGAAGAGACAAAGGAGTTTTAAACATGGCAGAAGAGAACATCATCAAGAATGACGCGCTGATAGAGGCGGTCGCGCAGATGCGTGAGGATTTTAATCAGCAGACGCAGAACAAGGTAATAAATACCGCGCTAAGGTGCGAATTTCTTGTACCCGCGAATATCAGCAGAAACACGCAGCTTGTTCAGGATAAGGATAATCACCTTAAATTTCAGGACAAGCCGCAGGCAAGATTCATGCTGATAAAGCATAAGACAAACGGCACGTTTTTCCCCGTATTTACCGATAAAGAGCAGTTTGACAAGCTCGAAAAGAAGGAAGAATTCAGCGCCGTAAAGATGAAATTCGCCGATATAGCAGCACTTACCGAGCAGTCGCCCGCCGTTGTCGGATTTGTTATAGACCCCATGGGGATAAACCTTCCGTTTACAAAAGAAATGCTCGCTTCGATAAGAAAAACGCTCCAGGCGGCAAGAGAACGTCAGGCGGCAGCACAGAACGCCGATGCGCCGAGCATAACGGTGACAGAGGGAGAAAACGGCTGATAAGCCGTTTATAGATCTTGAAATTATGGCATAATAAACCGCCGCTTGAAAAAATTTTTTTGAGCGGCTTTTTGCAATGAATTAAAATGGGGGCAAAAATGGAGGGGAAATACGAGCATATAGTCCACGGCTTTGAGCCCGTGTTTGACGCTGAAAGCAGGATACTGATACTGGGAAGTCTGCCCTCTGTTATGTCGCGCAAAAATAATTTTTATTACGGCAATAATGCCAACCGCTTCTGGCGGGTAATGGCTGAACTTTTTGAAAGCGGCCTGCCGACTACGATAGAGCAAAAAAAGGAACTGATGTTATCCAACCGCATTGCGCTGTGGGACGTTATCGCCGAGTGCGATATAATAGGCTCGTCAGACGCAAGCATACGGAACGTAAAGCCCGCGCGGCTTTCGCGCATAACCGAAAGCTGTGACATAAAAGCGGTCTATGCAAACGGCACGGCAGCCGCGAGGATATACAATAAATATCAGCGTGACATAACGGGAATGGATATTACCGTGCTGCCCTCGACAAGCGCCGCCAACGCCGCATGGAACTTTGAAAGGCTGACAGCGGCATGGAGGGTAATAATGCAGACTTTGGAAAAATAATCGGATAATTTTTTTAGATTTTCACGAGGTCAACATATTGCTGTGGTATTTTTGGTTATTAGGGCAGGTATCGCCGCACCTGACAGCGGGAAACTGTTAAAAAAGAATATGAAAACGGAGGAATAGCTTATGCCAAGGCTTTTGGTAGTTGATGATGAGGAAAGGATACGCGATATTATAAGAGAATACGCGGAATTTAACGGGTTTCAGGTAACAGAAGCCGCTGACGGAATGGAAGCGGTGGAGTGCGTAAAGAAAAACGATTTTGATATGATCGTTATGGATATAATGATGCCGAAGTTAGACGGTTATTCCGCTTATAAGGAAATAAAAAAGATAAAGGATATACCCGCTATAATGCTTTCGGCACGCGGCGAGGAGTACGACAAGCTGTTCGGCTTTGAGATAGGCGCGGACGATTATGTTGTCAAGCCCTTTTCGCCCAAGGAGCTTATGGCAAGGATACGCGCGGTCATGAACCGCGTAAATTCCGCCAAGAAAACTGAGGACGTTATAACCTATAAGGGACTGGTGATAAATTTCACCGCCCGCGAGGTGACTATAGACGGCGTAAGAGCGCAGATGACGCCGAAGGAATACGACCTGCTGTTTTATCTGGTAAAAAATATGAATATCGCGCTTTCAAGAGAAAAACTGCTTGAAGAAGTGTGGGGCTTTGATTTTTACGGGGACGACCGAACGGTCGATACGCATATCAAAATGTTAAGGAACAGCCTCGGTCCTTACCGCAATCTTATAATCACCCTGAGAGGAATGGGATATAAATTTGAAAAGATCTCATAAGGCAAACGCTAAGCGTCAAAAACGCCGCAGAAAGTTTCGGCTGAAAACATATGTGCTGCTGTATTTTATGGTGGTCGTTATTTTTATACTGGTGATACTCTGGCTTTTTCAGTATTTTTTTCTGCCGAGATATTACCGAGCCGCCAAGATAAGGGACGTATCAGATGTGGCTGACAGGCTTATCGGCGGCTTTGACAGCAGCGACACCGCCTTTGAGGTCAGAAAAATGGCGTTTAACAACAATATGTTTATCCTTATCACCGACAGCGAGGGCAACGACGTTGCGCTTGAAAATAATCTTGGCAACTATTCATTTTTCGGAAAGGATAAGGATAAAAATTTCGGTAAAACGCTTTATCAGTTCCGCAGAAAGTTAGACAGCGAGAATACCGACCATGTCACCAGCATAGTGCCGAGCGACGAATTTGGCGGAGAAGAGATATTCTTCTGCAAAAGCTTTGAAAACGGCGGCGAGGACTATTTTCTGTTTATCGAAGCGCCGATAGAACCGATAGATTCCAC
Organism: uncultured Ruminococcus sp.; assembly: GCA_947587925.1. Taxonomy (GTDB): domain Bacteria; phylum Bacillota; class Clostridia; order Oscillospirales; family Ruminococcaceae; genus YE71. The sequence continues at coordinate 6,087 of CANPYF010000006.1, forward strand.
CATTGACATAATCAGAGAACAGCTTGTTTATATAACGATAATCCTTTTTGAACTTGCGTTTATCGTTACGGTGCTTATTTCCTACAGGATATCAAAGCCGATAGAGCAGCTTACCGAAACGGCGAAAAAATTCGGCGAGGGCGATTACGACATAGAGTTCAAGGCGGAGGGTTACAGCGAGATAGAGGAACTTTCCGTTGTGCTTGACGACGCAAGAAATGACGTAAAAAAGGTCACGGATCTGAAAAAAGATCTTATCGCAAACATTTCGCACGATCTGAGAACGCCGCTCACCATGGTAAAGGCTTATGCGGAAATGATAAGAGATCTTTCGGGGGACGACCCTGTAAAGCGCGAAAAGCACTGCATGATAATAATAGAAGAAGCCGACAGGCTTTCAAACCTCGTCAATTCTATTCTGGAACTTTCAAAACTCGAAAGCTCGAACGGCGAGCTTAACAAGAGCGATTATTCCGTACATTCGCAGATAGAGGACGTGCTTAAAAGGTATACGCTGCTTATCGAGGAAAAGGGTTACGATATCGCGTTTTTGCCTGACGAGGATATAAATATCACAGCCGATTATGAAAAACTCTCGCAGGTGATATATAATTTTATCAACAACGCCATAAACTACAGCGGCGAGCATAAATATATACGCATAAGGCAGATAAACGGCGCGGATACGGTGCGTATCGAGGTAAGCGACAACGGTCCGGGCATTCCTAAGGATAAACTTTCGCATATCTTTGAAAGATATTACCGCGGCGGCAAGGTAAAGCGTGAAACGGTCGGCACGGGACTGGGGCTTTCCATTTGCAAGGAGATACTGCGGCTGCACGGCTTTGCCTTCGGCGTAGCCTCCGAGGAGGGAAAAGGCTCGACCTTCTGGTTTGAAGCGGACATTGCGAAGAAGTCCTTGCCTGCTTCGACGTCAAAGACCACTGACAGCCGAACGGCATAATGGCATAATGTTATTATGCATAATAATTATGCATAATAACATTATGCTAAAAAACAGCGGGACTGCAAAGGAAAATTGCAGTCCCGTTTTTTTGTCGGTGTTTATATTTTTGATATTATTTGAGCAGATTGCCGAATTCCAGCGCTTTGCCGACATCTCCGTCTACCTTCAGCTTGCCCATTGTGAAGGCTGCCACAGGGTTGAGCTTGCCGTCTATAAGCTTGTTGAAATTATCCATGTTCATGGTTATGGCGCAGCTGCGGTCGTTGTACTCGTAAGGCTCTATGCTGACAACGCCGTTTTTGATCTCCACATAGAAAACGCCGCCGTTTTCGCCCGTGATGTTTACCTGAACGGCAAGAAATTCAACGCCCGAAACGTCAAATTTTTCTGCCATTTTGCGAACCTTTGCAAGAAGCTGATCGAATGTCATTTTTTAACCCTCCTCAGATCTTAGGGGTCCTGAAGATCATATCCTCTCTCTTAGGACCGTTAGAAACCATAGTTATCGGGCAGCCGATATGCTGCTCTACGAAATCTATGTATTTTTTACAATTTTCGGGAAGCTCGTCATACTCCCTTATGCCGCGTATATCGCACTTCCAGCCGTCAAGCGTTTCGAGAACGGGCTTGCAGCGTTCAAGCTTTCTTGTGGTGGGGAAGTCGGTGATGACCTCTCCGTCAAGTTCATATCCCACGCATACGGGTATCTTATCCAGATATCCGAGTGCGTCAAGCACGGTGAAGGCAACGTCCGTTGTTCCCTGCATACGGCAGCCGTATTTTGAAGCAACGCAGTCGAACCAACCCATTCTGCGGGGTCTGCCCGTTGTCGCGCCGTATTCTCCGCCGTCACCGCCGCGTTTTCTGAGTTCGTCAGCCTCTTCGCCGAAAATTTCCGAAACGAACGCGCCCGCGCCGACTGCCGAGGAATAAGCCTTGCAGACGGTAACTATACGTTTTATCTCATAAGGCGGGATACCCGCGCCGACCGCGCCGTAAGCGGCAAGCGTGGAAGACGAGGTTACCATAGGATAGATCCCGTGGTCGGGGTCTTTGAGCGAACCGAGCTGACCCTCTAAAAGAATATTCTTTCCGTCCTTTATCGCATTATACAGATAAAGCGAAACATCAGCGACATACGGAGCAGCCATTTCGCGGTACTGCATAAGTGTCTCGAAAAGCTTATTGCGGTCTATCTCGGGTTTATTGTAAAGATATTTAAGCAGCACATTTTTCTGTGCGCATACGCTGTCTATCTTTTTCTTTAAATATTCCTCATCAAAAAGTTCCTGCACCTGAAAGCCTATTTTTGCATACTTATCCGAATAGAACGGCGCAATGCCGCTTTTGGTCGAGCCGAAGCTTGCCTTGCCGAGGCGTTCTTCTTCATATTGGTCAAAAAGCACATGATAGGGCATAACTATCTGCGCCCTGTCGGAGATCATAAGTTTAGGGGCGGGAACGCCCTTTGAAACGACCTCGTTAAGCTCGTCAAAGAGCTTTGGTATATTCAGCGCAACGCCGTTGCCGATGATATTAACGGTATTTTCGGAGAAAACGCCCGAAGGCAGCGTATGGAGCGCAAATTTTCCATAATCGTTTACGATCGTGTGACCTGCGTTTGCGCCGCCCTGAAAGCGGATAACGATATCCGACTGCTGTGCGAGCATATCGGTGATCTTTCCCTTACCCTCATCGCCCCAGTTAGCGCCTACAATTGCACTTATCATTTTGAAAAATTCATTCCTTTCATAAGGTATCGGGCATTACCCGACAGAAATACACTATATAGTTTACCACATTATTGTGAGAATGTCAATAGTCGGGGAAAGGAATTTCAAAAGTTTTTACTCGTATTCCTCCCACCACCGCACCTGATAATTCTCAGCTTCGCTGAGCAGCATGGTCTCGCAGAGCTTGGGGGTCGCTGTTTGGATATTTCTTTGTTTGCAGGCGGCGGCCGAACGTTCGACAGAGTCGTCCCAGCCGTGGTCGGACAGTACGAACGCGCCCCAGTGTATCGGCATGACGAGTTTCGCGCCGAGCGTCTGCGCAGCCATTGCGCTTTCTTCGGGGAACATATGCCAGTAATGCCAGTTGATGTTATATTGTCCGCAGTCGGGCAAAAACAGATCTACATCTCCGTAACGCTTATGTATCTCCTCAAAATGCGCACCGTAGCCGGTATCGCCGCTTTCATAGATCTTATGCTGACCGTCATCAAGCAGCCATGAACAAAAAAGCGTTGTCTGCTGATTGTCGAGCGCCCTGCCCGTTCTGTGATTTGCGGGAGTACAGTTTATCTTCAGCCCGTCAAGTTCAAAGTTTTCCCACCACGCAAGTTCCGTTACCTTGCTGTCGTCATCTATCCACCTTTTAATATGCTTTTCAACGCCGAGCGGGACGATATAATGCGCCGTTTTGCCTTCAAGCTGTTTTATCGTCTGCATATCAAGATGATCGTAATGGTCGTGGGTGATAAGTACAGCGTCGATAGGCGGAAAATCGTCCGCGGTCACGGACGGCTGAGTGAATCTTTGCGGACCTGCCCACTGAACGGGCGAGGAACGCTCGCTGAAAACGGGGTCTATGAGAATATTTTTCCCGTTCATCTGTATGAGCAGCGAGGAATGACCCAGCCATGTTACGGCTGTGTCACCGGGCAGTGACGATTGGATCTTTGTAAAATCGGGTGTTTCTATCGGAAGTTCGTCCGTCGGTACAGTACCCTTTTGGGATACCCTGTTATCGGAGGATACGCCCGCCAGTTCCCACTTAGCAGGATAAATAAAATGCTCTCCGTCAAAGTAACCGTCCGCACGTTTTGCATAATCGGCTCGGTCAGCCTTTGAGGGTCTGCCGCCGAACGCGGGGAACGCTCTCATAAAAATAAACGCAAATATCACAAGCGCGGCAATGACCGCAATTATCCATAACAATATCCTCACAGCCTTATATTTTTTTAAAAGACCCTTCATTGCACATACCCGCTTTTTATGTTAAATCTATGCTACTATTATAATTTATTTATTTGCAATTGTCAACGGTTTTAAATAAATATTTTCGACCCCCAGTTCCGCGTAAGTCTTTGCTATCAGATACAGCGCGATAATAAATGTAAGAATATCGGATAGCGGCATGGAATATAAAATGCCGTCAAGCCCGAAAAATCGCGGCAGTATCAGCGCAAAGCCTACGCCGAATACTATTTCACGCACCATTGACAGCAGAGTGGAAGATACCGCTTTTCCCATTGCCTGCAAAAATATAAAGCAAGCCTTGTTCACACAGGCAAATATCATCATGCACAGATAAATGCGGAACGCCTTTACGGCAAATTGTGTGTAGTATATGCTCTCGTTCACCGCGCCGAAGATGTTTATAAGCTGCTTGGGGAATATCTCAACGATAAGCAGCGCTGCCGCGCCTACGGCGGCTTCTGCGGTCAGCAGTCTTGTAAAAAGCTGTTTTACGCGGTCTTTTCTTCCCAAACCGATATTGAAACCGACAACGGGTATGCAGCCCGCAGCCATGCCGACCACAATTGAAATAACTATCTGGAAAAATTTCATTACTATGCCGACTACCGCCATGGGTATCTGCGCGTATTGCTCCTGACCGAAAAACGGATCGAGTGCGCTGTATTTTCTTATCATGTTATTTATCGCAGCCATAGCGGCGACCAGTGAGATCTGCGAGAGAAAGCTCGTTATTCCCAACGCAAGCGTTTTGCGGCAGATATGTCCGTCGGGCTTAAAGTCAGCCTTTGAAGGCTTTATTATTTTCATATTAGCCGCATAGACGGCGGCAAGCAGGGCGGTCACCGCCTGTCCGATAACGGTAGCGGCTGCCGCGCCTTTCATACCCCATTCAAAAGCAAATATAAATATGGGGTCGAGGATAATGTTGACGACAGCGCCGGCAAGCGTAGATGCCATTGCAAAACGCGGGCTTCCGTCGGCGCGAATTATTGGATTCAAAGCCTGCCCGAACATATAAAACGGTATGCCGAGCGTGATATAAAAGAAATAATCCTTTGAATAACTAAACGTCTCGGCGTTGACCGTTCCGCCGAACATAGCGATTATCCTATCGCTGAATATCAGGTAGACGGCACTCAGCAGTATACTGCTGACTATTACCATGACAATGGAATTTGCCGCACTTTTCTTTGCCGTTTCGGGCTTACCCTGCCCGAGGCTCAGGCTGACGAACGCACAGCAGCCGTCCCCTATCATAACAGCGATAGCGAGCGCTATCACCGTGAGCGGGAATACCACGGTATTTGCCGCGTTTCCGTAAGAACCGAGATAGGAAGCGTTAGCGATAAATATCTGATCGACAATGTTATACAGCGCACCCACCAGCAGCGAGATGATACACGGGACGGAATATTTCAGCATCAGCCTGCCCACACGCTCTTCGCCAAGAAGTTTATCCGCTCTTTTTTCCATAATTACATACACCCTTTCATAAAAAAGTGCAGCCCAAAGCCGCGGGGCGGGCTCTGATGTTTGTTTGAGCTTTTACGTTTGCTCGCCCGCCCTCGAAATTCGCCTTTGGCGAATTTCCCAAACGTTTGTTCACCGACTTTTTGCTGAAAAAAATAAACGTGCAGCCCTCAACCGGATTTACGCAGTTGAAAAGCTACACGTTGTATTAATATTATAACCCGAACAGGCAAAAAAATCAAGTGGTGATTCTGACGGTTTTAAAAATTTTTATTTCTTGCTATTTTGGACAGTTTGATGAAAAAGGGAGCTGTACCCTTTCAAAAATGATCCCCGCGCAGTTGCATTCTTCCCCAAAATGTGATATAATGTATAATGGGTGGATACATAAACACCAATGAGGGAGAATTTATATGTCGGATAAAATAAAAAAGAATGTAAGATCTGATAAGACGCTGACCGCTACTTGGATAGTTATAGCTGTTATCGCCGCACTGCTTATTACCGGTTATATCGGCATAGATACGGCACTGCGCAACCGTGCTTTCAGGCGTATGGAAGAGTGCGTAAAGACTATTACCGAAGAGGTGGAGGTCAAGATCAAGCGCGACAGTCAGATACTTAACGCTACTGCCGAAATGCTTTCGCAGTTGGACGATTTTAATATAGATACCGCTTCGCAGGTCATGAAAACTAACGATATCCTTATGGAGACCATGCAGGTGCGCGTGCTTTTGCCGGATAATACTCTGCTTTCTCCCGACGGCACTACACAGGCTGTCCCGCTGTCGGATATGTCATTTGAAAAGGAAGCCGCACTGGGCGAGCATATTTCCGAACGCTGCGAAAATATCTTTACCGGCGTTCCCATACTGCGGCATTATGTGCCTATAGTCCATAACGGGGAGACTATCGCTCTGCTTTACGGCGTCACCGACTTGGGAGAACTGCCCGACAGCATCAACAATCAGGTCATCTTTGACGCTTCGGCAAGCGTTTATATAATAGATACCCGCAACGGCGATTTTATCCTCGATACCTTCCCGGGACATAATGAGCTTGGAAATATAAAGGATCACGCTTCGGACAAATATCCGCGCGAAACTAAGGGAAAACTAAGCTGGGAGGATTGCACCGACGATATTGTCGCACACGGAACGGGCTATGTGGTTTTCCGTACGGCTAAGACAAGCGGCTGGGATTATATGTACTACAGCCCTATGGATATAAGCGAATGGTCGATAGCCGTTGAGATACCCGAAAGCGTAGCTTTTGAAAGCGTTTTCCGCACGCGTCAGATATACTTTATTTTGGGTATAGCTATGGCTTGCGTTATTTTCATCTATTACATTTGCGTAAGGAAAAATGCAAAGCAGATGACCGAACAGGCGGTAAAGCAGGCAGTGCTTTCCGAAAAGCTCCGCAAGGCGGAAGCCGCCGACCGCGCAAAAAGCATTTTCCTGTCAAATATGTCGCACGATATAAGAACGCCCATGAACGCGATAATAGGTTATACGACGCTTGTTCAGACCTGTCTTGACGACCGCGAAAAGACCGAGGAGTATTTAAGAAAAATACTTTCTTCGGGCAATCATATGCTCTCTCTTGTAAATGATGTGCTCGACATGAGCCGTATCGAATCGGGCAAGCTGAATATCGAGGAAAAGGACTGCTCTATCTCGGATATTTTCAGGGATATGCGCAATATCATACAAGCACAGATGCAGTCCAAACAGCTTAATTTTTACATGGATACCATAGACGTTATCAACGAGGATATCTGCTGTGACAAGCTCCATGTAAATCAGGTGCTGCTCAATCTGCTGTCAAACGCCATAAAATTTACCCCCTCGGGCGGAACGGTCGCGCTGACCGTTCGTCAGAAACCGGGCGCACCGACCGGTTACGGCGCATACGAGATCCGCGTTAAGGATACGGGTATCGGAATGAGCAAGGAATTTATCGAGCATATTTTTGAACCGTTTGAACGCGAACGCAACACCACCGCCAGTGGTATCCAAGGCACGGGGCTGGGCATGGCGATAACCAAAAATATCATTGACGCAATGGGCGGTACAATAACCGTTGAGTCGGAGCAGGGAAAGGGTACGGAATTTATCATTGAACTGGAATTCAAGCTGTTGACCGGATCGAAAAAATCCGAGGAGATCAAGGAACTTAAAGGGCTGCGTGCGCTTATTGCCGACGACAGCTTTGTCACCTGCGACAGCGTTTCAAAAATGCTTCATCAGATAGGAATGTACGCCGACTGGGTACTGCACGGAAAAGAAGCGGTACTGCACGCAAAACAGGCGCATGAAATGGGCGAGGATTACCATGCGTATATAATAGACTGGCTGCTGCCCGACCTTAACGGTCTTGAGGTAGTCCGTCAGATACGCGGCATAATCGGCGAAAATACCCCGATAATAATAATCACCGCCTACGACTGGACTCAGATAGAGGACGAAGCTAAAAGCGCGGGCGTCACGGCATTTTGCAGCAAGCCGATATTCCTTTCGGAACTTCGGGATATACTTATCGCAGCGGCAAAGGAATTTCAGCCGTTCGAGCATGAGCCCGAAAAACAGCCCGAGGTCACTGACAAAAAGCGTCTGCTGCTCGTGGAGGACAACGAGCTCAACCGCGAAATTGCCGAGGAACTTTTATCCGCAAGCGGATTTGAGATAGACAAAGCCGAAAACGGCAGCATTGCCGTTGAAAAGGTGAAAAACTCCGAATACGGCTATTATTCGCTGATACTCATGGACATACAAATGCCCGTGATGAACGGCTATGAAGCCGCAAAGGCTATCCGCGCGTTAGATGACAAGCAGCTTTCCTCGATACCGATAGTTGCCATGACCGCAAACGCCTTTGAGGAGGATAAACAGCAGGCACTCGAAAGCGGCATGAACGCCCATGTCGCAAAGCCGTTTGATATCAACGAACTTACCGAGCTGATAGGGGAGATATTGAAGAAAGGCGAGGAAGATCAATAAAAATATTTTTTAAAATATTTTTGCCGTAAGCTTGCACAAAAACCCCCTTTTCCCATTGAGGAAAAGGGGGCGTATTTGTCATATTCCCTCGACGGCAGAGCCGCCGTCGGGTGTAAATCCTCCGTCAGGTCTGTTCCCGCGTCCGAAATTTCCGTCGGGAGCGAATCCGCCGCCGTTGTTGGGGTCAAAATTCTCGTCAGGAGCAAAACCACTGTTATTGTTAGGGTCAAAATTTTCGTCAGGTGTAAAACCGCCGCCGTTGTTTGGGTCAAAGTTTTCTCCGCGGTCAAAACCGCCGCCGCGACCGAATCCGCCGCCGTTTTGAGCAGTACCGCCGCCGTAAACGGTGCTTGTCATCTCTATCTCGGTGGAGGTATCGCCTATCGTCAGTGTGTAGGTCTCACCTTGTTTTATGGACGGGTCGCTGAGGATAACGCAGGAGAAGGACTGCTCGGCAGTATGCTCTATCAGCACATTTCCGCTGCTGTCGGTCAGCTTGACAGCCGTTCCCGCCGATTGGGTATTCACACTTGACATTATTGTGCCTTGGGTCGAATCGGTGCTGAAATTCTGCGCCATGCCCGACGCGCCAAGCCCGATAAATGTGCCGCCGCTGATAACGCCCGCAGAATCATAGTCGAGGATAGAAGTATCGCCGCTGACCGCGCCCGATACCGTGATGTTGCCGCCTGTAATGTTCAGAGCGCCGTTGGCGTCAACGCCGTCACCGCCCATTTGGATAAAAATATCGCCGCCCGAAATGGTCATGCTGCCCGTTGAGGAGGAAAAATTGCCCCTGCCCGGACGGGTCATCATGCCGTCTGTTTCGGAAGAATTGCCGCCCGCAGCGTTCAGACCGTCATCATCCGCCTTGACCGAAATGTTTCCGCCTTTGATATACAAATTGGTGGCTTCGATACCCTCATAACTTTTTTGCACGTCAATTTTGGTTGACGAATCGGAAATCTCTAAATCGGTGTCGGCATGGATACCGTCATCACCCGAGGAGAGCGTGTAATCGCCGCCCGAAATGGTTATCGTTCCGTTTGAATGAATGCAGTCGTCCTGCGAGTTGACATTAAAAACGCAGTTGGTGAGATAAATATCCGAAGCGGCTTTCAGCCCTTTATACGATTCGGACGAAGCGGTAAGCGATTGTGTGCTGCCCGCGCCCGCGCTGACGGTCATCTCGGTATTTTCCGCATTGACTATCGTTTCAGCCTGTATGCCGTCATTTTGGGCGGTTATATCAAGCTTAGCGCCCGAAAGCGAGACAAAGCCGCGCGCGCTGTCCTCCGTATTATCCGAACGGATACCATCACTGCCCGCGCTGACGGTTATATCGGTGTCACCTATTTTCACGCAGTCCTTGCCGCAAAGTCCGACATTTTCAGCCGTGACCTGCACATTGCCCGAAGTGATGATAAGATCGTCCTTAGAAACTATCCCATGTTTATTATTGCCGTTGACTATCAGCGTACCGCCGCCGCAAACGGTAAGATCGGCTTTGCTGAAGACCGCGCCGTCCAAGTCCGAATCATCATCTGTAACAGAATAGCTGTCACCATCAGAAACGGTGTTGACCGTGCCGTCTGCGAGCGAGAGCGTGACATTTTTTGCCGACTTGACATAAATTGCAGGGCCGGTACTGTTTTGCAGGGTAACGCCGTTTAATATCAGCGTCACATCAGAATCCTGCGCGTCAACGGTGACCATAGTATCGGACTTAGTACCGCTAAGGGTATACGAGCCGCCGGAAGTGATCGAGTAATTTTCGGAGGGCAGGGAGGACAGATCGAGCGGAGTACCGTCTGCGGGGTCAGGCGCAGGCGTATTTGTATCGACCGAAAGATCCATACCGGAGGTATCCGCCTTAGTGAGGGAGTTGGAAGAACCGGCTGATCTATCGGAAGCGGAAGAGCTATCGGAATCGGACGAGCAGCCGGTGACGGCGAAGCAAGTGAAAGCAGCGGCAAGCAGCAAAGAAAATTTTTTCATAAAAAATACTCCTTAAAAAAATACGGTATAGCAATCAAACGAAAAGCCCAAACAACCGTGGGGTATATCAGTTTAGGATAGGGATCAAAGGGGATAACCCTTTTTAAAGGGTTTCCCCTTTGCAGGGGCGCGGGGGCAGAGCCCCCGTCAAGGCACAAAAGAAGGAATCACATCAACCCAAACCGAGCGAACAATCCAAAAATTTTAAATCGGCGACCAATACAACACAGGGATAAAAAATCCAACAGAAAAGCGCCATCACCCGAATCAAAATCGCAGTAAAAAAGCCGATTTAAATCGCAAACAAGAGCCACTTGCCCCTAAAGGGGCAGGTGAGCGAATTGTTCGCGAGACATAAAACGCGCGACAGCGCGTTCCGAACCAACGAAGGAGAGAACTGACCGCTCAAAGTTCCGCAACCGAATTTTCCTGCTTGGAAACGGTAATTTCAAGATTTCCGTTGCGGCAGCGTATTTTGTCGATCATTTCTTTTTCCTTTTTGGGGTCGCGGAGAGTGATCTGATAGGTCAGGCGGAACATACTGCCCATGTTGGTGGTTTTGACGCGTTCAAGTTCGTGTTCAACGGTGTAGGTGTCAAAAATGTCCTCGAAGACGTCCGAATAGTCCAGATCTTCGGGAATGGTTATCGAGAGCATTTTGTAAAGTTCCGCGCTTCTTTTTATGCCGAATTTAAGACGGTTGTATAGCAAAAAGACCGCACTTAGGATCAGGGTGAATAAAACGGCAAATCCCAGATAACCCATGCCCGCGATAAGTCCTGTACTCATGGCTAAAAAGAGCGCACAGATCTCTTTTGCAGTACCCGGGGCGGAGCGGAAACGTACCAGACTGAAAGCGCCTGATACCGCAACGCCTGTGCCGATGTTGCCGTTTACCATCATTATGACAATGCAGACGACTGCGGGCAGCAGCGCAAGCGTTACCACAAAACTTTTGGTGTACCTTGTTTTATACATATAACTCCATGCAAGCAGCAGCCCCAGCACAAGCGAAACGCTTATGCATAAAAGAAAATCCGACAGGTCTATGACCATTGCGTTTTGGTCGAATATCCCTTTGAACAGATCGTTAAGCATAGCGAACCTCCTTTGGAAGTGAAATATTTATTTTTTGGGCGGGAACGTTTTGGATAAAATTATCTTGGATAAACTCGCCGCAAGCGGGCTCGCCCCGAACGGCTATCAGTTTTTTGTACGCCGTGCCGTATTTGGAAAACGAAGTTTTGTAGATCTTTTGCTGCGAAAGGATACTCATCATCCAAAGCGGTATGCCGCCCGAACATTTTATTTCCATAAGCGTCATGCCGTCTTCGAGCAGCGGATAACCGCCGATGTCGGAGCACAGCGAAAGGTCGGACAGACGGGCGAGGATCTGCTCGTCAAAGGTCACGCGGAAATCGCTTCCGTCTGTTGCATAAAACGCTTCGCGTTCGTAGGATAAAAACGCGCGGGGACGCAGCGTGCCGTAATATTTCATGAAATATTCTATCTCGTCGGCGATCTGCGTTTTTTTCGGACAGGGGGATATCCCGCTCAGCCAGAGGGTGGCGTCGATCTCACTCAGCGCGATACGCCGTTTGTAAACTACCGAGTCAAACTTCTTTTTCAGTTCGACAAAGACCGTGCTGTCCGATGTTGCCTGCGAGTAGCTGCGTATACGCAGCTTTTCTTTATATACGGGACGTTCTATCGAACGGCGCACCAGCCGAAATTTGTCCGTGTCAAAATAGATATTGCTTATAGCCGTCCGTCCGTAGCTGTCAAGTTTCATATGCGCCGCAAGCGCATCGCAGACGGCTTGCTTTTGCTCCTTGGTCAGTAAATATTTTAGTTCGTAACGCTTAAATACGGTTTGAAATGCCATATACCGAGCCTCCCTTAGTTTATAAAACCAGTATAAGCGTCAAAACTTAACTAAGCTTAAAAGTGCGAAAAGTTTTTAAAAAAATTTTTTTGCAAAAAAATTCAGCGTTCTTTTAGGCTCAATTAATGTTTGCCTGTTATAATCATAATAAAGTAAAAACTTTACGGACAAAAGTGTAAGAGAGGTTTTTAAAAATGAGGATTTTATTGGCGGAGGACGAACGTCCGCTTGCTAAGGCGCTCGTTAAGATCTTTGAAAAAAATAATTATTCTGCCGACGCGGTGTATAACGGCGAGGACGCGCTGAATTATCTGGAGCTGGGCGATTATGACGCCGCGGTGCTTGACATCATGATGCCGAAAATGGACGGTATCACGGTACTGAAAAAGGTGCGCGAATCGGGCAGCAGGATACCTGTTTTGCTGCTTACTGCCAAATCGGAGATAGACGATAAGGTGTTGGGGCTTGACAGCGGCGCAAATTATTACCTCACCAAGCCGTTTGACACAAAAGAACTGCTTGCAGCCGTACGCGCTATCACGAGAAGTCAAAGCGGCACAGATTCGCGGCTTACGTTCGGCAATATCACGCTCGACCGTGCGACATTTGAACTGTCCTCCCCGTCAGGCAGTTTTCGTCTTGCCAACCGCGAATTTCAGATGATGGAGATACTTATTTCAGACCCTCATCACATCATTTCCGTTGAGAGGTTTATGGAAAAGATCTGGGGTTACGATACCGACGCTGAAATAAGCGTGGTATGGGTGTATGTTTCATATCTGCGCAAAAAGCTGACCGCGCTCAACGCGGATATTCAGATAAAAGCGCACCGCAATGCGGGGTATTCTCTGGAGGGATCGGCATGATACGAAGGCTTCGCATACAGTTCATTGTGCTTGCAATGCTCTCGCTGCTTCTGCTGCTTGCCGTTATCGTAACGGGAATGAATTTGCTCAACTACCGTTCGGTCATCAGTGACGCGGACGAGGTACTGTCTATAATTTCGCAGAACAGGGGAGTATTCCCCAACATGGACGGCGGTCAAGGACCGTTCGGTCGGCATCCTCACGGAATGTCCCCCGAGCTGCCTTATGAATCAAGATATTTTTCCGTACTGCTGGCAGATGACGGCACGGTCATTCGCGTAGACACGGGGCGTATCGCTTCCGTTGACGAAAGCCAAGCCGTTGCTGATGCAAAAGCGGTCGCAAAATTAGATAACGAAAAAGGATTTTTCGAGCAATTTCGTTACATCAAAACAAATGACGGACAGGGAACGCTGATAACCTTTTTAGACTGCGGGCGCAAGCTGGACGCTTATCATAATTTTCTGCTCATCAGCATTGTAATGGCATCTGCGGGATTTTTCATTGTCTTTTTTGTTATTGTATTTTTTTCGGGAAAATTTATTCGTCCTATCGCCGAAAGCTACGAAAAGCAAAAGCGTTTCATCACAGATGCGGGGCATGAGATAAAAACGCCGCTTACCATTATAAACGCCAACACCGACCTGCTTGAAATGGACATTGGCGAAAATGAATATGTTGACGAGATCAGACAGCAGGCAAAGCGCCTTACGGGGCTTACCAACGATCTTGTCAGTCTTGCGCGAATGGAGGAATCGGATCGGACGATGCCGATGATAGAATTTCCGCTCTCCGAGGTCGTACAGGACGCGGCAGCGTCCTTCAAAGCGCCCGCGCAGGCGCAGAACAAGCAGTTTAACTGCAACATCAAACCCATGCTTTCCATGAACGGAAACGAAGAAGCGATAAGCAGGCTGGTGCTTTTGCTTTTGGACAACGCGCTCAAATACTCGCCCGAAGGGGGCGTCATTTCCTTAGAGCTTGCGCGGCAGGGCAAGCATCTGCTCTTATCGGTATGCAACACCGTTGCGGAGGAGATAAACTCGGAGCAGCTTTCCCATGTTTTCGACCGTTTTTATCGTTCCGATCCCTCCCGAAATTCACAGACAGGCGGACACGGGATAGGACTGTCTATCGCCAAAGCGATCGTTACCGCGCACGGCGGCAAGATAACCGCGCAGGTCAAGGGCGGGGATTCGTTTCTGATCTCGGTCGTTTTTTCGGGGGGTTGAGTTGGGGTCGCTTGCGTGGGGGAACGCGCTGACGCGCGTTTTGTGGGGGTCGCGAACAATACGCTCACCTGCCCCTTAAAAGGGGCAGGCGGCTCTTGTTTGCGATTTAAATCGGCGTTTTTACTGCGATTTTGCGGGGGTTGATGGCGCTTCTCTGTTGGGGCTTTAACCCTGTGTTGTGTTTTTCGCCGATTTAAATTTTTTGGATTGTTCGCTCGGTTTGGGTTGATATGTTTCCTTCTTTTGCGCCTTGACGGGGGCTCTGCCCCCGCGCCCCTGCAAAGGGGAAACCCTTTAAAAAGGGTTATCCCCCTTGACCCCTATCCTAAACTTTTATGCCCCGCGGTTGTTGGACGTCTTACTTCTTACAGTCCGAACTTGTTCGGACGTCTGACCTCTTACAGTCCGAACTTGTTCGGACGTCTGACCTCTTACTTCTAACCTCTAATAGTATAGCGGAGCAGTCTTTCCGTCCTGCTCCGCTTTTTTCTATCTTCTAATTATCAAACGTGAAGCTCTCAAACTCTGCTTCCCCGTCTCCGTAAAATTCAAAGTATATCGCCCTTTTGCCGATAATTCCGCAGTTTAGCGGTACATTCTGCCCGCCGCCGCTTAGATCAATGTCCGCAATGACCTTTCCTCGGTAACTGTCCGCACGCACTCTCACACTCATCTGACCTTTGACCTTCGCCGTCACTGTCACACTTTTTGGAGATGTTTCCCCGAATTGTAAGTATCTGAATCCCGCCGTTGTGCCGTCCTTGATGTTCACAATAGGCGCGGAAATGCCGTCTATCTGCTCGTAGACAGCCTTTATGTACGCTTGGTGGAGCGGGCTTATGTGGCACGCGTACCCCGCCGATATTATCTTGTAAGCGTCTATTCCGTTTACGCTCGCACCTGATGAAGTCATCTCGACCGGCTTTGAGGATACCGGCTCGCCGTTTATGTAGGTAATATCGCCGATGTAGATCTTGCCGTTTTTGCCTGTCGCAATGTCGACCGGTTCTATCATGCCCTGCCGCGCAAATTCGTCAGTACCCGTGTGACGGTGGTAAAATATGTACCATTGACCGTTTATTTCCACAAGCCCGCCGTGGTTGTTGCCCCAGCGGTAGGTCTGCTGACCGCTTCCGTCAGGGAGCTTTAGTATCTCGCCGCCGTTAAAGGAAATGTCGCCGCCGTCCTGATAGCCGTCAAGCGGACTGTCCGACCATTTATATGAAAGAAAACCGTTGTTATCCTCATAGACCCCCAGTTCGGGCATGGGCGTAACGCATCTTTTTGAATACACATAAACATATTTTCCGTTTATCTTACGCGGACTTGAAGCCTCAAAAAATGCGTCCCTTAAATCAATGTGCGCGGTATCGGCATTCTCGTTCCACGGGTCGGGTACATGACCTATCGGGTGAGCCTTGAACGTTCCCTCTTTAATTGTCGCCATATCTTCTTCAAGTTCGGCGCAGTAGCAGGAGCAAAATCCCCAATAGGCGTATACCCTGCCGTCATCATCTACCAGAACGCCGGGGTCGAAGCCGAGCTTTGTTTCAACGGGGTCGGTAAAAGGTCCTGCGGGATCTTTTGACGAAGCGACTACTATTCTTCCGCCCTGATCTTCAGCGGCATAAAGATAAAATGTGTCACCCTTCTGAACGACATCGGGCGCATAGAGTATCGAGCCGTTTGTTGCGGTATAGCACACGCCGTGATAGGTCCAGTCGGTAAGGTCGTCAAGCGGTGCGCTCCATACCACCTGATCTCTGCCGCAGTAGGCGGTTTTTTCCGTATCGTGAGAACCGTAGACATAAAGCCGCTTTTCGCCGCGATACTCAAAGACCCTCGGTTCGCCGTCAGGGATATGCTCCCAAAGCGGCAGATACGGATTAGCCGATCTTAAAATTTCTTTCATATCTTGACCTCCTGTCAGAAATTTTTTTATTTCTAAATTTTATTTTTAAATATTATACCATACTTTTTTTGAAATAGCAATATTTAAATTATGCAAAGCTGAAATATATCCTGTTTTCCGCGGTTTTACGCGTGTATTTATTGACTTTTTTAATAATGTTTAGTATAATCAAATAAGAGAAGATCAAAATTTTGAACAGGAGGAAAAAAGTATGTCACGGGAACGTATTTTACATATTCTTGATTTTATTTCGCATAACACGGACGAGGATCACGGCGTGACCCTTAAAGAGATCAGCAATTATCTTAAAGAAGAGAAAAATCAGGGGAATATCTCACCGCTCACCATAAGGCGCGACATAAGCAAGCTTGTGGATCTGGGGTACGGTATTGCCGAGGAGCATGGTGCGCACAATACTGCTTATTACAAATTGGTCGAAAGGGATTTTACATTTAATGAGATAAGATTTATCGTAGATTCCGTATCAATAAATAAATTTCTCACACCGCAGCAAAAGCGATCGCTGATAAATAAATTTGAGAAATTTTCCACACCTGCCGAACTGCGGCAGCTTTCAAGCAGGATCTCGCTTGAATATACCGCTTCGCCTTCGCTCGATCTGCTGGATAATCTTGATAAGATACATACGCTCATTTCGCAGAAACGGTTTATTGATTTCAGTTACGGTAAATTTGATACAGATCATAATGTAGTATATTATAAAAAATCGCGCTCGGTGCTGCCTGTAAGGGTGGTATATTTTCACGATAAATTTTATTTAAAATGCTTTGATGTACAAAACGATCAGTTCAGGACATACCGCGTTGACCGTATGAATGAAATAACCGGCGGTGATGTATATGACAAGCCTTTGCCGAAGGAGCATAAGCATAATGCTTTTATTGCCGATATGTTCCCGCCCGATTATTTTGACACCGTTACGCTGAGGATCAAAAAATTTCTGCTTGATGAGATGATAGAACAGCTTTGCAGCTATGCTTCGGTGCGGGAAGATTTTGACGATCCTGAATATGATGTGGTCCATGCGCGTGTCGGAGTAAACAGGCAGTTCTTTTTATGGATAATGAGTTACGGCGACGGCGTTGAGATACTTTCTCCGGTCAAGGTAAAGGAGCAGTTTATTGAAGAATTGAAAAAGGTTTGCAGTCAATACCCTGAAATGACCGATATGTTATAACGGCTGCGGAGATCTCCGTTTCTCCGCTTTTCACAAGCACCCTAAACGATAAATTTCACCAAACTATCACAAAATTTTCACCCGTTTTTTTTTTTTTTTTTTTTAAAATTGTATAGAAACATTTTTAAAAAAGCGTCAAAATCGTGTTATTTAACAAATAACAGGGATAATTAAAATGTAAGAAACATTATCCCGTTATGATCTGCGTGATAGATCATACGGCGGGATACCGCACTTCGATAATATTTTTATATTGAGCAAATATTTTTATATTTTCCCTTGACGATCCCGAGGGTATATGATATAATATACATACTTTTATAGTATATTTAATCTAACACATAAAAATCATAAATTTTTGCAATAGGTTTCGGCATAATATTCCCATTATATTTTGACAAAGGGGTGTCAGTATGAGCATACATAAAAAACAAAGCTCCCGTAAACTGTTTATGCGTATCAAAGCGGGTATTCTTTCCGCTGTCGTGTTTGCAGGCTCTGTAATGTCAAATTATGCGGGGCTTATAGATGATCCCGCAATGTACGCCGCAGGCGAAGGATCTTCCGTGTCAGGCGAAAGCTCCGCCGTAGTTATCCCGGAAGGTCTGAATTATGAGATCGAATTAAAATCAAACGCACAGTGGAAAGTGACTTTCAGCGGCAGCGCGGCTATTCCCGCGAATATCCTTGATGCCGATGTGTTCAGCGCGTATAGGGATAATATTGATGAGGTAGAGATCGGAGAAGGTATTTCTAAAATACCTGAAAATGCTTTTAAAGGGCTGAAAAGTCTGCATATCGTTGATTTTGGCAAAAATTCGGCTGTTACAGAGATAGGTGCATCTGCGTTTGCCGGCTGCACTTATCTTGAAATTGTCGATCTGGAAAATTGCACCGATCTGCAAACAATTTCAGACGCCGCTTTTCAGAATACGGGGCTTGTTGAAGTGACTATCCCCGCAAATTTAACAACGATAGGCAACAGCGCTTTCAATCAATGCGGCAGTCTTACCGACGTACATTTTGAAAAAGATTGCAAAGTCAGCAGTTTCGGGGATAAGGCATTCGATAACTGCAAATCGCTTGTAAATGTCGAACTTGAAAACTGTACGGCAGCACAGATCACTTTCAATCATTCGGATTACACAGGCGCATTTTCAAATTGCAATTCGCTGAAAAAAGTAACCGTTCCGGCAGGTGCATGGAGTGATATCGGCAGTATTTTCAGAGAATCACACTCACTTGAATCAGTTACTTTTATGCCTAATAGCAATGAAATAAAAGGTATCGGAAATATTGTTGCGGAAACATCGGTGGACGTCCTTGACTTTTCTCCTCTTGAAGGATTGACCAACATTGGCGCATGGCAGGTCAGGGGCAACTCGGTGACAAAAGTCGTTTTCCCCTCTTCTGTGAGCGGTGTTGGTCAACAGGCAGTCGGCGATATGCACGCGCTTACCGTGGTCGAATTTAAGCCGAATAATACGCTTGCTTATATCGGCGGACAAATGTTTCAAAATGACGATGCTTTGGTTTCCGTCAATCTGGAAGCTCTCACAAATCTTCAGTGGATAAGCTCTCAGGCATTTGAGAATTGTGAAAGCCTGACCTCCGTTACTTTCCCAAAAACATTGACTAAAATAGAAAGCAGCGCTTTTAACAACTGCAAAGGGCTGATAGATGTAAAATATGACGCCGCAAATTTGTCCGAGGTTCAGGATAACATTTTTAACGGCGCAGGCTCTTTCGACCTGACTATATGTGAAAATGTAAAGACTATCCCTGCAAGTTTTCTGCTTCAGGCACAGGACCATATTTCGGGTCTTAAATTTGAAGGCACACCGACTTTCACTATAACAGGCGAAGGCGATCTGAAAGAACCGTTTGCGGCAGGCGGTGAATACACCGTTGACGAGGGCGGAAATCTTTATAAAGTTGACGGTGATAATGCCATACTTGTCTATGCAAATAAAACGGCAGGAGAAATAACTATCCCCGATTCCGTGAACGGTCATACGGTAACAGGCATAGCAAAAAATGCTTTCAGAAATTCAAATGTGACCGAGCTGACGTTTGAAAAACCTGAAAATATTACATCAATTGAGGAGTATGCTTTTGCAAATGCAATGCTGCTTGGATCGATCAACGGAGAAACTATAGACAGCGAAATCAAAGCACTGTTTACAAGTGCAAGTGCGATAGGCAGCAATATTTTCTATAATACGGAAATACAAAATGACAGCGGTACTAAAATTACAGAAGATGTTTTCTCAAATGGAGCAACGCCTGAAGAACATGGTACTGCAATTGAAATTTATAGAAGTGACACAAGAACCCTGAACTACACTGTTAGTAATCATACAGACGAAACCGACGGCAAATTCCTGACAGGTGAGACCGCAAAAGTGGAGTTCGCCTATAACGGCGGCCGTCCTGTAAGAATTTACATCAGAGCAGATAAAAATGCGGTCATCGAATTCAACGACAACGGCATTTCTCTTCAAGAAACAGGTGTTGATGGAATTTATTACTATGATGTTGTGCATGAAGGAGCATCAACAAGCAATAATATCCTTAGTCTGAGCTATCCGAATTTCACTCCTCCCGGCAGTAAAATGCAGGTATGGGCAGTTGAATTTGATGATAATGATGCATTTTATAATTATTTTAAAGATGAAAATAAAAATGCAGTCATTTATCCTGATGATAAAGACGGAACAGGTAAATACGAGGTTTCGGATAAATATTTTGAGATCGAGTGGACGACAAAACCTAATGAATTTAAATTGACTAAAACTTATGACTCTTCCGCTAATCCTTATTTTATCAAATCATCAGACGACAAAATAACTCTCAAAGACCTTAAATACAGGGTCACTTTTACTAAAGAAAATGCAGAGGCGGCTGATATAAATATCGGAAGCGATATCGTCCGCTATGTTGATTATGCGGATACGCTTGCTCTGCCCGAAAAGCTGAAATGGCTTGACGGAATAAATACAAGTTATACAGATACTCATTTTATCAAAAACGGTGACAGCGGTACGCTGTATATCAATATCGGCGGCAAGGACTACGAAATGTTTACGCTCTCAGGCGTGCAGAATCTTGTTGATATGTCTGTCAAGCCGACCAATGACGGAAAAATTTCGCTCTGCTGGCGGCTGGCAAATACAAGCTCGACTGCGGAGATAACCCCTTTTGACGGGTATATCACCTTCGGCTCGGAAGTAATTGTCGCTGACAATGATGTCACCGCAGGAATGGCTATCGGAGATATAAATAATAGTATTTCCGCAAATGAATATTTTACCTTTTCAAGAATGCAAAGCGACTCGGGCGCTGTCACAGTTACAAACTTTACCGCGCCCGACAGCAAACTTATTTTCAGCAAAGATGTGCTTGATACCGTTACCCGCATGGGCGAAGATGTGCGGTATAAGATAACGGTCGAAAATCCGTCTGCATTTGATTATACGGGTATGACGAAAATTACAGATGATCTGAATGCAGATAAGCAAAGTATCCATTACATCAAGCCCGAAAATATGCAGGCTCTTTTTGACGAAGACTACGGCGATAAATTAACTATCACTATCAGCAACGCAGTACTGGCAAAAAAATTGACACAATCAACAAATGTTCATACGATCAACAAAACAGACACTGCAACCATTTCCGAACAGAATACAGCCGCTAATGACGATTTAGCGTATAAAGGCATGGCAAAAGCGGATTCGAGTGTTGCCTATAAAGATGTTACAATTACGCTGCACAAAAATAGTGATGGTTATATTGAACTTAAATATAATGAAGGTTCAGTTGATAAAACAATAACTATAGGCGTAGGAAGGGACAATCCTTCCATTGCTGACGCACTTGATTCAATAGGTTATATTGTCACAGTATCAGACAGTTATAAATTGGAATGGGATTTTAAAGATTATACATTTGAGGGCGGCAAAAAGATAGAATTTGACATCAATGCGTCCCTTAAAGATTCGCTGATGTATCTGCCGGAAAAGGATCATAACGCTTATTATAACGCGCCGAGCGGTATTGAGATACCTACTTTTAATAGGGCGGATCTTAGCGGAGATGAACCTGATTCTGCGCAAACGCCCGAACAAAAAGTGTATCATGATCTTAAGATCAGAAAAGGCGCTTATATCGGCGGGGAGGAGATGAACGAGAACTACCAGCCGAAGGATAATGATGTTCTTGATTATTTTGTAAAGGTCTCTCATGAAGGCTCGGGCAGCTATGATGTTCTGCCCGTGGTCGACCATATGACGGGCAAACAGGCGGTCATTGTTGAGTTTGAGCGGAATAAAAACGCCAAATGGGCTACAGAGCTCACTTGGGTCAATTATCCCGAATCGGAAGGCGAAAACAAAATAATCACTATTGACGGAGTAAAATACTATGTTCTGAATCAAGATCATACTTACAATGGCGTTTATACAAGCGAATATTATGCCGATTCGATCACGGTAAAGAAAACCGAAGACGGTCTTGACACGCTGATAAAATACTATATTGAAAATACACCCGAAAGAGATTTTGACCTTGATGTGACCTACAAAGCGATAACAAGTCAGGAACTTGCCGGCAATGTATACACAAACGATAAGTTTACTCTTGGAAATGAAGCATGGCTGAACGACCGCCCCGGACACAGAATTTATGATGAGATCGGCGTGAGCGGCTCTGCCGTTGAGATAGATAAGAAAATACTTATCGGTGAAATGAAAGATGATCCGGAAGACGAAGACGTTGTCGAAGAGCTCCCTATCAAGCAGAGCGAAAATCAGGTCACCTACAGGCTTATGCTGCACAGCATAGCGGTGAAAACCGATGACGACGGAAATATCACGGATATTGGTTCCGAACTGACGGTGAACGGCAATGATATTTTTGATATGCTGCCGCTTACGGGAAGTGCGTTTGATTGGTCGAAAGACAACATCAGTAATATTACTTATAAGGCCGGCGAAGCGGGCTATCGAAAAGAAGAGGATAGCTTTATAAAAGATGTTCCCGGAAAATTCACTTATAATGGCGTAGAATTAAATGGTAAAAGTGGCGGAAGCGAATGGGAAGTTAAAAAATATAGTGAAGGCAGTCCTTCGGAAATAGTTAAACCGACAGACACCGCCGACCAGCAATATATTAAATGGAACGAGAATTTCAATGTAATACTCCCGCCTGACGCGACGGTGTATATGTATGTGACGCTCACCTTCCCCGGAAAAGATAAAGATGAACAATGGGATACATTCCTGAAAGAAAAGGGTACTGATAAACTTATCAACACATTTTATGTGTACAATATGCCCTCGCCTGTTTCTCACACCCTCGCCGACCCGCCTGTTGCGCTGCTCCAGAAGGGCGTTTATGAAACGGGAACTTATGTCACTAAAAATGAATGGGCAGAACTGACAAATCAGTATTTTATTGGACCGGACAGATTCCATTATTCAAACACTTATACGGGAAGCAGACTGAAAAACACGGTAACTTATTATGTCGTTCTGCGCAATTCGGGAAATACTAATTTGTATCTCGCCCCGCTTTATGATATTCTGCCGCCGGGATTTTCTTATATGGCGCTGCGAACAGCTGACGGAAGTGATCCGACTTCAAATCAGCATGTAGGCAGCAGTGAAGTTTATTGGAGTTCTAAAGGTCAAGCTACTGATAACCATGTAGGAATTATCGCAAAGCCTAAGGACGATAACAATGATGATTTTGCAAATATTTTACCTAATTATGAAAATTATGTAAGAACCAAGGTGAAATATTCCTATGCTGAAGACAGTGAAAAACATGAAACCGATGATGGACGCCAAATACTTAAATTTGAATTTGAAAACGATAACTCTTACACCGGACTTCCATACGATGACAAAAAAGACGCATATTACCTTGAACCCGGTCAATTTTTGCAATTTGCATACACCTGTTACACGGGTGATAATGAGATCAACGAAGCTGAAAATACGATCGTTATGCAGAGTTATGACCCGTACAATACGGGTGCGTCGCCCGAAATAGATGATACCACGGACGTTGTTGTAAAAAATATTCACAAGACTGCGCCGAACAATGACGGCGGGCGTGAACTCTGGACAAATAAAGATGCTGAAAATGCAGATTTTAAAGGCGAAGGTATTGACATAGTAGGAGATGATAAAGAGCCCTATTGGTTTGCGTCTTCCGTCAAGGTCACAAGGGATAAAATTTCCCCGGGCATTAAGAAAACGGTAAAAGAACCTATGATAGCATCCGGTGATAAAGCTGAATGGACGGTAACTTCATTTAACAATTCGCCTTCCGAAATTTCAGGCTATAAGATCACAGATACGCTCGATCTGCCGCTGCAATTTTCGGGAAATTTCAACTATTGTATGTATGGACGTAATAATAACGGTACGGATAGTTGGTATGTCTGCGCGGGCGGAAACCCCGAAAGTGATGACAGCTATCTGTTCAATATGACCAGGGACGGAGATAATATTACAGTAACTTCAAATACAGGTGATTCCGCAACTCTGACAATTGGCGGAGAAGAAAAAGAATTAAGCATAAAAACCGTATGCAATAAAAATTTGACCGAAGATGTCAGAGCAAAGATCACCGTACAGATCTCCCATGATGAAAATAATCATGAAGTTTTAACTATAGGTTTCCCCGATAAAAAATGGGGTATGCTCCCGAACGGTTACAGCAAATTGACGTTTTCCACCGGTCCGAAAGAAGTTGCCGCAGGCAAAGGTATCGACCCCGGAACATATACAAATACGGCGATGTTCAGCCCCGAGGACAATAAATATGATGACCGCATTACACAAGGCAGACTTGTCAAAGATAAAGACGGCAACAATATTGGTGTAGAATCTTCCGCAGTCGTCAGCATTTACGAGGGCAGCCCGTCAGGTTCGGTCAAGATGATCGAGGAAAAAGGTAAACCGGCTAATTTCACCACTTCCGAAAGAGATGATAATTATATCAGTCTCAAGAATAAGAAGGATATATTTACTTATACGCTGGAAGTGCGAAATGTCAACGATGCAGAATCAATGAGTAATCTGGTCATCATCGATAATCTTCCTCAGACTGATGACGCAACAACGCTCCGGCAGGAAAGCAAGCGTGAAAGTGAATTTAAGGTAAGCCTTGCGGAAAATCCTGATGTCCAAGTATGGCTCTATGAAGATGCGAAAGCGCTGAATGAAATAACGGGTAGAGATAAAACATCTCCTGCTAAATATGATACGAGTATAACTCCTAAAGTTCTTGAACAGGGCAAAGATTACATCGTCGAATACAGCGATAAACCCAATGACTTCAATGAGGACGACTGGACAGGGAAAAATTATCCGATCGAAACAGGTGGTAATATGTGGTATGACGCCCCTACATCATCTACCCGCTCAATAAGAATACACTTTACGACGGACAGGGATATTGAGAAAAATCAGGCTGTCCAGATACGCTTTGACGCGCATATAGACGACACGGCTGCTTCACCGGGTCAGATCGCATGGAACACTTTCGGCTACAGCTACAGCATTCGCAGCTTGGTCGCAAAAGCCTCGCCGAACAAAGTAGGTATATGTATTCCCGGCTGCCCGACACTTTCCAAAAAAGTTGTAAACTCAAAAGGCGAAACCTCGGCTGTACCCGAAAATACAACGTTTGGATTTATCATCTATAAGAGCGATAAACCTATTGATTTCAAGGACTGCACGGCAAAAACGGTTGGAGAAGCATTGACGGGCGTAGATTTTATGTACACTGAACTTACTGTTGAAAAAGATCAATCCGAATCTGCTGAAAAGATGTTAGAAAAGTTCGTGAAATGGGAGTATACCGCCGGAGATGGATTTAAGAGTACATCGGCAGTAAGTGACTGGGACACGGAAGCAGCATATCACATTGTTGAATTAGATGCCGGCGAAAATTATAGTTATAGAAGCACCAATAATGCGGAAGAAAATAACTACGAATTTAAGCTCGCGCCGATAGGCAATACTTCGCTGAATTTTGTCAATGAGAATATGATCTCTGCCCCTGTGGAACTGCCTTCGGCAGGCGGCAAAGGTACAAGAATGTTTATTATCGGCGGTCTGATGACGCTCTGTTCGGGTGCATTTTTCCTTATGCGGAATAAGCGCAAAAATACAAAGGCATGAAAACGCCCTCTTTTACGGATATCCCGCCTGCAAACGGCAGGAGCATGACCGATCATTAAACGAATGCGCTCTGCTGACCGTGTGCAGCTTCAACTCCGTTTACCTGTATTAAAAAAGCCCGTGTTTACGGGCTTTTTTGCTTTTCGGATCTCGTCAGGTACGCCGTTCGGCGCTTTAGACGAAAAAATTTAATTAATATCGCCGATCATTTCAAGAAATTCTTTTTCGCTTAAAATAGTTATACCGAGCGATCGGGCTTTGGAGAGTTTACTTCCCGCTTTTTCTCCTGCAATAAGATAATCGGTTTTATAAGAAATACTGCTCGTTACTTTTCCGCCTTTGCTTTCAATAAGCTGTGCAGCTTTCGCCCTTGGCATGGATGAAAGCGTTCCTGTAAGTACGAAGGTTTTTCCTTCGGTAACATTATCGGCAAAAAAATGTTATCGGCAATTATTGAAATAATGGCGCTAATAGGCAGTTTGTAGT
>CANPYF010000007.1 GCA_947587925.1 uncultured Ruminococcus sp.
GCTTTGGTCTTTAAGTACACTGTGATACATGACTATCGGCAGTGCAATGCCGTTTTCCTCCTCGCCCGATGCTTTAAGCTCCCGCGCCGCGCCCGCGCAGAGTATGACTATCGCCGTTATGACAGCCGCAAGCGCCGCCTTGTTTATCCTTACCGCCGCAAACATGATGTTCTTCCGCCCTTTCATGACCGTTTTTGCTTAAACGGCGCAGATACCCTGATAATTTTCTTACGCCGTCCCGCCCGCATAACTATAATATGAATAAAATATTTGTAAAATTCCAAAAAAAAGCGTAATTTGGACTTGTATTTTTTGTGGATTTCTGATATAATTATATAGAGAGAATTTTTTCGGCGCTTTTTGCGCTTATTGGAGGTAATAAAGTTGAAATCTATCCGTTCACGCATCATGATAGGTATGCTCGGACTTGTTTTCGGCATAACGGTTGCGCTTTCCGTGATATTTATTTGGTATATCCGCACTACCGTAAACACCACCCTTGAAAAGACTATGCAGCCGCTCTCTATGAGCACTGCGGACGTTTTTAACTATTGCATAGAATCATATATGACAAATTTTGAAACTGTCACCACAAGTTCGGAATATGTTTCAGCCGCAAGTGATGAACAAAGGATCGCAGATCTTAAAGATTATTATGCCGAAACAAGCGATATAACCGATTTCGGCATATATGACGCAACAGGCACGCTTATCGCGTCATCAGGTTCGCGCTGTCCCGACGTTATCTCGGCTGAGGACATCTCTCTTGCTATCGAACGCTCGGCTACCACGCTTACTGCCATAACAAGCGTTGACGGCGAAAATTGCTTTGCAATGCTCACGCCCGTTTCACTTCCCGACGGCAGCAAAATGGTATCTGCCGCCGTGGTGAGCTATCAGATAATAAATGACGAGATAACCGAGACCGCGTCCTACGGTGACGGCAAGGTCGCTGTTATCGACAGCGAGGGCAATGTTATTTTCCATTCGGAAAATGCAAATGTTTCCATAAACCAGAACCCTATCGAACTGGGAAAGACTGATGAAAAATACAAGAGCATGGCAAAGTCGCTGCAAGCCGCTTTAAACGGAAGAAACGGCTGCTCAAATTATGAGTTTGACAAGACTTCGTACACAATGGGCTATGCGGACGCGGATTATTTTGACGCAACGGTGGTCGTTTCCTCCTCAGAAAGTACATATTACGACATGGGCGTTTCCACAATGAGGATAATAATAATACTGATAACGCTCGTTTTCTGCGCTACTCTCCTCGTTTCCATACTCTTTGCAAGAAACATCTCCAAACCGATAGTTTCGACAACAAAGCGTCTGCGCGAACTTGCAAGGGGCGATATTTCAACAAGAGTAGATGTATGGTACTCAAAGGACGAACTCGGCATACTGTCAAATTCGCTCGAGGAAACGGTAGTGAGCCTGAGACAGTATATCAACCTTATCCAAGTTGCTTTGCAGCAAATTGCCGACGGCAATCTCTGCCACAGAATGGAGGGCAACTTCAAGGGCGATTTCTCAAAGATAAAGACTACCTTCAATGAGATATTCGAGTCGCTTTCGGAGACATTCGATTCGATAAATCATTCGGCGGAGCAGGTAACATCAGGCGCGGTACAGGTATCAAATTCCGCACAGGCTCTCTCGCAGGGCGCGACACAGCAGGCAAGTTCTATCGAAGAGCTTTCGGCTACGCTGAATAATGTTGCCGATCAGGTAATACAAAATTCCAACAGCGCAAAAGACGCTTACAAAATAGTTATGGACAACTCAACGGCTATTTCCGGCTGCAATGAGGACATGGCTAAGATGCTCGACGCTATGAAGCTTATAAATGAAACTTCGGACGAGATCGCTAATATAATCAAGGTAATAGACGAGATCTCCTTCCAGACGAATATACTTGCGCTCAACGCTGCCGTTGAAGCTGCCCGTGAGGGTTCAAAGGGATTCGGAGTAGTTGCGGACGAAGTACGTCAGCTTGCTTCGCGCTCCGCGGAGGCTGCAAAACAGACCGCCGTACTTATCGAACGCTCGGCCAAGGCGGTCGACAGCGGTTCAGCCATTGCGGAGGAAACGGCAAGGTCGCTCAGTTCTATTGTTGAAAGCTCCGACAAGATACGCGGTCTTATGAAGAATATCGCGGACGCTTCGGCTGAACAGTCGGACGCTATAATGCAGATAAACACGGGCGTAGATCAGATCTCGGCGGTAGTTGCCGCAAACACCGCTTCCGCTGTAGGTTCTGCTTCGGCAAGCGAGGAACTTTCGGGTCAGTCGCTTATCCTTAAAAACATGATCTCCCGCTTCCGTCTTTCAGAGCAGGACGAGGACGAGAGCGATCCGATGGACGAGGAAGAATACGACGAAACGGACGCAGATATGGACATAGACGCGCCAAGCGCGGTAAATGATGAAAACGCCGAATATATCGACGATGAGGACGATAAATATTAAGGAGGTAACGGCAAATGAAAAGACGTATAGGAATACTGACGAGCGGCGGCGACTGCCCCGGACTTAACGCGACAATAAGAGGTGTGGCAAAGGCTTGCTATGAGCGGTTCGGAAGCGATGTCGAGATAATCGGCATACAGGACGGCTACTCGGGACTTATCAACAACCAGTGCAAGCTGATGAATCAATCGGATTTTTCGGGAATACTCACCACGGGCGGCACTATCTTCGGAACTAAGCGCACCCCGTTCAAGCTCATGAAGGTCGTGGGCGATGACAATATCGACAAGGTCAAGAATATGAAGGAGACCTACAAAGTCCAGAAGCTTGACTGTCTGCTGACCCTTGGCGGAAACGGCACTCACAAAACGGCTAACCTGCTTTCGGAGGAGGGGCTGAACGTTATCGGTCTGCCGAAAACCATTGACAACGACATCTGGGGAACAAGTGTTACCTTCGGTTTCCACACTGCCGTGGACATTGCCACAGACGTTATCGACAGACTGCATACGACCGCAAACTCGCACGGCAGGATACTTGTCGTTGAGATAATGGGCAACAAAGCGGGCTGGCTCACGCTCTATTCGGGTATTGCGGGCGGCGCGGATATGATAGTCATTCCCGAGATTCCGTATGATATCGACAAGCTTTCAGCCGCCTGTGAAAAACGCGCGCAGTCGGGCAAGGGCTTTTCCATACTCGCGGTCGCAGAGGGCGCATTTGACACGGAAGAAGCCAAGCTTAAAAAGAAAGAGCGTGCAAAACTCCGTGCGGAAGCGGGTATCACCACGGCTTCAAACCGCATTGCCAAGCAGATAGAAGAGAAAACGGGACTGGAAACGAGAGTATGCGTACCGGGTCATATGCTCCGCGGCGGCAGTCCGAGCGCGTATGACAGAATACTTGCAACACAATTCGGCGTACACGCGGCAGAACTTATCGCGCAGAACAAATACGGCTATGCCGTTGCCAAGATAGGCGATAAGATCACGGAAAACAAGTTAGAAGACGTTGCGGGCAAGACCAAGTTCGTCCCCGAGGACGATCAGATGATAAAGACCGCGCGTGACATTGGCATTTCATTTGGAGACTGATAATTATGATGAATCGTTATCCTAACGATATTATGCTTGTCAACTATCCCGACAACGAAAAATCGTTAGTGGATCTTTTCAGTATTGCCGCGCTGATGGACAAATTCGGGCTGTGCTCGTCCATTATGAAATATATCGAACCTAATAAGGAGATCACGACCTATCGGCTTGACCGCAAGCGGCATTTGCCGAGTTTTTGCAGCTATAACCGCCCTGACGCGCTGATGTTCTGCTCTGCCGATTACGAATCGGAGCAATACATGGCTGACAATCTTGTAAAACTCGGCAAAATAAGCGACTACAAGCCGCTGATAATCATTTGCACGCCCTATGCGGACAAATACTATGCGACTATCTGCGCCGCGCACGGGTTCAAGTGCTTTCAGGTGCAGACCCCGCAGCACCCGCCGAATATCGCGCGCGATCTGCTTGAATATATCCGCACTGATGTAGTAAGCGGGCAGTTTTACTATGACAAACTGCGTCACTGCTTATCGACCATTTTAAAGGCTATGTTCTGCAATTCCTGTGAGAAGGGTTTTACGAGCATGATCGAAGCCGCCTGCGCGGTACTCACCGAGCCGTACCTGCCATACCCGAGAATGTATTTTTACCAAACTATCGGCGAAAAGCTCGGCTTAGGCTCGCTTGCTATCCGAAAGCGTATGCTTAAAGTCATTGACGGTGCGTATGCGAAGATGAATGACGTGCAGAAAAAGTATTATTTTCCGCTGCAATATGAATTGGAGAGCAAAAAGTTCGACCCCGAACCGTATGATTTTATTTATGCAGCCGCAAGGCTTGCCGCAAGACCCTGCCGAACGCTGCTGCGTTTTATGCAGGACGCGCCGCTGGTGGATACTTACGAGTATATCATGCCGGATTGACGATTTGAGTAACAATTATTTGTATAAAACGAGCGCGGAGCGAGTTTACGCTCCGCGTTTTCATTTGTATCCGACCGAAAAAAACATAAAAAAGCTGCCGAGGCTTTTGCCCCGACAGCTTTAATATCGCTATTGATTTTCAGAGAAGTGCAGTATCCGCACACCTATCTCTTTAAATTAGTTCTTCTTCTTGGAAACTACCATTGCAGCGCCTGCGAGGATAAGACCAACTGCGCCAAGAGCAGCTGCACCTGTTGCAGGGTTCTCGGTAGCAGCACCTGCTGCAGCCTTGGAAGAGGTTGTAGAAGAAGCCTTGCTGCTTGTTGTTGAAGAGGTGGCAGAAGATGAATCCTTGCTGTCAGTATCGTCCTTGCTGTCGCTGGGCTTGCTGTCGCTGGGCTTGCTGTCGCCGGGCTTGTCATCGTCCTTGCTGTCATCAGGCTTGCTTTCGTCAGCGGGAGGAGTTACAGGAGCGTTAGCGTCAACGAGATCAATAGAAGTGATGTAGAGCTGATAACCGCCGATGGTAACACCCTGTTCGCCGATAGGACTCCAAGCTACAGGATTGCCGCTGTCATCAAGGTTAGAAACATCGTCAAGAACGATCTCCAATGTAACAGGAACAGAGTAAGGATTTCCGTCCTCATCATACTCTATATCGCTATCTCCGCCGATCCACTTGTTGTAGAGATAATCGCCCTTTTCTTCAAACTGATCTATTTGACCAACAGCGATCTGAGGAGTAACATTCCAAGTGTTCGGGGTGCTGGGATCACTATCAAGAACAAGATCTTTACGATAGGTTATAACAAGCTTCATAGAGCCGTCCCAAGCATAATTCTGAAGTCCGAGATCGTCAGCTGAGAGATATACAAATCCGCCGGGGAGTCTTTCGCCTGTTCTGCACTCGCCGGAGAAGAGGTTTTCGGTAACTACGTCACCGCCGGGAGCAGGAGGAGTATCCTCCAGAGTATTTGTCAGCTTAACGCCTGTAACAGCAAAGCCGGTATCAAAACCGCTCCAGTCCTTAGCCCAAACCTGAGCATAATCGCTCTCTGCGGTGAATACATCACCTATGTTAACTACAAGCTGATATTTGCCTGCGCCGACCTTTTCGATAACAGCGTCTTTTACATCAGGCTGACAGCACCATTCCTTCTGATTCCATCCGACAGCAGCATCGTTTGTTCCGAAGCCGCCTGCTACCCATGTTTCGCCTGCAGCACCTGCGTCAAATGCCGCATCGTCCAGATCTATGGAGATAACCGCATACTTATAAGCAAGAACCTTATCTAAAGAATCAAAGCAGCCGAGCTGTGTCTCGCCGTCCTCACCTATCTCATAAAGATGAGCGATTCCGTCGGCACCGATATATTCAGCAGGTACATCATAAGAATCAGCAGTTTCTGATGATGAGCCGCCGCCCGCTTCATTGATGGTAAGGGTTATTTCCATCTTGCTCATAGGTTCCCAAGAACCGGTATCAGCAGCATTTGCGCCGCTTCCCCAAGCGTTTATGAACTCATATCTGAGTACGCCGTTCTCATAGTGAGTATCGGTCTTGCTTGCGTCAAATGACAGTTCTTTTCCGTCACCCTTTATCGACTTAACATCAAATTCATAACCGGGTTCAGTGCCGTCTTCACCTTTTATTCCGGTTTCAATGGCAAAGAAGTTGGTGGAAGGTACGAAAGTCTTATCGCCTGCGTCATAAACAAGCGTAAACTCCTTGCCTACCTCAAAATCCTGGATCTGTGCAGCAGGCCATTCGTCTACTGTACCCTTTGTGGTGTCATTCTGGAAAGAAATAGCAGCCTGAAATTCGCTTTCAAAATCAACAGCGCCGGCTACCATAGCCAGCATCGAGCCTGCAATAGCAGCGGCTGAAAGACCGGCTAAAATCTTAGTTGCCTTCATTTTTAATTCCTCCAATTATCAAAATTTTTTCCAAGTTTAATAGAGAGCCGTCCCGTGTACGGCTTGTCCGCACACTATGTCCCTATAATAAGTATACAGATATTATATCACATAATAATCAAATTTTCAATAGTCAATTTTCACAAACGATAAAAATAATTCCGTACATTTTTAACAAATTTGTACGGAATTATTCGGTATAAAGGTGTTTTATGAAAAATTGTAAAAATCAGTAATAAATAAATGTATAATATTTCAACAAAAATATCACGATCCGCAGTACCGACCCGCACGGCTCACACCGCTTGGCTCTCGTCCGCACCGCTCTTTACGCTGAATTCTTTCAGCATTTTCAGCAGCCTGTTTTCCTCTTCGCTCGGACTGTGCCTTTTGTTTTTGCCGAGCACAGGCTCGTTCATGCGGTCGGCACACAGCTTTAGTATCTCGCCCGCACAGCCGCAGAGTATGTAGTAAACATCACCCTCGCAAAGAATATTATACGGCGAGACCGTTATTTTTTCGCCCTGCTTTTTCTTTTCGCCGTCGTCACTGTAGAACACTTCGACCTCAAGATCGGCGGTTATCGCCTCCGCGAAAATGTCTATCAGCGAAAAAATATTTTCGCCCGACGATTTCGTACGGCTCTCAACGCTTATCGAGCGTTTCAGCGCAGCCGCTTTATGCTCGCTTGTCAGCGATTGCAGCTTGCGTATTATCTCATTGGCTCTTTTTATCGTGAGATAGCGTGATGACGCCGTAAGATCGGCGAGTATTTTCAGCTCCTCGTCGTCAAACAGCCGCTGTGCCATGTAATAAGCGTTTGAATGTCCCGACTTGGTCGTCCTTATATCAAGCCCCGCGTCGCAAAGCGTTGCTATATCATCATAGATCGTTTTTCTTTCCGCTTTGATATCCATTGTTTTAAGAATATCTATAAGCTGATTTCCCGTGATGGCGTGAGCCTCATCGGTGCGCTGCCGGAACAATTGTTCCATAACAAGCAGCTTTTGTTTTTGTTTTGATACGCCTGCCAAAGCAAATTGACCTCCCCACTCGTTTAGTCAGCCTTTGCCCCCGCTGCGCTTTAATTTTCGGCGCGTACCGTCGGGGTCAACGATGACAGTGCTGTCAAGAGATCTGCGCAGCGAGCCTGTAACGGCTTCGCGGTATTCATTGCGCAATACCTCTCTTTCTGCCTTTTCGGACGGGGTAAGCTCCCTTTCGCGCGAAATGGCAGTAAGCTCTGACAATCTTTTCAGCTTCTGACTCTCCATAAATTTTACTCCTCTTTGTGCGTGTTAAAATGACACGCCGACCCGCCGCGGTACGTTTACCGGTCAACGCTGTCACACGCCGACCCGACACCGCCCGAACAGCCCTCCGTCCGAAGCGTATTTTTCACCTCGGGACTGTTATTTTTAAAAGCGGCGACCGCAGCACGCGCAGCTTACACAATACCGCGCGTTTGGTTTTTATCCTGCGTTTAAGAATTTTTTTGGACTCTTTTTTATTTTATCATTATATATATTTATTTTTTTGTTTTCAAGTCCATAAAAACTCCCGCAAAATTATCGTAGTTATATTATATCACACTTTTTTTCGCTTTGCAAGGTTAATTTTGCACAAAGTGTCCGATAATTTTCCCTCAATTTACACAAAAATACTTATATCGCCGCTTATTTTTGCGAACATTTGTGCTTTTATACAAACTAAGGAACATATGTTTGTGCAAGCCTACAAACTTTTGTTCGCCCTCTTGACTAACCCGAAAATGCGGATTATAATAATAATTAGAAGAACATACATTCTTCTTTCAGACCCTGCATCGGCTCAGCCGAAAGGCTTGCCCCCTTCCCCGTAGGGGGCTTTACGGCAGCCGCGTCCGCCGAAGGTGAAAATCTGTCGGGCGGTACTCAGGGTTTTTCGGATCTATCTTAATTTAAAATGAAAGGAATCTGCCATGGAAAGAAACGAACAAATTACGCCAAAAACCGACCTTAAAGCTCTCTCGGAGCAATATTTAAAAGATGTCCGCGCGGTCGAATCGCGCATAGACACGCTGAAAGAACTGCTGCGGCTGCACCCGCTCCCCGATGAAATGACCGACCTGGAAAGGCGCATAAGGCTGCTCAGTAACGAGCGGCGCGAACTTTTGTATGTCTGTCAGCAGCTTGACAGGCTGTGCGCCCCCAAGCCGCCTCACCCAAGTTTAAGATACAGGGAGCGCGTAAGTTCATGATATACGCGGCACGCAGAGATATTGAAAATATTTCTCCCGTTATTTTAAAAGTATTTGAAAAACAATTGACGGATCGCCAAAAATGTTATATAATAATGTATTATCAGGACGGCGTTCCAATCCGCGCAATAGCCGATCTTTACGGCGTCAACCCCTCTACGGTAAGCCGTACCATAAAGCGCGGCAGACAAAAACTTGTTTCCTCGGCTAAAATTTTTTTAGACCTGAAGGACGGGCAGTCTATACGGGAGAATAACATATAATGGATATTATCGGATTTGCCGGGCGGTACGCACGCTCGGATATAACAAGATTTCATATGCCGGGGCATAAAGGCACGCCGCTCGTCGGCGCTGAACCGCTCGATATCACCGAGATATCGGGCGCGGACAGCCTTTATGCCGCCGAAGGTATAATAGCCGAAAGCGAACGGAAGACCTCTGCCGCTTTCGGCTCTGCTCGTTCCCTTTACTCCGCCGAAGGCTCAAGCCTTTCGATAAAAAGCGCACTGCTTATGCTCCGCATTTTTTTCGGCAGAAAAATACGCATTGCCGCCGCCCGCAACTGCCACCGTGCTTTTATTGACGGCTGTGCGCTGACGGGCGCGGAGGCTGTGTGGATATACCCGCAAAAGAGGGAGTCGCTGTGTACGGTCGGCATTACGCCGAGCGATGTCGGAAAAACGCTCGAACTTGGGGATATCGACTGTGTTTATATCACCTCGCCCGACTATTACGGCAGTATAGCCGACATTTCGCGGATAGCGCGGCAATGTCACCAAAAAAATGCACTGCTTATCGTGGATAACGCCCACGGGGCGTATCTTGCCTTTGCGGGCGAGCCTGCCATGCACCCGCTTGCGCTCGGCGCGGATATCGTCTGCGATTCGGCGCATAAGACCCTGCCTGTCTATACGGGCGGCGCATATCTTCACATTTCCGCTGACGCTCCGAGCGAACTTTGTTCGCTTGCAAAGCCCGCCATGGCAATGCTCGGTTCGACAAGCCCGTCATATCTCATACTCGCTTCGCTCGATAACTGCGCAAAGCTGCTGCACGGCTCTCTCCCCGATGAGATAAAACGCGCCTGCCGCCGCGTTTGCGGGATAAAAAAGCTGATGAGCGAACGCGGCATACCCGACCTTTCAGCTGAACCGCTTAAAATAACCATAGACTGCGCCGCTGTCGGCTATTACGGGTACGAATTTGCGGATATGCTGAGAAAAAGCAAAATGGAATGTGAATATTCCGACAAACGCGCCGTTGTGCTTATGCTCTCGCCCTATAATACTCAAAGAGACTTTGCGCGGCTTGAAGAGTTTTTGCAAAACGTCAAGATCAAAGACGCAATAAGGCTGACGGCAGGTGTTCTCAATACGCCGCTTCGCGCCGTTTTAAGCATAAGACAGGCATCTCTTAGTGCCTGTGAACTGCTGCCCGCCGCAGATTCGGTCGGCAGGATATGCGCAAGACCCGCGCTCAACTGTCAGCCCTCGGTCGCCGCCGTTATGCCGGGTGAGATGATAACCCGCGAATGTGCCGAGATATGCGCCGAAAACGGCATAGATAGTATCGCGGTAGTTAAGGAGCAGCAGCGCCGATAATGTGAAATTAAAAAATTTTTTCAAGCTATAGCTTTTTTTGACATAATGTGTTATAATATAATTAGTATGGGAATTAAAAATTGATTCCCATGACAACACAGCCCCGTAAGTTACGCGCGGCTGATCTTTTGCTACGAAAGGACTTGAACTATGAAACTGGTATACGCTATCGTAAATAATGATGATAACTATGCAGTGTCAAAGGCTCTGCTGAAAAAAGGCATACGCGCCACTAAGCTCGCCTCTACGGGCGGCTTTCTGTCGGCGGGAAATACCACGTTCATGATATGCTGCCGGGAATGTGAGGTCGATACCGTTATCGAGACCTGCAAACAACATTCGCGCAGAAGAAAACAATTCGTGCCGTCCTCCGCGATACTTGAAAACGCGGGCGAGACCTACCCTGTTGAAGTGACCATCGGCGGCGCGACTATCTTTGTCACCGATATAGAGCGGTTTGAACAGGTATGAATCGGCTCGTTGAAAATACCGAGGCACTTTCCCTTGCCGCTTCAATGGCACGCAGCGGAAAAGAACCGCACTCGATAATGATATGCGGCGAACGCGGCAGCGGTAAAAAAACTCTTGCAAAAGCTATCGCTTCCCTTCTTTTGTGCGAAGAAGGCTGCGGGATAGGCTGCGGAAAATGCCGCACCTGCCGTCTTATCCAAAAGGACGCGCATACCGACGTTGTAACTCTCCGCGCTTCGGAAACGGGCAATTACAAGGTCGAAGATGTCCGCGCACTTGCCGCCGATACCTCCTCAACGCCCAACGAGGGGCGTTTCAGGGTGTTCATTATCCCCGACCTTGACGCGTCCGTGCAGACGCTGACGCAGATACAAAACTGCCTGCTGAAGGTCATAGAAGAGCCGCCCGACCATGCGGTCATAATACTTACCGCGCGTTCAAAGGAGCTTTTTCTCGATACGATAATTTCAAGAACGCTGCAATTTTACACGCAGGAGGTAAGCCAAAGCGCGGCGGTGGCGTATCTTATGCAAAACGGCGCGGACAGGCTGTCAGCCGAAGAAGCGTTCAGCCGCTGCGGCGGAAATATCGGCAGGTGCGAGGAATATATCTCAAATGATAAAATAAGGGAGCAGGCGCAGACCGCGCTCGATTTTATGACGGCTGTCGCCGACAGAGATGAGTTTAACGCGCTGCGTATACTTACGGCTGCGGATATGAAGCGGGCGGAATTTGTTTTACTTATGGGATATATGCAGCGCATAGTCCGCGATTCGTGCAGGATACGCATAGGAAAGCCGGTCAGCCTGCCCTTTTCTTCACAGCTTTGCAAAAGGCTTTCTCAAGCCTACAGCGCGGCGAAGCTTACGGATATATACGATATACTTTGCGTATTTTCGCAGCGTGCGGATTCAAACTGCCTGATACAGCCGCTTGTAAACGCGCTGACGGCACAACTTTTCAGATAAGCGAGGAATTGTAAAATGTCTATGGTAAAATACATCGGAGTAAGGTTCAAAAAGGTCGGCAAGATATACTATTTTTCGCCCGGCGATATGCAGATACCGCTCGGCTCTAAGGTAATAGTGGAGACGGTGCGCGGCGTTGAGTGCGGAGAGGTAGTGCTTGTCGATAAGGAAATGGAAGAAAAAAAGCTTTCCGCTCCGCTCAAAAGCGTTATACGCATTGCCGACCAAAACGATATGGAAACTATCGAGCGCAATAAGCAAAAGGAAAAGGAAGCCTTTGCCATATGTCAGGAAAAGATAAAAAAGCACGGGCTCAAAATGGATCTGGTGGACGTTGAATGTACGTTTGACAACAATAAACTGCTGTTTTATTTTACCGCGGAGAGCCGCGTTGACTTCCGCGAACTGGTAAAAGACCTTGCGAGCGTATTCCGCACAAGGATAGAACTGCGGCAGATAGGCGTGCGCGACGAAGCTAAAATGCTCGGCGGTCTCGGTATCTGCGGTCAGCCGTTTTGCTGTTCGCGCTTTCTGGGAGATTTTCAGCCCGTATCGGTAAAAATGGCAAAAGAGCAGTCGCTGTCGCTCAATCCCGCAAAACTTTCGGGTACTTGCGGCAGGCTCATGTGCTGCCTTAAATACGAAAACGAAGCCTATGAGGAACTGCTCAAAACCACTCCCAAGATCGGCGCATATGTAAAAACGGCGGAGGGAAAAGGCGTTGTCACCGACGTCAATCTGCTTACGGGTACGCTTAAAGTCCGCCCCGACAAGTCGGACAATATCATAACGGTGAATAAAAATGATGTCGAACTTATAAAGGATTCGGTAATCAGGATAGATAAAAACGAGCTTCGCGCGTTAAAGCAGCTGGAGGACAAATAATATGCCGTCTATCGCAGTACATCTTACAGTCGCTTCGCTCCTTGCCGACAGGCTCTCGGTAAGCGCTCTGCCCGACTATTATCTGGGTACTATCTCGCCCGATTCGGTAAATGTGGACGGCTTTGCCTCTCAGCAGCAGCGGTATGCCGCGCATATACGTTCGCGCGACCCCGAGATCTGGCTGCAAAATATTGCCGAACACCGCAGGGAAAATGAGGATAAGTATTCCTCCCGCCCTGATTTTTACAAGGGCTTTCTGCTTCATCTTTATACCGATATATCGTGGGACGAGTGCGTTCAGCCGCTGCTTTTTGATTTTTTAAGAAGCCGCGGGATAGCCGAAGATAAGCTCAATGAAAAAAAGTGGGACGAACTGCGCGGCTTTGACAGAACGCTTTCCGAGCGCAGCGAGTACATAACGGCGGTGGAATATCTCAAAGCTGCCGAGCCGCTTGCCGTTTCGACCGTTTCGGCTGAACTTCTTGACAGGTGGCGCGGCAAGATAGTAACACTGCAATACCCCTATCCGCCCTCGGGTTTTCTCAACGATTCGCACATACGAGCCGCCGCCGAACGGGCATATGAACTTATGGGCATATAACATATAAAAAGAGCGCAGACCGTAAAAAGTCTGCGCATTATTTTTATCAGATCTTTTGCTCGGAGAAAAATACTCCGTACCACACAAGGAAGGTGTAGACCGTCCAGATCTTGCGCGAGTTGTCGTACTTGCCCGCGCGGTGGTCGTCAAGCAGTGCTACAAGCTTATCGGTGTTGAAAAACTGTTCGGCAGCCTGCGAGGTAAAGCTTGCTTTTACGATATCGTAATATTTATCCTCTTTCAGCCATACCCTTATCGGTACGGGGAAGCCGAGCTTTTTCTTGTTAGCCGTCTGCGGAGGACAAGCCTTCAGCGCGGCTATACGCATAGCGTATTTTGTGTTTTCCTTAGTGACGCGGTATTTTTTGGGTATGCGCTGTGCAAGCGCCATGACCTTTTTATCGAGGAAGGGTACGCGCAGTTCGAGCGAATGAGCCATGCTCATTTTGTCGGCTTTGAGCAGTATATCCCCCGTCATCCACAAATGCAGATCGAGATACTGCATCTGCGTTACCTCGTCACAGTCGGCGGTCTTGTCATAAAACGGCTTGGTTATCTCCATAGGGTCGGGGGCGTCCGTGTCTATTTTAAGCAGCGCACTGCGCTCGGCGGGGGTGAATATATACGCGTTGCCGATAAAGCGTTCGCGCAGATCCTGACCGCCGCGAATGAGGAAGTTAATACCGTGTTTATGCGGCAAATGCCCTGCCGCAGAGCCTACCGCACGCCTTATCGGGCGGGGTATCTTGTTATACGCCGCCATATCGTCGGGATTGTGATAGATATTGTATCCTCCGAATATCTCGTCCGCGCCCTCTCCCGAAAGCACCACCTTGACCTGCTCGGCGGCAAGTTTGCAGACAAAGAACAGCGCGACCGCCGCAGGGTCGGCAAGCGGTTCGTCCATATGATACTGTATCTTGGCAAAATTGCCCCAGTAATCCTCGGGGGAGATCACGCGCGAATTATTTACCTTGCCGATATATTTTGAAAATTCCTTTGCGTAGCCTATCTCGTTATACTTTTCGTCCTCGCCGAAGCCGACCGTAAAGGTCTTGTCGACATTTGCGACCGCCGCGACATAGCTTGAATCGACGCCGCTCGAAAGGAACGAGCCCACCTCAACATCGGCTATCTTATGCGCTTCAACGCTGTCCTTAAAAGTATCGGTTATATCGTCCACCCAGTTTTCCAGCGTAGGCTTTTCGTCGGGGTCAAATTTTATCTCCCAGTACCTTTTTACTTTAAGCTCGCCGTGAGAATATGTAAAATAATGCGCCGCAGGCAGCTTGCTTACATTTTTGAAGAAGGTATCGGACGTCGGCGAATACTGAAAGGTGAGATATGTTTCAAGCGCGGCGGTATTCAGTTCCTTTTTGAACTGCGGGTGATCGAGAAAGCTTTTTATCTCGCTGCCCCACATCAGTGTATCGCCGAATTTGCCGTAATAAAGCGGTTTTATACCGAAAAAGTCGCGCGCGCCGACTATCAGATCTTTATTTTTATCGTATATAACAAAGGCGAACATTCCGCGCAGCTTATTGAGCAGCGTTTCTATATCCCACTGTTCATAGCCGTGGATAAGCACTTCGCTGTCCGCTCTGCCCGCGAATTTATGTCCCGCTTCGATAAGTTCCTGCCTTATCTGCGCAAAATTATATATCTCTCCGTTAAAGGTCAGCACAATGCTCCTGTCCTCGTTGAACATCGGCTGACTGCCGTTTTCCGAAAGGTCGATGATAGAAAGGCGGCGAAAGCCCATTGCGACATTCTCATCTACAAATTTTCCCGCCTGATCCGGACCGCGGTGGGCTATCCGATCCATCATATTTTCAACAACTATCCCCGCGTCGTTTATATTGTTGGTAAAACCTACAAAACCGCACATGATAAATTACGCTCCGTTTCTGCTAAATTATATGAAGGCTGCGGCACGGAAAGCAATTTTTGATTCCCGTGGGGCGGCTGCCCTCATATTATATTATACTGCAAATACATTGATTTTGCAATAGCTTTTTCTAAGACATTACAAAATTTCAATTCAGCCGATCATTTTTTCCAAAGCGTCCCGCGCTTCGAGCAGGTCGGCGCAGACTATGCCGCACAGCGGCAGCAGCTCATTATCGGGCTGCAAAATATCGGGCACCATGACAGTTCTCATGCCCGCGGAATGAGCAGAACGTATCCCGTTAAAGGAATCCTCCACCGCCGCCGCATTTTCGGGAGGCGTACCCAGTCTGCGGCAGGCTTCAAGGTAGATGTCGGGCGCGGGCTTGCTTTTTGAGACCATTTCCCCTCCG
The DNA here is from genome assembly GCA_947587925.1 of uncultured Ruminococcus sp. Lineage (GTDB taxonomy): Bacteria > Bacillota > Clostridia > Oscillospirales > Ruminococcaceae > YE71. The sequence continues at coordinate 15,438 of CANPYF010000007.1, forward strand.
ACTATGACCTTGAAATATTTATCAAGACCCTCGCTGCCAAGTTCCGCTTTTACTATATCGCTTCGGGTGGAAGAAGCAAGCGCAACGGGCATTTGCCTTTTTTCAAGCATACCGAGTATCTCCCTGACGCCCTTTTTGAGCGGCATACCGCCGCTTTTTAACATTGCCGTGACGGTATGATCCACCTCATGCCTGAGCCTGTCATAATCCAGTCCGCTGCCGTAATGCTCACGCACTATCCGTTCGGTTTCGCGGCTGTTTCTGCCTATGCACATATAGCAGACCTCTTCTATGCCTTCAAGCCCCTCTCTGTCGGCAATGACCCTCCACGCTTCTATGCAAAGCCTTTCGGTGTCGAATATAACGCCGTCCATGTCAAAGACAACGGCGCTTATTTTTCCGTCCATAGTCATTCTCCTATTTGAAATACATATAAAGCGTACACTTTATCATGCCGTTGTAAAGCTTGCGCTTTTTGTCCGCGCGTTTTCCGAAAAACTGTTCAAAGTCCTCGTCGGGCGAAATTATGACGGCATGGCGGCTGCTGTCGGGGCGTATGCGCTCGCCGAGCAGTTTATAAAGTTCGCGGGCTTGTTTTAATTCCAACATTCGTTCGCCGTAAGGGGGATTGCAGATCGTTATCGCTCCGTCAGGCGGAGTAAATTTCCTCACGTCCTGTTCTTTGACCGTTATTTTGGACGATACCCCCGCATTTTTTACATTTTGCAGCGTAAGTTCAGCCGCTTGCGGGTCTATATCCGCACCGAGCGCCTTGAACGCCGCCGTTTTGTTTATCTCGTCCATTGCCTTGGCGCGTTCTGTCTGCCAAAGCTGCTGCGGCAGCTGAGCCCATTTCATAGCCGCAAAATTCCTGCGAAGCCCCGGCGCAATGTTCAGCGCCTTATACGCGGACTCAATGACCAGCGTTCCCGACCCGCACATAGGGTCGCAGACGATACTGTCGGGGCGGACTCTCGCAAGGTCTGTTATCCCTGCCGCGAGCGTTTCCTTTATCGGCGCGGCGTTGGAATTTCGGCGGTAGCCGCGTTTGTGCAGACCCGCTCCGCTCGTGTCGAGATATATCGAACAGTTGTCCTTCATTATCGAAAAGCAGATCTGATGTACCGCGCCGCTCTCTTCAAGGCGTTCAACGCCGTAGAGCCTGCCGAGCCGCCTGCAGGCGGCTTTTTTTATTATCGACTGACAATCGGGTATGCTGTGCAGCTTGGAATTTATGCTGTGACCCTTTACGGGAAAAGCGTCCGTCCTGCCGATAAAGCGCTCGAGCGGCAGCGCAGCCGTACCCTCAAAAAGCATATCAAACGTATCAGCCGCAAACTGACCCAATTCGATATACACCCGCTCGGCGGTCGAAAGGCGCAGATTTGCCGCCGCAATAAGGCTGATATCGCCGCTGAAAGCAACTCTGCCGTCGCTCACGGCTATCTCCTCTCCGCCTATTTTCCCGACCTCATATTTAAGTACGCTTTCCAGTCCGAAATGACAGGGACAGACAAGCCTTACCTTTTCCATATTTTCCCTACCTTTTTTAAAAAGATTTTTAATGACGACAAGCAAGAAAAAGTCTGCAAAACGCTGACATCTTAAAAGCGCGGCGTTCTAACTTTTGGAAATCAAGAATTGATTTCCAAAACTAATAGGGGAGCGTTCAAGCCGTACTCAAACCGCTCCCCTTTAAGCCTGTTATTTAATGCCAGCCGCTGCAGGTCTGCGGGATATTAGTCACCTTGTAATAGCCGACCTCGGAGGGGCAGCCCGTGTTGGCGATATTTCCCGTTTTAGTGCAGTAGCGCAGCTGCGTCACCGATTCGGGCATCTCAAAATCGTGATGCTCCTCATTTTCGGCGATCTCTCCGAAGATATTCTTCCAGATCGCAGCGATATTCTGATAATTTCCGGTCGGTATCTTCTTCCATTCATCAAATCCTACCCAAACCGCGCTTACATAGTCGGGCGAGCAGGCAACGAAGTTAAGGTCTACCCAGTTTGAAGTAGTACCCGATTTAGCCGCTATGACCGTGTTGTTCAGCTTAGCTTCACGACCCGTACCCTCGCTTCCGACAACGACCTGCTGCATCATCTTGTTCATTACATAAGCGGTCGAGTCGCTTATTACCTGCTTATATCCGTCGGAATGTTCATAGATAACATTGCCGTCCGCTTCTTCTATGCGCGAAATGTAGGTAGTCTCATATTTTTTGCCGCCGTTGCCGAAAATGGTGTAAGCCGCCGCAAGCTCCTGAAGATGAAGTCCGTCTGTCAGACCGCCGACCGTCATTGCCGAATAATCGGCGTCAAAATTTTCATCAAGCGTCGTTATATCAAGCTTTTCGACAAGAAAATCATAGGAATATTCGGGGGTCATCTGCTGTATAAGCTGTGCGGGCGCGGTGTTGAGCGAACGCATGAGCATCTGCCATGCCGTAAGGTTTTTATACGACCAGTTGCCCAACTCGCCGTATTCCGAATAGTTTACAGGCCATTCTTCCTCAGTGCCGTCATTGTCGGCATCTATCTTTATCGGCGTATCGTTGATAAGCGTTGAATAGGTTATCAGATCCTGTTCGAGCGCGGGCGCGTATGACGCTATCGGTTTTATGCACGAACCGGGCGAACGCATACCCTGCGACACAAGGTTGAACACGCGGGATTCCTTTTTCTTTGAACGCGAACTTACGTTAGCCTTTACTTCGCCCGTATAGTCCACACAGACAAAGCCGCTCATAAGCTTATCGCCGTCAAACGACCATGACTGGAAATTGGAGTTGTCGCGCATCTCCTTTTCAAGCTTTTCCTGCATATCTATATCGACGGTGGTATAAATATCATAACCGCCCTGACGAAGTCTTTCCTCCGCTTCCTCGTTCTCAATGCCCTTTTCCTCGGAGATTATATCCACCGCCTGATTTATAGCCGCGTCTAAGAACCATGATGTCGGACCCTGGTCGTCGGGTATCTCGTTTTCCTCCTTAACGGTCGTGAAATCGGGGTCGCCGTATACCTTCAGCTTATCCGCCTGCTTCTGCGCCTTCTCATACTCATCATCGGATATTGCGCCGTTTTCAAGCATTTGTCCGAGCGAATAATCAAGACGTTCGCGGTTTGCTTCGGGATTTTCGAGCGGGTTAAGATCCGCGGGGGCTTTGAGCATTGCCGCAAGCGAAGCCGATTCGGCAAGATTGAGCTTTGAAACGTCCTTTTTGAAATAGTAATTTGCCGCCGCCTGAACGCCGATTATCTCCTTTTCGGAAGTACCGAACTCTACAACGTTGAGATACGCTTCAAGTATCTCCGGCTTGGTATAGACCTTTTCAACGTTAATGGCGCGGAAGATCTCGCGTATTTTACGCTCCATAGCCTGAACGCCCTGGTCGGCGTTATCGTCCGTGATATTTTTTATCGTCTGCTGAGTTATGGTAGAACCGCCCTGCTGTTCACTGGTGAGCAGCGTTGTCAGGATAGCTACCACAGTTCTTGCGAAGTCAACGCCGTCATGGGTATAAAAGCGCTTATCCTCCGTATACACAAACGCGTCCTGCGTATGCTGGGGGACTTTTTCAAGGTCGACCCATGCCGCCTTGCGCTGCGGATTTTTCATTCCGTAGTATAACAGGTACTCCTCCGAATCGGGATCGTCCTCGTCATAATCGGGATTTTCGTAGAAAAATCTTGTAACATTGCTTACCACCGTTCTCTCTTCAAGGCTTACTGTCGTGGTGGTATCGGCAAAATTGAGTATATAGATAGTAAGGGCTGTTGCGAATATCGAGCCTGTGATTATGACTATCATCAGCGCTGACAGTACGAACGTGCCGAATATCCTGCATATCCTCACTATCGGGTGTACGCGGTACCTTCTCTTTTTTCTTTTGGCATTCGCGCCTGCGTTTTCCTTGCCTTTCATAAGTCAAAACCCTTTCCTTCGGGATAAACAAGGGGGAGAGGCAACCTGCCGCTCCCCCTCTCGGTGCATTATTCCTCTTCTTGCGCGTCGTCGTCAGTCGTTTCTTCGGCAGGAAGCAAAGCTCTCATAGAAAGACTGATCCTCTTTTTGTCAAGGTCTATCTCGGTTATCTTGACAGTTACCTCCTGACCGGGAGAGAGTACGTCAGAAACGCTGTCAACTCTGCGGTCGGCTATCTGCGAGATGTGTATAAGTCCGTCTATTCCGTCTATTATCCGCGCAAAAGCTCCGAACGAGGTAAGCGATACGATCTTTACGTCGACCACCTGTCCGACCTCGTAATCTCTCTTGAATATCTCCCACGGATTTTCGGAATCCTTCTTGTAAACGAGCGATACCTTGCCCGTTTCGGGATCTATATCCTTTATTCTTACCTCTATCTTGTCGCCTACGCTTACAACATCTGACGGGTGCTTGATCCTCTTCCATGAAAGATCGAGTTTGCGCACAAGTCCGTCCACGCCGCCAAGGTCAACGAATACGCCGTAATCGGTTATGGATTTTACCTCGCCGACAATAACGTCTCCGACCGAAGCGGATTCAAAGAATTTGGCACGGGCAGCTTCGCGGGCTTCTCTTTCCACCGCTCTTATAGAGCCGACTGCTCTCTGCTTGCCCTCGTTGACTTCAAGCACCTTAAATTCCACGGTCTTTCTTACCATAGCTTCAAGGTCGCCGCCTCTTGCAACAGCCTGCGACGCGGGAATGAATACATTCACTCCGTTTGAGGACGCGATAAGTCCGCCCTTAACGCTTCTGGTTATCGTTCCCGTGAGGACAGTACCCTCTTCCTTAGCCGCGGCGATCTTCTCAAAGCCGACAGCCGCGTCTACCTTTTTCTTTGAAAGGTGTACCGTACCCTCCTGATCGTTTATTTTGAGAACGATAAGCGAGACAGTTTCGCCCACGCTGACAACATCCGAAGGCTTTTTAGCAGGATCGTCGGTAAGCTCGCTCGGAAGGATATAGCCTGTATGCTTTGTTCCGATATCGACTATTACCTCGTCATTTGCGGTTATAGCCGTAACAACGCCTTCCACCTTCTGACCCGTATGTATTTTCTTTAAAGTCTTTTCCATTTCCTCTGCAAAATTAAATTCTTCTTCAACATTGCCGTTAATAATTTCACTCATAGCCTGTTGTACCTCCTTGATTATATAAGCCGGTGCCGAGGCTCCGGCAGAGATCCCGATAAATCTTGTTTTCGATAAGTCTGCGTCTTTGAGAAGTTCTTTCAGTTCCTCAGCGTTCTCGACAAGCAGCGAGCGGCAGTTTTTGCTGCACACCTGATAAAGCTTGCGGGTGTTGGAACTGTTCTTCCCTCCGACAATTATCATAAGATCGGCTTGCTTGCTCATCTGTTCGGCTTCCGCCTGTCTGTCGGCGGTCGCGCGGCAGATGGTGTCGCATATCTGCGCGTCAGGTCTGACGCTCGATATATATTCGCGGCACTGCTCCCACAGCCGTTTGTTAAAAGTCGTCTGTGATACAGCGCATAAACTGCGCGTACCTTCAAGTTCAGCCAAAAGTTCTTTTAGCTGTTCAAGATCGGCGAACACATAAGAGCTTGTCTGACAAAAGCCGCGTATGCCGCGCACCTCCGGGTGATCGGCGTCGCCCGCTATCAGCACATCAGCCCCCTGTAAAGAATACTGCGAAACTATCCTCTGGATCTTTTTTACGCCCGTGCAGGTGGCGTCCACCACCTCCGCGCCCTTTTTGGCAAGTTCGTCATACACGGCGCGTCCTACTCCGTGGGCGCGTATTATCACCGTTTGCCCGGGAGCGACCTCATCAAGATCAACAGCTTTACAGCCCCGCCTTTCAAGATCTTCAACGACTGTTTTATTATGGATAATCGGACCTAATGTCACAACATTATTTCGGTTATCTAATTTATTATACACTATTTTCAATGCATTGTCTACACCAAAACAGAATCCTGCGGTCTTTGCGACAGAAATTTTACAATTAGTTAACATTTAATACACCAGTTTGGATATATTTTCCATGATAGCTTTCTTTAATATTTTTATATTTTTGGGCGAAGTGTCGGTTACACCTATCTGCGCGGGTACTATCGGCTTGCCGTATCTTACGACTACCTTCTTTTTGCGGCACAGCTTTTCGCCCTCAAAATTTATACCCACAGGCACGACTTTGGTCTGCGCGACCGCCGCTATCAGCGCCACACCGTTCTTTCCCTTGCCGACACTGCCGTCCTTAGAGCGCGTACCTTCGGGGAAAATAACAAGATTTCTGCCCGAATCAAGCTTATTGACGGAGATATCTATCACCGCCGTATCGCCCGTACCCCTTACAACGGGGAAAGCGCCCCACGCTTTTATCAGCAGGGTAAAGAAAATGTTCTGCTTGAACAATTCCTCTTTAGCCATATAAGAAATAGGAACGCGGGTCATCAATGCAATGAAAACGGGGTCGCCGTAGCTTCTGTGGTTAGACGCGAATATATTTCCGCCGTCGGTCGGGACGTTCTCGACCCCCTCGTAACTCAGATCGAACCAGCATTTGAAAATAAAGCGTACAAATGGTCTTGCGACATTATAAAAGCCCTGCCGCAGAGGATTTATTTTCTTGCCTTTTTTTATCGGGCGAACGGGCATTATCTCACGCTGTATACGCTCGGAACGCGGAACGCGTTCGGCAGGCTTGATCTCAGCCGTTTTTTTTACCGTATCCCCCGCCTGTCTGTATTCCTCCACACGGGCGACTATCTCATCGGCTGTCTGCTCTATTGTAAGTTCGCTCGAATCGAGCAGCTTTGCGTCCTGCGCCTGTTTAAGCGGCGCTTGTGCCCTGTGAGTATCGTTATAGTCGCGTTCGTTTATGTCCGCAAGCACCTGTTCATAGGTCGAACTGTCGCCCTTTTCGGCAAGTTCCTTATATCTGCGCTGTGCGCGTACCTCCGCCGAGGCGGTAAGAAATATCTTGACCTGCGCGTCCGGCAGTATCACCGTGCCTATATCCCTGCCGTCCATTATTATATCGTTTGTACGGGCGATCGAACGCTGTGTTTCCAGCAAAAACTCCCTTACCCTCGGCATAGCCGAAACATTTGACGCCGCCATGGATATTTCGGGCGTGCGTATTTTGTCCGAAACATTTTCGCCGTTGACGAACACCGCCTGTGTACCGTCAATATATTTAAGCTCAAGCTTTATATCGTCAAGCGCACCGCAGACCGCGTTTTCGTCCTTCGGGTCAATACCCAGCGAGATGATGCGGTAAGCGATAGACCGATACAGCGCGCCCGTATCCACATAAATAAAGCCGAGCCGCTTTGCCGCAAGCTTTGCAATTGTCGACTTGCCCGCACCCGAAGGTCCGTCAAGCGCAACGTTGACCGCCATATTATCTTACCCCTTTATGTTTATATTTATCTGTAATATTTAACTGTAATATGTGATTAAGATCATGTCGATTTTATTAATTAAATAATATTATTATCATGTTATTATCACATAATAATATTATTGCATATTTTTTTCTAAAAATCAAGAGGATTTTCAAAAAATCATCTATTTTTCACATTTGCAAGCGGAAAACGTTAGTTTTCCGCGGGAGTAACGTTAGTTACCTGCGGACGACCTTGCCCGCCCGCAGTTTCTTTCCGCGCAAGTTCTGACCTCTTACCTCTTACTTCTTACATCTAATCAACAAAAATGAGCGCAGCCCAAACAGCCGCGCTCTGCGATATATGTGGTTTTGTTATGCACATTATGCAAATTATGCGTTTATCTTGCGTCCTCTGCAAAACCGCTGTCAACGAGGTCTACAAGTCCCTCTACAGCCGCCTGTTCGTCTGCGCCGTCAGCTATTATTCTGATAGAAGTTCCGCCGACGATACCGAGCGAAAGAATGCCCAAAAGGCTCTTGGCGTTTACTCTTCTGTCTTCCTTTTCTATCCAAATGGACGACTTGAACTCGTTTGCCTTCTGGATAAAGAAAGTCGCAGGACGTGCATGAAGACCGACCTGGTTCTGTACAACAACATCTTTAACGTACATAATACAATCTCTCCAATCATAATTCATTTTTCCGTACCGGCGGCAAAGCACTGCCGAATGTGTTTTGTTTGCGCCGTGCAGACGCCGCGTATGGCGGTAGTCAGCTGATGATTTATATTAATATTATACCTCAAAGAGTTCGTTTAGTCAACACGAAAATTAAACAAAGCTGTCCGTTTGGAAAAAATTCTGTTGTTTTAACAAATCTAAAACTTAAAGCAGGGATTTGAATTGTGCAGTCTTGCCAAAACAGTTTTACACTTTTGTGAATATGTACAAAAAGGATTCACAATTAAGATCCCTTGTTTATAACTTATACATTTTCTTTCAATAAAGTATTATCGTCATTGTTCAAAATAGCCAAATCCTCTTCGCTGAGCTTGGCAGATACAAGCAATTCGGGTCTTTTTTTCCTCGTATTGAGCAGGCTCATGCGCCTGCGCCATTTTTTTATCATGCCGTGGTCGCCCGAAAGCAGGACAGCCGGAACGGCTTCGCCCTGCCACACTTCGGGGCGGGTATACTGCGGATATTCCAGCAGACCGTTAAAATGACTTTCGTCCTCATAGCAATCGGGCTGCGACAGCGCACCGTCAAGGGTGCGCACAATGCTGTCTATAAGTATCAGCGCGGGCAGTTCCCCGCCGCTGACCACATAATCGCCTATGGATATTTCCTCATCAACTATCCTGTCAAGCACACGCTGGTCTATGCCCTCATAATGACCGCAAAGTATAAATATCTCGTCCATGTGCGAAAGTTCCAGCACACGCTGCTGCGTCAGCGTTTTTCCCTGCGGTGACATATAGATAACGTGCGGAGTTCTGCCCGCGCAGACCGCGCTGCAGCAGTCGTAAACGGGCTGTGCCTGCATAAGCATACCTTGACGTTCGCTGTAGGGCGCGTCATCTACGCGGCGGTGTTTATCCTTCGTATAATCGCGTATATTGTGACAATACGCTTCAAAAATGCCCTTGGCACGCGCTCTGCCTATAATGCTCTCGTTGAGCGCATTGTCAACAAAGCCGGGAAAAAGCGTTGCTATATCAAACCTCATTATTATATCCTCGTCAACTGAAAATTATCCGCCGTATATCTCAAAAAGTCCCTTGGGAGGACTTATGCGCATAAAGCCCGCTTCAATATCTGTTTCGGCGATAAACTCGGGCGCGGCGGGCAGCATAAGCTCTCTGTTATCCGCTGTTTTTATGCAGTATATGTCATTCGCGGGATTTTGTATCACATCGGTGACAACGCCGTATTCTTCGCCCGAATCCGCGTCAAGCACTTTCAGCCCGATAAGGTCGGCGATAAAATAACTGCCCTGTTCAAGCTGCATATCCTCTCTGTCAACGTAAAGCAGATGATTTCTAAGCTTGGCGGCGGCGTCGGCGGTGTCAACGCCTTGTATCTTCACTACCGCCATATTCTTATGCACTCTTGCATTTTCTATCGTCACGGGAGTACCGCTTTTCCAATAAAGCGTATCAAACTCCGTAAGCAGCTGCGGCGAATCGCACATGGGCAGCACCTTTACCTCGCCGCGTACCCCGAACACCGACGTTATTTTTCCGATCTCAAGATATTTCTTCTTCATTTGCTTTCTCCTTATCAGTATTGCACGGCGGGACGCTCGGGCGTATCAGTCTATGCTCTCTAACTCGGCAAGGTCGAAGGGGGTCTTCTGATATACACAGTGATTGAGCCAGTTTGAATAGAGCAGATTAGCCGAACAGCACCAGTTGAACCTCGGCACGGCGTTTACATCGCCGTATGGGAAATAATGCTTAGGCTTGCGCGGTTGAAGTCCCTTGCTCATATCGCGGAAATATTCCTTGGCAAGCGTGTCGCGGTCGTATTCGCAGTGACCGAAAATAAATATCTGCCGCTGTGAAAGATCGGAGACAAGATGTATGCCCGCTTCGTCCGAAACGCTCAGTATTTCAAGTTCTTCGACCTTTTCAACGTCCTCCCGCCGTATTTCCGTATGCCGCGAATGAGGGCAGAAAAAGGTATCGCCGAAGCCCCTCAGCAGCGGGTGACCCGCATCAAGCGTTTTATGCAGAAATACCCCCGAAAGTTTTTGTTCGAGCGGATATTTCGGCACACCGTAATGATAGAACAGTCCCGCCTGTGCGCCCCAGCAGATATGTATGGTCGAATAAACGTTGGTATTGCTCCATTCAAACACTTCGCACAGTTCGTCCCAGTAGTCAACATCTCGGTATTCGAGCTTTTCAACGGGCGCACCCGTTATTATAAGACCGTCATAGCGGTTTTCGCGCACCTCGTCAAACGTTTTGTAGAATTTTAACATATGCTCCTGCGAAGTGTTTTTTGAAATGTGTGACGTCTGCAAAAGGTCTATATCAACGTGCAGGGGGGTATTTGAAAGAAGTCTGAGCAGCTGCGTTTCGGTCACTATCTTGTCGGGCATAAGGTTGAGTATGGCTATTTTCAGCGCGCGTATATCCTGATGAACGGCGCGGCTGTCGGGTATGACGTAGATGTTTTCACGCTCAAGCGTTTCAAACGCGGGCAGATTATCGGGTATTTGTATCGGCATTTTCTAAGTTCCTCGCTTAAATATATTTTTTGATCATGTATGTTATCCTATTTCTTTATAGCGTCTGCTATCTGCTCGGCATTGTCGGAGATTATCATTATATCCGCTCCGCCGTATTCAAAAATAAGTGCGCTGTCTATCTTTTCAAGTTCGTCGGGCGCATAGCCTTCAAAATCGCCGCGGCGGTCATCCCGCCGCTGCTCGAGCAGCTGTTTAGCCGAACTGCCGTCACTGAGCTTTATCACGCTTATTTCGTCCGCCGCCGCTCCCGAGGAGATATACATAACGCCGCCGTCGGCAAGCTTATCTGCGCTTACTCCGAAAAGCTTTTCGCAGCTTTGGTCAAAGGTATCATCACCGAGGGTAAGCCTGCTGTCGAGCATATCGGCTGACGAACTTTGCTGAGCCTTGTCAAATATCTGCGCGGCGGTAAGGCTCTGCGAGCCTTGAGACGAGGACTCCTCCGTCTTTTTGCCGCACGAGCAAAGCAGTAAAACTGCTGCCGCGATAAGCAGTGCTGTCCTGACAGCGTTTTTAAATTTTTTCATACGCTCAACTCCTATTTTTCAAGTCCGACAGCTATTATGTTCACTATCATGGGGAAGATATACACCGCCGCAAACACTAACGCCGAAGCCGCGGTCATTATATATGCCGCATATTTATCAAACGCAAGTGCGCGGTCGAGCTTTTTGGCAAAGGCGATATACGCCGCAAGCGCAGCCGCCCCGATAATGCTGATAAACACTCCCGCCGCAAAGCCCTTGGGCGTATAGGTTATCTCTATTTCGCTTTCGCCCTTTGGCAGGTCAAAGCAGATAAAATCGGAAAAGGCTTTTTTATACTCCGCTTTGCTGCCGTTTATTTTTACCGTATACTCTTCGTTATACGGCAGGCTGACAAAGCAGGTCTGCTCATTGTCAAGCGTGCAGCTTCCCGCAAGCACACAGCCGTCCTTTTCTTTGAGCCCAACGCCCTGCGCCTGAGAGCATATGCTTTGCAGCCGCTTTACGTCAAGTCCGAAAAGCCCGAACGAACTGCATTTTATATCCTTTTTGCAGTTTATCCTTATATTCAGCGAACAGTCGGAATAATCGCCGAGCCGAAGCAGACCGTTTTCTCCGCTTGTCGGATAGCTTGTCCTTACGGTCTCTCCGTTGACCATTATGCTGAACGAGTCAAACACAGGCTCGGTGAGGTGGTTGGTCAGCTTGTCAAAGCAGTCAAAATAAATGCTGCACTCATCTGTAACATCTATTTGATATTCTATCATATCGCCCGCATTAAAGCAGTACGCACCGTTTTTGTCATATCCAAACTCGGAAACGGGCTGATATATCTGCGTTATATCCTCGTCAAAAAGGCTGCTGCTGAGATACCCCTGAAGCTGAGAGCGGGACATTTTTTCGGGCAGCTCGGCACATTCGTCAAGCGTACCCTTTTCCAGCAAAAGACCCATCGGCAGATATTCGGGCAGCTTGAAGATCCTGCCTGCCTTTGATTCGTAAATAAGCTGTTCACCGCTTGCCCCGCCGTTTATCTCATAATCCATTGAAAGCAGCGCGTCTGTCAGCCGTGTACCGCCGACCGCGGTAGTTTCCATCCATACACCGCTGTAGCCGAGCCGCTTCATGGCGAACATATTCTCTCTTTCGTTGAGCGACGTATAATGCGAAAGCGTATTATATCCGAGTGCGCCTATCATGTTGTTATTATACAGCTTTGAATAGGATTTTACGCGGTAAAAATTATCATCGTCTATCCTGTCGGAAAGGTCGAATACCCTGCTTTGCGCGGCGTGGGTCTCGGCATTTGTGACAGACGGGTGAGCCATATAAACGCCCGTATAGCTGCTGTATTCTATGATAAACAGCGCCGCTGAGAGCAGCAAAAATATCTTCTTGAAGATATACCCCTTTTTATAAAGAAAATATATGAACGCATAAGCAAAGACCATTGCGATAAACACGCTCAGCAGCTGACGGAAAGAATCCTGATCCCCCCAGAGCGTATCGGAAAATTTGCAGGTGATGCTGTTGCTCGGGTCGGTGAGCTTGCCCGCATAGGAGTACGCTAAAAATATTGCAGCAAGCGAGATAAATCCTGCGGTAAAATATTTTGCCGCACTGAAACCCTGTTCGTTCTCCTGTTCAAGCGCGTGAGCGGCGCAGAGGATAAACAAAAATATCGTTATAAACCCGAAGCGGCAGGGGAAGGACATATAATTTCCCGTGTGCCACATTTTGTTTATCGGCTCGGCAAAAAACGGTATCAGCGTAAGCGCGAGCAGCATAAGCGTTCTTCTGTTGCGCGGCGTTTTTTGTCTTGAAGAAAACACATCGGCGGCGGTCAGCATTATCGGCAGGGCGGTACACATAAGCATTGGCAGGGTGGTGAAATAGTTGGTCACCATGCTTGAAGACGCAAGCGTGTCTATAACACCCGTTTCTCCTCTGCCCGATGAAACGTACTGGAGAAATGACGGCAGCCAGACAACGGCGGTCAGCAGTGCGGCAATGCCCGAACCTATTATCACATCACGGCAGATCCTTCCGGCGTATTCGCTGTCTTTATTTTTTGAAGTGTATACAAACATAAACAGCATTATGAATATCACTATCATATAGCAGATGTAATAATTTGCTGTCATCATTGCCGAAAGCACTATTATATACATGAGCGGCTTCTGCCGCTTGGTTATCCGATAGAGCGCGGTTATCAGCAGCGGAAAAAGATACACCATATCAAGCCACATAAGGTTTTGATAGTACATCATAACAAATCCGCTGAACGGATAGATAACGCTGAGCAGCACCGCCGAAGGCGCGTCAAGCTTTTTGCGGCAGAGCATAAGGCAAAGAGATGCGCTAAAAGCGCATACCGCCATTTTGAGCATGACGAGTATGTTCATGAACATCAGCATATCCTCTTTGGGCACGAACTTCACCAAAAAGGTAAAGGGGCTTGAAAGGAAGAAAAAGAATACGCCGTACATCTCCATGCCGCCCGAATTTTTCAGGCTGTAAAAAATATTTCCGCCGTTATCGAGTATATCCTTGAACTGGTCGAGCAGCGGAACTGTCTGCTGTGTCATGTCGCACCACGAAAGGGACGCCGTCCCGAACGGGTACATATTATATTTATGAAATGCCAGCAGCATAAGCAGTACGGTGACTGCCGGCGGGATAACGAGCCTTGCCGCCGACGTCAGTACTGCCGCCGTTTTATTGTCAGATCTTTTCATTTGTCTTACCTCTTGCGGCTGTATAACGCCGCGTTAAATTCTTATGTTCTTTTTTTTATTTCTTTAAACTCTTTGCGCTATCAGCGTTCCCATTTCAGAACAGCTTACGAGCGTGCAGCCCTCTGACATTATATCGCCCGTTCTGTATCCCTCGTCAAGCGTCTGCCTTACGGCATTTTCCACCGCGTCAGCTTCTTCGGTCATATCAAAGGAATATCTAAGCAGCATTGCCGCCGAAAGTATCGCCGCTATCGGGTTAGCCTTATTCTGTCCGGCAATGTCGGGTGCTGAACCGCCGCTGGGTTCATAAAGACCGAATTTTGTTTCATTAAGGCTTGCCGAAGGCAGCATTCCTATCGAGCCTGTTATCATAGAAGCCTCGTCCGAAAGGATATCGCCGAACATATTTTCCGTTACCATAACGTCAAACTGCGCGGGGTCGCGCACAAGCTGCATGGCAGCGTTGTCGACCAACATATGTTTAAGCTCAACATCGGGGTAATCGGCAGATACTTCATTTACTATCTTTCTCCAAAGACGCGAGGAATCGAGCACGTTAGCCTTATCCACGCTTATGACCGAACATCTTCTCTTGCGCGCTACCTCAAACGCCTTTATCGCTATGCGCCTTATCTCATTTTCATTATATATAAGCGTATCAACGGCAGTTTCCAGACCGTCTACCGTCTCGGTCTTTCTTTGTCCGAAATAAAGTCCGCCTGTAAGTTCGCGCATTATCAGCATATCAAAGCCCTTGTCGGCGATCTCTTTTTTAAGCGGGCAGGCTTCCGAAAGCTGCGGATAAAGCAGGCAGGGACGGAGATTTGCAAAAAGTCCGAGAGCCTTGCGTATACCGAGCAAGCCCGCTTCGGGGCGTTTGTCGGCGGGCAGCTTATACCACGGCGAAGTGGTGGTATCCCCGCCTATCGAACCCATAAGCACGGCGTCGCTTGCCTTGCAGGCCGCTATCGTTTCTTCGGTAAGGGGAACGCCGTTTACGTCTATCGAGCAGCCTCCCATGAGCAGCTGTGTATATTCAAACTTATGTCCGAACTTTTCCGCCGCCGCATCAAGCGCCTTGACCGCTTCGGTCACTATCTCCGGGCCTATGCCGTCTCCTTTTATCACTGCGATCTTTTTTTCCATTATATATCAGATCCTTTCAAAATAATTTTATTACTTATTATAACATATCTTTAGGATAATTGCAAGATAGGGAAATAATTATTGTTTTGGTTTTCCCCACACTTTCTATAATTCCCAACCTCTAACTTCTAACTTCTAACTGCGTAAGCAGTGGAAAAAGCTATTTGCAGATTGAAGCCGCCCGTGCAGCCGTCTGCGTCTATTACCTCGCCGATAAAATGCAGCCGCTTGACAAGCTTTGAACTCATGTCCTTGGGCGAAAGTTCCTTTACGTCAACGCCGCCCCGTGTTATGATAGCTTCGCTGACATCACGCAGCCGCTTGACGTCAAATTCAAGCGAATGGACTGCCCTGACAAGTTCCGCGCGTTCAGCGCGCGTTATCGAGTTGACTTTTTTGTCGGGGAAGATACCGCTGTGCGATATAACTATCGGTATTATGCTTGAAGGCAGCAGCCTTCCGAGCGAGTTGCACAGTGCGCGGTTGGGAAATTCCCCAAAATCGCGGAGGATACGCTCGTCAAGTTTTTTGTCGTCAAGCGCGGGTTTAAGGTCTATTATAAATTTGTATCTGCGCGGCTGCGCGTTATCCATATAAGCCGAAGCCGAAAGCACCAGCGGACCGCTCATGCCGAAATGCGTAAAAAGCATTTCCCCCTGCTGTGAAAAAATTATCCTGCCCGTATCGGTGTCGCGCACGCTCAGCAGACAGTTTTTCAGCGATAAACCCATTGCCTGTGCGTACTCTTTGCCGCAAAGCTCAACGGGTACGAGAGAGCCGCGCGGGGGTATGATATTATGCCCCGCCTGACGTGCAAATTTATATCCGTCACCGCGCGAGCCTGTA
>CANPYF010000008.1 GCA_947587925.1 uncultured Ruminococcus sp.
GCGTGCAGACAAACGGCATCAACGCGATAAGCGAAAAATTGTGCAGAGAATTTGGCTCACACGGCGGTCAGGCTGACGCGCAGACGTCCGTCATAGCAATGTACCGCGCACAGAGCCGTCTGAAAAAACAGTCCGCGCTCGAACATTTTAACAGGTCACTGTTAAGACCGACCTTTGTCAGAGAGAGTATCGAGCTTGTAAAACAGCTTATGCGGGCGGGTGCGACCCCCGAAACGCTGCGTATCGCCGCCGAGAGTTCGCCGATAGGCTCGGCTCGGCTTAGGGATATTTCTAAAATTTATGCGGAATTTAACTCGGCGGTCGAAGAACTCGGCTGCTCGGGTATGCTCTCGCTGACCGCTCAGGCTGCCGCAGCCGTCAGACAGCACGGCTGCTTTAAGGACAGCTGCGTATTTTTCGAGGGATTTACAAGCTTTTCGGCAGATGAAAGCAGCTTTATAAGCAGCGTTATTTGTCAAGCTAAAGCGGCGGTGTTCGGACTGCTTTATGCTGACGACAGCCCGCTCGGTCCTGATGTTTTCGCACAAACGGCAAAGACCCGCTCGAAAATAGAAGATATATGCAAAACGGTCGGCATACTCTGTCAAACGCTTATCGCCGAAGGGACGTTTACTAACGCCGCGCTTGACCATATCGACAGGCAGCTTTACGCCTATCAGCCCGAGAAGATACCCTCGGAGGGTGCTGTCAGGGTAGCTGTGGGTGATAATATTTATCAGGAGTGCGACTATGTTTTTGCCGAGATAAGCAGGCTCATAAGGGAAGAGGGCGCGCAGCTCGGGAGCATTGCGGTCATCTGCGGGGGCTTTGAGGAAAATTCGGCTATTGCCGAAGCTGCCGCACAGCGGCATTGCATACCCTGCTTTTCCGATAAAAGCGTCAGTGCGCTGACCTCCGTACCCGCTAAATATCTGATGAGTATTTTTGACGCGGTAATTACCAAAAAATATCGGACGGATAACATACTGCGGATAATCAAATCGCCGCTTTCGCCGATACTGGATTATGACGCCTGCTACATAGAGGATTTTTGCGTAAAATGGCGCGTTGAGGGGGATATGTGGAGAACGCCGTTTACCCTCGATACGGACGAGGATACAGACTCGGACAAACTCGAGCGGATAGAAGCTGCGCGGCAGGCGGTCATGACCCCCTTGGACAGCTTTAAGACGGCGGCAAAGGACGCGTCTGTCGGAACGCTTTGCGAAGCGTTGTTTGAACTGCTTGACGCGCTTGAAATGCCTAAGCATATTTATTCGCAGGTGCGTGCGGCTGCCGCTTTGGGTGACGAGGACAGCCTTGAAGTGAGCCGCGGCTTTAAACGGGTATGGCAGGGCATGATAACCTCTATCAAGAGGATATACGACACAATGAAAGATGATATACTGCCGCTGCGCGCTTTTTCGGAACTTATAAAGCTCATGCTTTCGCAGATAAGGATATCCGCGCCGCCGCAGAAGTCCGACTGCGTAAGGATAGCCGAGGCGGGCAGATCCCGCCTTTCGGGGGTAAAAACGCTGTTTATGCTCCATGTCAACGACGGCGTTTTTCCGCATGATATATCCGCTTCGGGACTTATCAGCGCGGCTGATATAGACGCGCTTTCAAAGGCGGGCGCGGAGCTTGAAACAAAGCCCGCTCTTATGCTCGATTCGGAACGCATGAGCGTTTATATGGCGGCTTCTTCGCCGAGCGAAAGGCTGTATCTGGTCTATGCGGAGCATGACCGCACGGGTGCGAGGATAGCCCCCTCTCAGCTGCCGCTGACGGTCGGCGGTATGTTTTCTGACGATATTTATTTAAGGATATCACAGCTGCCCGTGGAATTTTTCTGCACGGGCTTTCGCAGCGCGTTTTATAAATATCTTGAACATTCAAAGGAAAATACCCGCGCCGTTGCCTCGATAAAAGAATCGGTCATGTATTCGGAAGAATACTCCGCAAGGCTTGCCGCGCTGCACGACCTGCTGCCGAGCAGCAGTGATAAAAAGACCCGCACTTTGTCCCCCTCAACGGCTGCCGAATTGTTTTTCCCGAACGGCAGAACGCTTTCGGCTACAAAACTCAACGATTTTTACAAATGTCCATATTTATATTTCTGCAAATACGGACTGCTGTTAAGCACGCCCTCTCCCGCCGAACTTGACAACAGGTATTTCGGGCTTATCGCCCACCGCTGCCTTGAAGCGGTAATGAGCCGCACCGCTGACGGCAAAAAGGTGTATAACGAGCAGTTCCCCAAGCTGAGCAACCGCGCACTTGCCGCGATAGTCAACAAGGCGGCGGACGATTTTGTCAGGAACAGCATGGGCGGAACGTTCGGCAAAGATCTTTCATTTAATTTTGTACTAAAAAGACTGAAAAGGTCGGTGCTGACAATGGCGGTCAACCTCCGTGATGAGATGAAAAACTCGCGGTTTATACCGATAGCCTTTGAGTATGATATAAAGGATAACAAGCCGCTGACCTATACAGCGGCAGACGGCAGGACGGCTGACATAGCCCTGCGCGGTTTTATCGACCGCATGGATATTTATCGTTCCGATAACGGCGACTGGTTAAGGATAACGGATTATAAAACGGGCGAACAGACTTTTGATAAGGCTAAGATATATCACGGGCTGGATCTGCAAATGCTGATATATCTGCTTGCCGCCATGTCGTCCGAAAAGGTCACGGCGCAGCTTGACGACCCGCAGCCTGCGGGTGTAATGTATTCACACATACGCTATGCCGAGCCGGCTTTCAGCGTTTCGGAAGCTGACGAGTACATCAAAAACGGTATAATGAACCAAATGGTGCGCGAAGCGCTCGCAAAAAGCTATAAGCCTGACGGCGTTATGCTGGGTGATGAGGTTGACGCGGCTCTTAATAAGAGCCTGGGCGGCGCGTACACGATATTCAGCTATAACGGCGGCGGCGAACGCAGTAAAAGGTCTGCACAGCCGATAACCTTGAACGAACTAAAAGCGTTGGAGCAGTTCGCGCTTGAAAAGGCGTACCAAATGACCGAAAGGCTGAGCATGGGCGATATTGCCGCAGACCCTATTCAGACTAAACCTGACGTTTCTCCCTGCGCATGGTGCGACCATAGGGGCGTATGCCCGAACCCCGACCCCAAACATCCTCGGTGTGTAAGCAAAGAGGATAAGGATAAGCTTGCGCAAAGGCTCAAAGAGATCAGCAAAAAGGAAGGAGGAGAGGACAATGGCAGTGAATTGGACTGATGAACAGCTTGCGGCGATAGATACCCGCGGCTGCGGTATAGTCGTGCCTGCGGCGGCAGGAAGCGGCAAGACCGCTGTACTTATAGAAAGGGTGGTAAGGCTGCTCGAAAGCGGCTGCCCGTCAGAAACGCTGCTTGCCGTTACCTTTACCAAAGACGCGGCAAATCAGATGAAGACCAAGCTTAGCAGTGCGCTTGCCGACAGGATAGTAAAAGAGACCTCTCCCGAAAAAAAGAAGCTGCTCGAACGTCAGCGCGAAATGCTGCCGCTTGCAAAGATCTGCACCATAGATTCATTCTGTTTTGAACTTGTAAATTCAAATCTTAACGAATTTGATTACAGAAACGGCATAAAGATATGTGATGAATCGCAGGTGCAGGCTCTTTTTGACGAGGCTGCCGCCGCCGCTCTTGAGCAGTTGAGACAGGACTATCCCAAATATGCGCTGATACTTTCCGACGCATTTTCGGACAGCAGCGATAAGGCGCTTATAAAGCAGCTTAAGCTGTTTCACGACTTTGTCGGCTCTCTCGCTTTCCCCGATGAATGGCTTGAAAAAATGAGCAGGAATTTTTCGGATACTCAGCAGATAAATAAGCTTGCCGAAGTATTCATGTATGAAATGGGGGGTCATGCTCAAAAGGCTATGACCGAACTGCAGCGGCAAAGAGCCGCTGCGCTCAAGATACCCAATAATGAAAAGCTGCTTGCCGTCTGCAATGATGATGAACAGCTGCTCGGCAGGATATCCGCGCTTATCGAAGACGGCAGCTATGCCGAATTGTACGACTTTGTCATCAAGCCGTCATATACCGCCATGAGGTCGCCGCCTGACAAGGGGCTCGACCCCGTGCAGATAATAGACAAGAACAACGCTTTTAAACAGCTGCAAAAGATAAGAGAAAGGGTAAAGGACAGCGTTTCAAAAATATCCAAGGAAGTCAAACAACTCGGCAGGGATATCGTAAAGCCGATGAAAATGGCGGGCAGAGTATACGCCGCACTCGTCAAGGCGCACGAGCTTGTGGACAGCAAGCTTACACAGCGGCTGACCGAGCTTTCGCTCGCGCGGTTTTCGGATATCGAAAGAATGGCGGTAAGGCTTCTCGTAAGCAGCGAAAACGGCAGGCATATACGCACTCCGCTTGCTCAAAGCCTGATAAGTCAGCACCTTTACCGCGTGCTCCTTATCGACGAATATCAGGACGTCAACGACCTTCAGGAAACCATTATCCGCGCCCTGTCCGATTCGCCCTCGCCCGATGAATACGGCAGTGATGTTTTTATAGTGGGTGATGTAAAGCAGTCGATATACCGTTTCAGACTGTCGAATCCGCAGCTTTTCATAAACGCGGTCAGGGCGGCGGAGGACGGGGATAATGCTCTGCTCAAAACGATAAGGCTGACTAAAAATTTCAGGAGCAGAAAATGCGTTATAGATACCGTCAACCGTTTTTTCTCCGTGCTTATGAGCGAAGAGTTGGGAGATGTCGGTTACAGCGGGGCTGAAAGGCTCGTCAAGGGCGCGGCATACGAGGGCGAGGACAGACCTACGCAGGTGATGATAGTAAAAGACGGCGACCTTGCCGAGGATATGCCCGAAAATGCCGATTTCGGCGAAGAAGAGCTTGCGCTTGCAAGGCATATCAAACAGCGGATAATGCAGAAGGAAACGGTGTTTGACGGCGGTAAACTCCGCCCGTGCGGACCGGAGGATTTTTGCCTGTTAAGTCTTAACCATGACGCCTGCCGAAGAATGACGGCGGCTTTGAGATATGTCGGACTGAGCGCGGACAGTGAACAAACGGACGGCTATATGCGCTCGCGGGAGATAATGCTGATGTTAGACCTGCTCAGGGTGATAGATAACCCCATGCGGGATATGTCTATGGCTGCGGTCATGCTTTCTTCGATACTCGGCTTTACCGATGATGAAACGGCGCGTATAAGGCTGCTCGGGGGTACGGGCAAGAACGGCAAAAGGTTCTGGCAGACCATTCTTGCAATATCAAAGGACGAAAGCGCGGATGAAAAGGAAGCCGAGAAAATAGAAGCGGGCGATACGCTTATCGAGGAAAAATGCCGCGCGGCGGTAAGGCTGATAAAGCACCTGCGGTCCTGTTCGGTAAGCATGAGCCTTGAAGCGCTGATAAACAAGATCTATGATGAAACGGATATGTTCGCCGCAGCAAGCACATACACCGACTCAAAGCAAAGACGCGCCAATCTGCGGCTGCTTACTCAGCTTGCGGCGGAATATGAAAAAGATTCTTCGGGCGGCATAGCGGGCTTTTTACGCTTTTTTGAAAGCGTTCGGCGTTCGGGCAGCGACTTTAAACAGGCGCTGGTATCAGACGCGGGCGGCGGCTGTGTCAGCGTAAAGACCATTCACAGTTCAAAGGGACTGGAGTACAATTTTGTATACCTTTTCGGACTTTCGACAAGTTTTAATCTGAAAGACCTGAGAGGGCGGCTGCTTTTCAGCGAGCAGTACGGACCGGGCATAAAATTCATGAAACATTCGCGTATGACGGATATACAGACGGTATCGCACCGCGCGATATACACGATAATAAAGGGAGAATCGCTAAGCGAAAAAATGCGGCTGTTTTATGTCGCGCTTACCCGTGCAAGGGAGCGGCTGTGCATTTCGCTTTATCTCAAAAGCAGCGAGAGCGGACGCTTTGACATGAAAGCAAGGCTTTCCGAGCTGGCGGACGAACTTGCGCTTGTCGGAAGTCCTTCTCCGAGGGCGTTAAAAAGGTGCGGCACCTTTGCCGAATGGACAGCCGCCGCGCTGATGTTCGACAAGAGCAATACGGCTTTGCTCAAAGCCGTGGACAGAGAAGACCTTGCAGATGCACTTGCCATGGCGGGGGCGGCTTACAATGCCGACAAACCGACCTTTGAGTATATCCTTCCGCCCGCTGCCGCAGACGGTGAGGGGGCAAAAACAGACGCCGCCGCCGCTGCCGCAGACCCGATACAGGTAAAGCAGCTGCTTAAAAAATATGGATTTGTTTACGGCAAGCCCGACGCTCACGCGCCGACAAAGCGCAGCGTTACCGAGATAGTCAGCGAATTGAGAGAGCGCGAAGACCCCGAATCGGATATGCTGTTTTATCCGCAGCTGGGAAGCCTTAAAGAGGAATCCGACAGGCTCACCGCGGCGCAAAGGGGTACGTTTACCCACCTGTTTATGGAACTTGCCGATTATGACGCTGCGCAGCGCAGCGTTGAGGACGAACTGGCGCGGCTGGTAGAACAGGGAAGATTTACTCCGCGCGAGGCAAAGGGCGTCTATATTTCGGCGGTAAGGAAATTTTTTGAAAGCGATTTTTATGAGCGCATGAAGGCTTCGCGCGAGGTGAAAAGGGAAGTAAAATTCATGGTGCGCGCCGACGACGCGGGCATATCTGATGATGAGCAGTTCAAAGGGCTTATCGCCGCCGACGGTATGCTCCAAGGCGTCTGCGACTGCCTTTTTAAGGAAAATGACGGTTATGTGCTGGTCGATTACAAGACCGACCGATTCGGCAGCAAGGAGGAGATAAAAAAGTACGGCGTTCAGCTGCGGCTTTATAAAGCGGCTATGGATCTGATACTCCCGCTGCCCGTAAAGGCTTGCTATATCTATTCGTTTGCACTGGCTGACGGAGAGGAGATAGTGCTTTAAGGCAGTATAAAAAATGCGGACGGGGCAAATGCTCCGTCCGTTTTATGTATGTCAGAATGTTAAGCAAAAAATAAGCCTCGCACAAAAAATAAGCCTCACACGGTGTGAGGCAGAAAATGAAACAAAATAAAACTATGTGTAGAACAAAAGAAAGGAGACAACAAAACGGATGTTAGTATCAAACATTGCTGTATGATCGTCTTAACATCATGTATATTATACAATATTTTTCGGCTTTCGTCAAGAGGAAATCGAAATTAATTTTATTTGTTCACATATTTTGTCATGTTGCACAAACATTGGCGGTGTATTATTGTCGAAATAACGTATTTACATTAAAAAAGGTTTAAAATACCGCCGCTCGCCGTCATTAAAATTTCACAATTATTTCATGTTCCCACGTTGAGTTTTTGTTGCTTTTGTATGTTTTTAGTCCGCTTTGAGGGGAGTATCCCCCCGCAAAATCAAGATGGGAGAAAAATTGACGAAATTTTTTGCGTTTTACTATTGTACATCTGAGCAAAATGTGGTATAATTAAATGTAAGCAATTTTTTTGGTCGTATAGATATAGATGAACGTGAGAGGAAACAAAATGGAAATGCTGTTCAAGGTGTTCTCCGATACCTCGCCGCACTGGGATATGGGTATTGCGCTGCTGTTCGCCGCGTCCTTTGCGGCGGTATGCCTTACGTCATTCCTTTTCGGCGCAAGGGGACGGAAACTTGCGGGGATAATGCTTTTGTATACATACGTCTTTAACGTGCTGGTGACAACGCTGCTTATGCGCGAGCCTTACCCTTACCGCCGTTATACGCTTGAGATAAATATAAAAAAATACCTGTTCGACAGGCAAAATGAGTATCAGTTCTGCTATGAGCTGCTCAATCTCTTTCTGATAATGCCTATCGGCTGGTTCATGCCCGTGCTTATCAAAAAGCACCCCGTGATAAAGACCTTTATCTTCGGGCTTGCCCTTACGCTGTTTATCGAGTTTGCGCAGCTTTTTACCCGCTTGGGCGAGTTCCAGACCGATGATATAATACTTAATTCATTGGGCTGCCTTATCGGCGCATGGACGATAACGGCTATCGGCGCACTGTTCAGGGCTTTGGCTCGTATCGGCAAAAAGAATAACGATGCTGAAAGATATTAACAAATTCTTAAAATTGTGCGGCGGCACTTGCAAATCATACTTAATAGGTATATAATATAGGTAATAAGATTTTTGATACAGAAAGGAAAATTGAAAAGGTCATGGACAAAAAATTTATTTATGCCGACAACGCGGCAACAACGCGCGTTTCGCAAAGCGTGCTTGACGCTATGCTCCCTGCCTTTACCGAGGCCTACGGCAATGCTTCGAGCATATACAAGCTCGGCATGGACGCGGCAAAGACCGTGCTTGCTTCGCGCGAAACGGTCGCGGGCTGCCTTGGCGCAAAGGTCAATGAGATATACTTCACCGCAGGCGGTTCAGAGTCGGATAACTGGGCTATAAAGGGCGCGGCTGAAATTGGCGCGAAAAAGGGCAAAAAACATATCATAACCACAGCGGTCGAGCATCATGCCGTACTGCATACCTGCGAATATCTTGAAAAGCACGGCTTTGAGGTGACATATCTTCCCGTTGACGAGTACGGCAGAGTTACCGCACAGCAGGTCGCGGACGCCGTAAGAGAGGATACCTGCCTTGTTACCGTAATGTTTGCAAATAACGAGATCGGCACGATAATGCCGATAGCCGAGATCGGAAAGGTGTGCCGTGAAAAAAAAGTCACCTTCCACACCGACGCCGTTCAGGCGGTGGGTCATGTCGATATAGATGTAAAGGCTATGAATATAGATATGCTCTCGCTTTCGGGTCACAAGCTGCACGCTCCGAAGGGTATAGGCGCGCTTTACATTCGGACAGGCATAGTTCTTCCGAACCTTATCGCGGGCGGAGCGCAGGAGCGCGGCAAACGTGCGGGAACGGAGAACGTACCCGGCATTGTGGGTCTTGCACAGGCAATGAAAGACGCCTGCGCGGATATACCCGCTAAAAATGCCGTTACTTCTCAAAAGCGCGACAGGATAATAAAAGAACTGCTCAAAATACCGCAGACAAGGCTGAACGGTCACCCTGTTGAAAGGCTTGCGGGCAATATAAATATATCTTTCCGAGGTGTCGAGGGCGAAAGCCTTTTGCTTATGCTCGATATGAACGGCATAGCGGCTTCATCGGGCTCTGCCTGCACATCGGGTTCGCTCGACCCGTCGCACGTTCTTATCGCGATAGGACTTCCTCACGAGATAGCTCACGGAAGCCTGCGGCTTACGTTTGAAGAAGATCTCAGCGACGAGGACGCGGACTATATCATTCAGACCGTCCCGAAGGTAGTCGGCAGGCTCAGGGCAATGTCCCCGCTGTGGGAGCGTATCTGCAAGACCGAAGGGCTCAACGCTGACGGCAGCAAGAAATAATTGTAAAAAATATTTTTACTATAAATATTATACAAGGAGGATCACTATGATCTACAGTGAAAAGGTAATGGATCATTTCGCAAATCCGCGAAATGTCGGAGAAATAGAAAACGCCGACGGCGTGGGCGAGGTCGGAAACGCCAAGTGCGGAGATATAATGAAGATGTATCTCAAAATAGATAACGGCATAATCACGGACGTAAAATTCAAGACATTCGGCTGCGGTGCGGCTGTAGCGACTTCGTCAATGGCTACCGAACTTATAAAGGGCAAGCCTGTCGAGGACGCCGTAAAACTCACCAACAAGGCGGTTATCGAGGCTCTTGACGGACTTCCGCCCGCAAAACTCCACTGTTCGGTGCTTGCCGAACAGGCTACCAAAGCCGCGCTTGCGGATTATTACCGCAAAAACGGTATCGACCCCGAGCCGATAGTCGGCAAAATCGAGGACTGCGCCGACTGTGAAAGCTGCGGTTCATGACAGCATGACGCAGGTCGAGATATTTACCGATGGCGCGTGTTCGGGCAATCCCGGACCGGGCGGCTGGGGAGCGTTGCTGCGCTGCGGAGAGCATGAAAAGGAGCTTTCGGGCGGCGAAGCGGAAACTACCAACAACCGCATGGAGCTTTCCGCCGTAATAGCCGCGCTGAGCGCGTTAAAACGACCCTGCAAGGTCACGCTTACCACCGATTCAAAATATGTGGTCGATTCGGTCACAAAGGGCTGGGCAAAAAAATGGCAAGCCAACGGCTGGATAAAGCCCGACAAAAAGCCCGCGCTCAATCCCGACCTATGGGAAAAGCTGCTTGCGCTGCTTGAAGTGCATGACGTGCATTTTATCTGGGTAAAGGGTCATGCGGGGCATCCCGAAAACGAACGGTGTGACGAACTGGCGGTTGCTCAAAGCAAGAAATTTAAATAAAACAAAAAGAGGGGAGCATTTGAAATGCTCCCCTTGATCTTTTTTATTTTTTAATGTTACCCATTATAATTCCCCTGCCGTTAGTCGACAAATAAACTCTGCCAAAGACTTTCGGGTCGCCCGAGATAACGTTGTTGACGTTGCCCCAGCGCTGGGTATCATCATTTATTCGCGTCCATGTCGCGCCCTTGTCGGTGGACATATAGACCCCTCTGCCTTGCTCATTGGCTTCGCCGAGCATATAAAGGGTCATGTAATCCGCGCCTTCGGCGGCTTTTCCGAGCGATACGCAGGAGCAGTCCTGGATATCCTTTGATACGGGCGTGAGAACGGCGTCGCCGTCCGCGTCAAGATAGTATACGCCGCCCGCGCCTACCGATATCCACAGGTCGCCCTCGGTATCGGGACAAGCTTCGTATGTGAAGCTTGCAAGAAGCATATCCGCTATCGTTTTCCATGTTTCTCCGCCGTCCGCGCTCATGTAGAACTTGCCGTCACGCGCTGCGTAGAATCGGTCGGGGTTGACCTTGTCCGTTTCTATCTGACAGCCTGCGGGCAGTCCATCTACCGCCGTCCAGTTTTCGCCGTAGTCCTTTGTCATGTATACCGAACTGCCTGTCAGCCCCGGCTGCCACAGAATGGTCTTGCCGTCAGCGGAAAGTTTTACCGTTCCGCCCGATTTAACAAGGCTCCTGCCTTCCTCTTTCGGGAGTGTGGCGACCTTGTTCCAGGTTTCGGCGGCGTCGGTCGAATAGTATACCGTTCCGTTGTCCTCGTCTGTCGCCCTTACCACAATGTTGTAATCGAGCATTGCACAGTCGAGAGATGTCGATTTGAAGTCGCCGAAATGCTCCTTCGGAGCTTTGGTAACGTCCGTATGCTTGAATCCGTAAAGGTCGCCGAGTATCGAGTAAAGTTCGGGCGCGTTCTCGTCATTTGCGTTAGGCGCAACAAAGTCGAAAATAGCGGTCTCTTCGATACCCTGCGCGGCTACCGATATTTTTATCGGGGTGCTCTCAACGCCCGCGTTTACGGCGGTAACAAGGTTTTCCGTCTTGAAAATGGTCGCTCCCGTGCCGTACATTATCTCGTCGGGGTTGAACGGGTTTATCGCAACGCCCGTCATCCACCAGCCGGGTTTTAGCTGTCCCTGCCAGTCGAGCCATTCGCAGTCGCTTATATCAAGTTCGTAATTTCTTGCTGTCGTTTCGGCATTCCATATGCCTGTCCACGTTTCGCCGCCGTCAAGGCTCGTATAAACGTTGTCAATGACCGCCCACAGGTCAAGGGTGGTGCAGACTATCATATTCGGGTCGTTAGGGTCAACGCTTATTCCGCTGTAGCCGCAGGTGTAGCTCAAATCGGGGGTTATTTCCTGCCATGTTTTTTCAGTTATGGAATATTTTTGCACAGAGCCGTTCATGGCATTGTTAGGCCCTACCTTGTCGCCGAACGTGCAGTAAAGATAACCGTCGCTCGAAATTTCGCCCTGAACGGGCTTCATGCCGCTGTTTTTGCCCGTTTTGGCATATGTCGGGTTTTCGACTTCCGTCCATGTTTCGCCCGCGTCGTCCGAACGGAAGATCACATTGCCCTCCGTAACGGCTGCGCCCGCGAAGATGGTCTTGCAGCGTTCGCCCGATTTTGACGAACTTTTATCAAACGCTACCCATGTAATGCCTATCGAGAAGCCGTCCTCGGTGTATCCGCCTTTTGTGGGGAAGCTTTCGACAAGCTGCCAGCTTTTGCCGTAGTCCTCCGAGCGGAAAAGACCGTCGCCGCGCGAGCCGAAATAAAGCACGCTGTTATCGTTCGGGTCAACCTGAAGGCGTTCGCCCGCACCTCTGCCGACCTCGTTTCCGCCCATTGCAAATTCCGTGTCGACCTTGACCCAGTTTTTGCCGTAATCGTCCGAAAGCAGCATAGCGCCCGCGCTGTTTGTATATGTACCCGCCGCCAGATAAACTCTGTTAGGCTCAACGGGGTCGGTCGCAATGCTCTCGATACCCATAAGGTTCCAGTCGTCATTTCCGATAAAATCCGTTATACATACCCATTTTCCCGTTTCCTTGTCAAGGCGGTATGCGCCGCCTATATCGGTGCGGCAGTAGGCAAGACCCTCCTCGGTCGGGTTGTAAATTATGTTAGGCACAAATCCGCCGCCCATTATTACGGCGTTGCCCCACTCCCAGCCCGTATCGACAGGCTGAGCGTTATAGTATTCGGTTTTTTCGGTCTGAGCATTGCCGCCTGAAGAATTATTTTTACTGTCGCTGCTCTCTTTTTTTGAACAGCCGCTGAAACAGCCTATAGTCAGCGCGGCGGCGCAAAAAAGCGCGGTCATTTTTTTCAGCTGCATATTTTCCTCCTTTAATTATTGACAATAGTATAATAATACGGTATTATATCGCAATAGCTGCCGTCAGCAAGCATAAATCCGTCCTTTATGACGCCAAGCTGCACAAAGCCGAGCTTTTCATACAGCTTTCGCGCGGCGGTGTTGCCGCTTACGACCGCGTTGAACTGCATTATCCTGAATCCGTGCCGCTCAGCCTGTTCAAGGCAGTCGCGCACGAGCGCTTCACCGATATGCATACCGCGCAGGCTGCCGTCAACGGCAAAACTGGCGTTGGCAATATGTCCGCACCTGCCGACATTGTTCGGGTGGAGGATATACATACCGACTATCCTTTCGCCCGCCCTTGCCGCGCCGCAGTAGGTCTGCGAGGCGAAAAAGTCCTTTCCCTCCTCCAGGGTCAGCGGCTGCATTTGCGGAAAAGCATTGCCTGCTTTTACCACTTCGTTCCATATGTCACAAAGCGCGGGGATATCCTCAGCGGTATATTCCGATATTGTAAGTTCCATTTTTTCCCTCGTTTTTTAATTTTCTGCCTTGATAAAATGCAGTATTTTTGACTGATGATCTCCCCACAATCCGCCGATATTAACGCCGCATTGCATGAGCGCCTGTCCCGAAAGGGTGACATCGGGCGTCTGCTCCTCGTAATAATACGCGTCGGGGTCAAGACCTTTGAGTTTTATTCTGCGCGAACGCTCATTCGGGCGGCAGAGTACCTGCACAAATTCAAACAAAGCTTCGCTTTTATCCTTTGAAACGAACATCCATGCGTCCCAGAGGTTGTCCTCAAAAATATTTCCTATGCGGTAATGATCTCCCGTGCGCACAAGGGCGTTATATTTGTTAAATTCGGCGATCTGGGCGGGGATAGCGTCCCTGTCCTGTTGGGATATTTTGGTAACATCAAGTTCATATCCGAAAGTGCCGACCATTGCAACGTGTCCGCGCGTGGTAAACGGCGTGCTCCTGCCGACCGTGTGATTCGGGCAGTCGGAAACGTGTGCGCCCATTGCCGAGCAGGGGTAGCACATTGAAGTGCCGTATTGTATTTTAAGGCGTTCTATCGCGTCGGTATCGTCCGAACACCAGATCTGCGGCGAATAATAAAGCATACCCGGGTCGAAACGCGCACCGCCGCCCGAACAGTTTTCCAGCAGGATATGCGGATAATCTGTCGTAAGCCGCTCCATAAGATCGTAAACACCGAGGACATATCTGTGCCAGAGCTCCCGCTGACGTTCAACGGGCAGCGCATTGGAGGCGACCTCCGTCAGCTGCCTGTTCATATCCCATTTGATGTATTCGATATTAGCCGAATCGAGTATCGCGCGCATTTTTGCATAAATATGGTCGCGGAGGTCCTTTCGCGAAAAATCAAGCACATACTGTTCGCGGCAAAGCGTCAGATCTCTGCCTTTTACCTGAATTGCCCAGTCGGGGTGCTGCTTATAAAGTTCGGAATCGGGGGAGATCATCTCAGGCTCGAACCAGATACCGAATTTCATACCGAGCGAATTTACCTTGTCAACTAGCGCTTTAAGTCCGCCAGCGATCTTTTTCTCATAAACGAACCAATCGCCGAGAGAGGAATTGTCCGAATCGCGGTGACCGAACCAGCCGTCGTCCATGACGAGCATTTCTATGCCGAGTTTTGACGCCTCCTGCGCGATCTGCAGAAGTTTTTCGTCCGTGAAATTGAAATATGTAGCCTCCCAGTTGTTTATGAGGATAGGGCGGCGCTTATCCTTGTACTCGCCGCGGATAAGGTTATTTCTGTAAAGGTCGTGGAAGGTGCGCGACATCTTGCCGAGTCCGCTGTCAGAATATACCATAACGACCTCGGGGGCGGTAAATACCTCGTTCGGCTCGAGCAGCCATTTGAAATCGCAGCTGTTTATGCCCATGAGATAGCGGGTCTTTTTGTGCTGCGTGACTTCCGCTTCCGAAACGAAATTGCCCGAATAAACGAAGTTGAAACCGTACACCTCGCCGCTGTCTTCGTCGGCATTATTGGCACAAATTGCCGTAAACGGGTTATTCTGGTGAGAGGATTCGCCGCGCATCGAGTCGATAAGCTGTTTGCCGTGGTGAAGGCGGCAGCGTTCGGGGGCGCGTTCCCTTGCCCATGAGCCGTTGAGCGTAATCATGTCATATTTTTCGCTGTCAAGCTCCACGCAGGCTGAATAAACGCGGGTCAGGTAAACCTTGTCGCTGCCGATATTTTTAACGGTAACCGAGCGCGTTATCACGTCAAGGTCGGCGAATGCCGTGTAGATCAGCGTTACCTCGAGGTTGGCGGGCTTGTCGGTCATCAGAATTTCAACCGTCTGAGCTTCGCTGTCGCTGTTGGCAAAGGTCGCGGGCAGACCCTCGAGTTTGGGCTTGCCGTCATAGATCCTGTGGGACGTATAGCGGAGATCGCAGGTCGACGCGCCATTTTTATCCATAATCGAGAACGCGTGTTCGCGGTAATCACCCAGACCGAAGCAGGGGTATTCAAACGGCAGGGTGTCCATATAGCAGGCGAGGTCGCGGTTGTTGACCTCGGGGGTAAAGGGGTTTTCGTCGAGCCTTAGCAGGTAAGTGAGGTCATCGTCGGGGACATTTTTGCCAAAATAAACATGAGCAAGGTAGCCGCCGGGGGCGACCTTCATCATATAGCAGCTGTTATTTGCGGCGAGTTTGAAGCTCATTTGATTTTCATTGAACGTTATGGGCATAGTCAGCACCTCCTATTTAGATTATTATACCATAATCGCGGATCTATTTCAAGTGCTTTTAAAAAAATACTTTTTTACAAAAAAACGGAGACTCTTGCGAGTCTCCGTTAAGATCACGAGGATCAATTATTTTTTGGTTTTAGCGGTGTAGGACTTGGACCACTTGCTGTAGGTCTTTGTGCCTGCAACGCGCTTGAACGCCTGTACTCTGTACTTATAAGAGGTGTTAGCCTTAAGTCCGCTGAATCTTGCTTCGGTCTTAGCGGTCAGCTTAACAGTCGTCCATTCCTGATTAGCGGAATCCCAAACCTGTACCTTGTAACCGTCTGCGCCGGCAACTGCGCTCCACTTAATGCGTACCGCATTCTTGGTAGCGGTGTTGGAGTTTACAGTGGTAGCAACAGGATCGGTAGCAGCAACGATAGGATCGCTCTTTACGCCCCAGATCGGGTTACCCTCATCATCTCTGATGAACGCCTTAACAACGTACTGATACTCAGTGCCTGCCTGGAGACCGGAGATCCTGTAAGTATTTACAGAGCCTTTTCCGAGGGTCTTAACAGTCTTATACTTGTTAGTAGCCTTGTCAAGAACATAAACTCTGTAACCGTCAGCGCCCTGAGTTCTTGTCCAGTTGATTCTGATAGCGTCAGTAGTGCTTGTGAAGTCAGCCGACTCATCGACCTTGCCGACAGTCAGTTCAACAGGAGGCTCTTCCTCTTCGAGTTTGTCGATCTTAACTTCGTAAGCAGCCTTGTCGGAAACACCGCTGTATGTAATGGTAACAGTACCCTTAACAGCGCCTTCCTTCTCGGTGGTCGCCTTAGTAAGATCAAATGTATCCTTAGTAGCAGTCAGACCGCTTATGCCGTTGTTGTTAGCATATTCATTAAGAGCAGCCTGTGCAAGTTCAACCATTTCGGTTTCGGTTACGTCGTTGTTGACCTTTGCTTCTGCAAGCTTGCTTTCAACATATTCCTTAGCGCCTGTGAGTGCGTCAGTTACAGAGAGTGTTCTGGGGATCTTAAGATCAACAGAAACAACAGTTTGCTTTCCGGTTGCAGTCTCTTTTACATAGAAACTACCAGTAACACTACCATCATTTCCAGCATCTGATTTCTTCACTGTTATGCTATCAACTGTATCCTCAACGGTGAAACCAGAAAGTCCTGCTGACTCCCATGCTTTAGTAATTGCATCCTTAAGATCTTGCGCTTTTACATCATTTGTCGGAACAAATGTCGATAAAGTGCTTTTTGCAACTCTTACTGCTTCCTGATATTTATCAGCCACTACACTATAATTTATATTAACATTGACATCAGCAGTATAGGTGATTCTGTTTTCTTTAACATTAGGATTGCTAAGAGATGTTGATCTGCAAACCAATTTACCAGTTATTTTGCTCTTCTCGTCATTTACAAGAGTTTTTTCATAACCAGATTCAGTTTCAGCAATAAATTCAACTTCATATCCGCATGACGCATCAGACCATCCATTAGAAGGATATTTGTCATGATTTATTTCTGAATTAGTCGACCAATCATACCAACTTGAAATATTTGTATTATAGCAATTCTTCTTGAGGAATTCGTTAGCAGCTTTGACTATATCAGCGTGCTTTGTAGCGGTTCCTACAGTAATTGTTGCGTCCTTATCACTTGTAAGCTTATTGTTAAGATAATCTTCAAGGGCTTCGGCAACTAAATCAATTCTCTTTTCAGGTGTCAGCGTTTTTTCAACAACATATTTGAAATCTACGTCACCGCTTTGACCATCAACATCATTTACATGAAGAGTACCAGCAACATAACCGTCTTCTGATGTTGTGGGGTCTTTATAGTCGAATTTGGTATACGAGAATTTTGAATTTATAGTATCATCATCATAAATACCAAGCGCATATGCTACATTCTTCTTAACATTATCTTGGAAGCTGGTTATTTCCCAAGAATCAATTTTGTAGTCATCCCAATAAATATTTGCATTATTGCTGTAAAGGAAGTCTAAACCAGCATTATGCTTATCAGAGATATACTTTTCAAGAGCATTTTTTGCAGCCTGAACTCTGTCTGTGCCTGATTTTGTTTGATTGATCTTGTATTCTTTGCTACCGCCTACAACAGCTAAAGATCCAGTAATCGCACCATCTACATCATAGGCACTCATTTTATGAACAAAAGGATCTTTTTCGCTCCAAGCCAAAGAAATTCCATACTTCTTTACAGCATCATTAGCAGTACTAAGTATAGCCGAATCTGTAGCAGAATCAAGATCTGTATTCTTAAAATACTCTGTTAAAGCCTTAGCAAGATCATTTTTAGCAAACTCGTACTTTTCATCATTTGTATAAAGATTTACATCAGATTCGTAGGCTTTAGAAGCATCTGCATAAGATGCATTGTAATAAAGAGTCAGTTCCATCGGTGCGGTTGATGATTTCTCAAATTTATTTGTGAAAGTAAGCGTTACACCGCGATCCTTGCAGAACTGAGTCGCCCAAGTAGCAACATCATCAGGCGATGTTGAAGGATTGTACTCATAAATTTTAACTTCGTCAAGTTCTTTTTCCATTGCTGCAAGAACTTCACCAAGTATTGTTGCCGCAGGCTTTGTGAGCTTGGGAAGAGTTTTATTAAAGTCTACAACTTTGTCCTTGTTGTTGTATGTAACCTTAACGCTTCCTGATAATTTTCCGTCGGCATCGTAAGAAGGCTTTGCATAATCAAAGCTGTCAACATGATATGTGAACTCTACATCAAACTCTGTTTTAACAGATTCTATTGCATCATCAACTGCTTCTCTTGCGGCAGCTGCTTCTTCACTCGCAAGGTTAAGTGCTTCAATTTTTTGCTTTACTTTGTTAGTTATTACATCAAGCATATCGCTGGTTGATGTTTTGCAAGAAACTTTTTCCTGCTTGGTAGACGGAACATTTTTATATGTTACAACAAAATCAAAGACAATCTCTGTGTCGGTTGGCTGTTCAAACGCTGTTACTTCTACAGAGAAATCAGTATAATCTTTAAGCGCTTCGAGAAGAGCAGCCTTTACATCAGCGGATGTCATTCCGGGCTTAACTGAAAAATTATTTTCATTAGTTATATAATTTTTAGCGATTGTTGCCAAATCATTTGCTGATTTAGGTTGTTCCTGAACGCTCGGAGTAATATTAACTGTAACAGACTCGGTTTTATTGTCGAAAGTGAAGGAAATAGTTGCTTTAAGTACCTTTCCGTCAGCGGTTGTACCTGTTACAGCAACTGTACCTTGATTGCTTGCGTCTGTGGCATCAGTGCCCACTGTGTTTCCGTACGAGTCATTGCCTTTGAATCTTATTCCGTTTGTAACACTATTAGCTTTGTTTACTACAGCAGCTATAACAGCTTGAAGTGTGCTGTCATTAGCTGTTTCAGCTTTTGTAGTGCTCAATCCTTTAGAAATTGCGTCAATCTCGTCCTGTGCAGCACTTATAGCAGCTTTAAGCTTTGTAGCCGAATCTGCATTAGCATCAACAGAAGGAGCAACCGCATCCGCCGAAGCCATAACCGCAGTACCAAACGCTGTTCCCACAGTACCGGCAACACTTCCGAATGCCATCAGAAGCGACATTGTTCCTGCAATGATCTTTTTCGATTGCATTTAAAAATACCTCCTCAAAAATTTTACTATAACTTCTTTGATCGGGGCATTGCGCCCGTCTCTTTTGAAGAGAAGTCCGAAGCGGCATTTTCTTAAAACACGCATAATACGCTCCGTTTTCTTCTATTCGTTTACGATTATACAATATATTTAAGTATTCTTTGTTATTATTTAATGAATTTTTACGCACATAACTAAAAATCATATGTAAATTAATAAAATGTTATTACTATATACGCCGCTTGTCGGAATATATGTTCTTCATGTCGGCTTTTTCTCCCTCTTTTGTTTATTTTTTTCGCTCACCTCTTGCAAACTTCCTCTTGTTGTGCTATAATTAATGTGTATGTAAGTTTTTTCGGAGGTGTCTTTTCGTGCGTATTCTTGGTATTGACCCCGGCTTCGCTATCGTCGGCTTCGGCATTGTCGATTATTCCTCTAACGCTTTCACCCTCGTTAAATTCGGCGCGGTCACTACCTCCCCCGACCTCCCCTTTGAACGCCGCCTGCTTACTATTTATAATGATGTTAAATTTTTGATAGATACCTTTTCCCCCGAGGAAGTCGCTATTGAAAAGCTTTTTTTTAACGATAACCAAAAAACGGCTATCAACGTTGCACAGGCTCGCGGCGTCACCCTCCTCGCGGCTGTCCAAAAGGCTCTCCCTATCTTTGAGTATACCCCTTTGCAGGTCAAGTCCTCGGTCGTCGGCTTCGGTATGGCTGAAAAAAAACAGGTGCAGCAAATGGTGCGTACCGCCCTTCATTTGAAAGAGATCCCTCGCCCCGACGATGCCGCCGACGCCCTCGCCCTCGCCATGACCCACGCTTATTCGCTCAATACCCGCCGCCTTATCTCCGCTAACGGCGCGTCCAAATAATTTTTTTAAATTTTTTTAAAGAAGGTTCTGCATATGCTTTATTCCCTCACAGGCAAACTTGTCTGCACCGATTATGATTCCGCCGTTGTCGACTGCGGCGGCGTAGCCTATTGCTGCAAGACCACATACACAACGTTAAAGAAAATTTCGGGCGAATCCCGCGTTTGTTTGTATACACACCTTTCCGTCCGCGAAGACGGCATTGACCTTTACGGTTTTGCCGACCGCGAGGAGCTGAAGTGCTTCCGCCTGCTTATTTCCGTTTCCGGCGTAGGTCCTAAAGCCGCTCTCGCCATTCTTTCCGAAATGGACCCGCAGCGTTTCGCATTATGTGCCGCAACGGACGATGTCAAATCTTTGACAATGGTAAAAGGTATCGGCGCAAAGACCGCACAGCGCATAATTTTAGAGCTTAAAGACAAGCTTGTCGGCGAAACTCTTTCGGTACGCGGCAGCAGTCCCGTTCCCCCTCCCGCCGAGGGCAGTGCGGCAGCCGAAGCGATAACCGCGCTTCAAGTTCTGGGTTATTCCTCTGCGGAAGCCGCCGCCGCCGTGTCCTCCCTCGACCCCTCTTTAAGCGTTGAGGAACTTATCAAAAAAGCGCTTATCGCCCTCGCCCGTTTCTGACGCGGTTTTGGGCTTATATCCACCATGCACCCGTCTGCATATTATGTAACGGTGAAATATATCTAAACGGAGTAATTTACCTATGATAGAACAAGGCGAATTTGAATTTGAACGCAGTGTACTCTCCCCCGAAAACCGGCAGGAGGATACCACAGATGATTTTGAAGTCGGTTTAAGACCGACCACCCTGTCCGAATATATCGGTCAGGACGAGGTCAAGGATAACATTAAAATATGTATCGAAGCTGCAAAGCTGCGCGGCGACGCTCTCGACCATGTTCTGCTCTATGGTCCTCCCGGACTGGGCAAAACAACGCTTTCCAAGATAATAGCGCATGAAATGGGCGTTAATATCCGCGAAACGAGCGGTCCTGTTATCGAAAAACAGGGCGACCTTGCCGCACTGCTGACTAATCTTGAAAAAGGTGATGTCCTTTTTATTGACGAGATACACCGCCTTTCGCGTCAGGTCGAGGAGATACTTTATCCCGCGCTGGAAGATTTTGCACTCGATATAATCATGGGAAAAGGCCCTGCGGCGCGGTCTATCCGCATTGAACTGAACAAATTCACGCTTATCGGCGCAACGACACGCGCAGGACAGCTCAGCGCACCGCTCAGAGATCGTTTCGGCATAATCGAACGGCTGGAATTGTATAAACCCGAACAGCTTTGCGATATAATAAAGCGTTCTGCCGTGATACTCGGCGTTGTCTGTGATGATGAGGGCGCTGCCGAACTGGCGCGGCGGTCGCGCGGAACACCGCGTATCGCAAACCGTCTGCTAAGGCGTGCAAGGGATTTCGCGCAGATATACGGTGACGGCAGGATAACCGCTCAAATGGCGCGTTTTACGCTCGAGCGGCTGGATATTGACGAACTCGGTCTGGATAAGCTTGACCGCAGAATGCTCGAAATGATAATAAAGGGCTACGGCGGAGGCCCTGTTGGACTTCAGACCATTGCCGCGGCAATAGGCGAAGAAGCGGTGACGCTTGAAAATGAGTGCGAGCCTTTTCTTATGCAGCTCGGATTCCTTTCAAAAACGCCGCGCGGAAGAATGGCGACACAGCTTGCTTACGATCATCTCGGTATATTGAAGGACGGTCAGACGCATTTTTAAAGGTCATATACATTATTAATATATTAAAGGAGATCCTTACAATGGGAAGATTATTCGGCACAGACGGCGCAAGGGGAGTGGCTGTAACAGAGCTAACCTGCGAGACCGCAATGAATATCGGCAGGGCAGCCGCCGCCGTACTTGCAAAGGACTGCGGAAGAAGACCTAAAATAATTATCGGCAAAGATACCCGTATTTCGGGCGACCTGCTTGAAGCCGCGCTTGCGGCGGGCATATGCTCGGTGGGCGCGGACGCGGTGATACTCGGGGTAGTACCCACGCCCGCAGTGGCATATCTTGTAAAAAAATACCAAGCGGACGCGGGCGCGATGATAAGCGCGTCGCACAATTCGGTGGAATTTAACGGCATAAAGCTGTTTTCCTCGACAGGATTCAAACTTCCCGATAAGGTGGAGGAGGAAATAGAATCGCTGATACTCGACACTCCCGAAAAGATAGAACTTAAAGACGGCTGCGATATAGGCAGGATAACCTACTGCGAAAAAGCGGCTGATGATTACATAGAACACATAATGTCGGCGGGCAGCCGTCTTGACGGCATAAAGGCGGTCATAGACTGTGCCAACGGTTCGGCAAGCAAGACGGCAGAAAGGATATTCAAAGGTCTGGGCGCGGAGTGCATTTTTATCCACAGCGAGCCTGACGGCAGCAATATCAACGATAACTGCGGTTCTACGCATATGGACGACCTGAAAAAGGCGGTCGTTGAATACGGCTGCGATATAGGTCTTGCCTTTGACGGCGACGCCGACAGATGCCTTGCCGCTGACGAGAACGGCGAACTTATTGACGGAGATAAGATACTTGCGATATTCTCGCGGCATATGAAAGAACAGGGCGAATTGAAGAAAAATACCTGCGTGGTCACGGTCATGACAAATATCGGCTTTTTCAAGTTCGCGGGAAAAGAGGGCGTAAACGCCGCGGTCACTGCGGTGGGCGACAGGTATGTTCTGGAAAATATGCTTGAAAACGGCTGCAATCTCGGCGGCGAACAGTCGGGTCATGTCATATTGCTCGATATAGCAAATACCGGTGACGGCGAACTTACAGGAGTAAAACTGCTCGGCATACTCGCCCAAAGCGGCAAAAAGGCAAGCGAGCTTGCCTCCTGCATGGAAAGCTATCCGCAGGTGCTCAATAACGTAAGGATAACCCCCGATAAAAAGGGTATGTGGATAAAAACGCCGTCTGTTACAAAGGCGATAGCCGACATAGAGCAGAAACTCGGCAGCGAGGGACGCATACTTGTGCGCGAATCGGGTACAGAACCGCTCGTGCGCGTCATGATAGAGGGCAGAGATATCGACGAGATAACCTCTTATGCAAACCATGTCGCTTCGCTTATAGAAAAAATGTGATAAGACCGGAAGGAT
Source organism: uncultured Ruminococcus sp. (assembly GCA_947587925.1). Classification (GTDB taxonomy): domain Bacteria; phylum Bacillota; class Clostridia; order Oscillospirales; family Ruminococcaceae; genus YE71. The sequence continues at coordinate 23,061 of CANPYF010000008.1, forward strand.
ATTATGAGGATAGCATCGGAATGGAAAGAATATAAGATACTTGACGCAAGCTGCGGAGAAAAGCTTGAAAGTTGGGGCGGGATAATACTCCGCCGCCCCGACCCGCAGATAATCTGGAAAACACCGCACAAAAGCGATAAATGGGAGCGTGCGGACGGTGTTTATCACCGTTCGGCAAAGGGCGGAGGAGAATGGGAATTTAAGCGCAGACTGCCCGAAAGCTGGAAGATATCCTTTGAGGGACTGAGTTTTCTGATACGCCCGACAGGCTTTAAGCATACGGGACTTTTTCCCGAACAGGCGGTGAACTGGCAGCTGCTCAGGTCGATAATTTCATCGGCTGACCGCCCCGTCAAGGCGCTCAACCTGTTTGCCTATACGGGCGGCGCAACGCTTGCCTGTGCCGCAGCGGGTGCTGCGGTGACGCACGTTGACGCGTCAAAGGGAATGGTATCATGGGCGCGGGACAATGCCGCCGCGAGCGGGCTTGCCGGCAAGCCTGTGCGCTGGATAGTGGACGACTGCGAAAAATTCGTAAAGCGCGAGATAAGGCGGCAGAATAAATATGACATTATAATAATGGACCCGCCGAGCTACGGCAGAGGACCGGGCGGAGAGGTATGGAAACTGGAGGACTGCGTTTATGAACTTGTCGAGGTATGCTCGCAGGCATTGAGCGGCAGACCGCTCGCCTTTTTGCTCAACAGCTATACGACAGGTCTTTCGCCGTCCGTAATGGCTTATATACTCAGCGAAGTCATAACCAAGCGTTTCGGCGGCAGAGTGAGCGCGGACGAGATAGGACTGCCCGTAGAGGGCGCAGGGTGCGCTCTGCCCTGCGGTTCGACCGCATTATGGTTGTCAAACGATATTTCAGAGAGGGAAAATGGATAATTTTATTCAAGCAAAGGACTTAAAATTTTCTTTTACGGATAATTACTCGGAAAAGCCCGTAAAAAACGAAGTGCTTAAAAATATCAGCTTAAATATAGAACGCGGCAGCTTCGTTGCGCTGCTCGGGCATAACGGGTCGGGCAAATCGACGCTTGCCAAGTGCTTTAACGCGATATATCTGCCCGAGGGCGGAAAGGTCTATGTAAACGGCATGGATACTGCGGAAGAAAAAAATCTTATGGATATAAGGCGCAGCGCGGGCATGGTGTTCCAAGACCCCGATAATCAGATAGTTGCGACCATTGTTGAAGAGGACGTTGCCTTTGCCCTTGAAAATCTCGGGGTAGAACCCGCCGAGATACGCCGCAGGGTGGACGATTCGCTCAAGACCGTTGGTATGTACGAATATCGTATGCACGCGCCGCACCGTCTTTCGGGCGGACAAAAACAGCGCGTTGCCATAGCGGGCATACTTGCCATGCAGCCCGAATGTATACTGCTCGACGAGCCGACAGCAATGCTCGACCCGCAGGGCAGAAGGGAAGTAATGGAAACGATAAAAAAGCTCAACCGCGAAAACGGAGTTACCATAGTGCTTATTACGCATTATATGGACGAAGCGGCGCAGGCTGACAGGGTGGTCGTTATAGACGACGGCGAGATAATACTCGATTCAGCGCCCAAGCAGGTGTTCTCACAGGTGCAGACAATGAAAAATCTCGGACTTGACGTGCCGCAGGCGACAGAGCTGGCGTACAGGCTGTCAAAGGCAGGATATGATATGCCTGCGGATATACTTTACGAGGACGAATGTGTACAGGCGATAGCGCGGCTGCTGAAAGGATAGGCTATGATAGATAAACTTGCGGATATGTTCTTTTATCCGCTCGATAAATTGTCATTTTGGTTTACGGCTTCGTTCGTAACGGCGGCGGTCAGGTTTATCAGCCTGACAGTGCCGATAAACAACATATTTTGGGGCGTGCTTTACCGCAGACTGCCGATCATGTCGGCAGTGACCGTCTACCTTTTGTGGGTGATATACGGCATGGTCAGCGGCAAATACGCCAAAATAAACGAGTACGGCGGGAAACTTTCGGACGCGGCAGCGTCAGTGCTTTTGAGCAAGTTTTTCTGGTTATCATGGGCACTGAGCGGCGCAGCCGTGCAGTACAGCCTTGGGTTATACGGCAGGCAAATACCTGTGTTTACCATTATTTGGCTTGTTATAATATTTACCCTTTTTGTAATAAAAAAACTAAGACGCTCGGGAAAAGGAAAGTGAGATATGAGCATAATCAAGACCGAACAGCTCACATACATTTACGGCGAAAATACGCCGTTTCGCAAGGTCGCGGTGGATAATGTGAGCATTGATATAGAGCGCGGAGAGGCTGTAGGCATTATAGGGCATACGGGTTCGGGAAAATCTACGCTTATACAGCATTTCAACGGACTGCTGAAGCCGAGCGCGGGCAGGGTGCTGATAGACGGCGAGGATATAAACGCCGACAAGAAAAAACTGCGCCAAGCGCGTTTTAAAATAGGGCTGGTCTTTCAATACCCCGAATATCAGCTTTTTGAAGAGACCGTTTATAAAGATATCGCGTACGGTCCGAAAAATATGGGGCTTAGCGACGAACAGACGGATATGCGGGTGAGGGAAGCCGCAGAACTTGTGGGGCTTGATGATAAACTGCTCGACAGGTCGCCGTTTGAACTTTCGGGAGGACAGAAAAGACGCGCGGCGATAGCGGGCGTTATCGCCATGCAGCCTCAGGCGCTGATACTGGACGAGCCTGCCTCGGGTCTTGACCCGCAGGGCAGAGAACGGATATTTGACATAATAAAACGCTACCGCGAGGAAAAAAACAGCGCGGTCATTGTGGTATCCCATTCTATGGAGGATATCGCGGGGTTTGCGGACAGGATACTTGTAATGGATAAAGGCTCGGTATTTTGCTTTGATACGCCGCCAAGGGTATTTTCACGCGCACAGCAGCTCGAGCAGATCGGGCTTAGCGTTCCGCAGGTAACTAAGATATTTATGAAACTGAGAAAAATGGGCTTTGATCTGCCCGATGATGTATATACGGTAAAATACGCCGAGCGTATACTTAAAGAACGGCTCGGCGGTCAGGAGAAAGTGTAATGCTTAAAGATATAACGATCGGGCAGTTCTTTCCGGGCAGCTCGGCTGTGCATAAAATGGACGCGAGGGTAAAACTCGTGCTGACGATAGTTTTTATCGTCATGCTTTTCAGCGCCAAGGGTATGGCGGGGCTTTGCGTCTGCATTGCGTTTACGCTGCTTATTTTTGCGATATCGCGCATACCGCCCGCCATGATGTTAAAAAGTCTGAAACCGATAGCGCCGCTCGTGCTTATCACCGCGCTGCTCAACATTTTTTTCGTCAAGGACGGAGATAAGCTTTTTGAATGGAAATTTATCCTGATAACCGACAAGGGTATAGACACCGCAGTGTTTATGGTGGTGAGGATAATTTGTCTTATAGTCGGCTCTTCGCTGCTGACATACACCACTTCGCCGATAGATATAACCGACGCTATAGAACGGCTGCTCGGACCGCTAAAAAGGGTAAAATTTCCCGTGCATGAACTTGCAATGATAATGACTATCGCGCTAAGGTTCATTCCGACGCTTATCGAAGAAACGGATAAGATAATAAGTGCGCAGAAGGCGCGCGGCTCGGAGCTGGACACCGGTACTCTGACCGAAAAGGTAAAGGGTATGCTGCCTATTTTCATTCCGCTGTTCGCTTCGTCGTTCAGACGTGCGGACGAGCTTGCCGTTGCAATGGAATGCCGCTGCTATCACGGCGGAGAGGGCAGAACGCGCATGAAACAGATGAAAGCGGGCAGGCGTGATGTGTTCGGCTGCATATTCACGGCGGTATTTTTTGCCGCGGTCATTGCTGTGAATATTTTGACGAAATGATTTCAAAGGAGAGAGTAACATATGAGTGCATTCGGCAAGGACGATCGTTTTTCAAGGATAGAATCAAGAGTAAGACGGCTCGAATCGATGGTAAAAACCGGGAACGGGGGGTCATATGTACCGGTTCGTAAAAGAACTTAAAGGAAAAAACGTCAAAATAAAAGAAGAAGGCGCTGCTGTCAGAACGGCAAAGGTACTTGACTGTGATGATGAATGGCTCAAAATAGAAGAAACGGCAGAAAACGGCGCTTCCATAACTCTTATAAGGCTCAGCGTCATAAACGAAATTAATGTTGTCGGCTGATCGGTCTCGTCTTGACCGGCGTTAAGATGAAACTGCGGGCTGCGTGAAAAACGGACGTTTTCGATCATTAACATTTTTAATAAGGGGATAAAAATGGAAATAGACACAACGGCATTGGTCGCGGCGGCGGTGATGTTGGCGGTCATTTTGGCTGCGGTCACAGGCTCTGCGCGGAAAATCGACGTGCTTAAACGAAAAATAGATGATATCGAACGTATGTTCAGGACGCTTGATGCGTCGGAAGGGGCGGAGAACATGAGCAGGCTCATTGCGGAACTTAAAGGGAAAACGGTTTCGTTGGAAACCTATGACGATTATTTTGAAGGTCTGATAGTTGACGTTGATGAGGATTGGGTAAAAATGGAAGAAGATGATTCCTGCAAGATAATAAGGCTGCGGGACATCAAAAACGTTGAGATCGTTACCGAGAAGGCTGAATGATGCGCAACATAAAGGTAAAAATGGCGTATCTCGGTACGGCGTACCACGGATTTCAGCGTCAGGGCAACGCTTATACCGTCCAACAGGCGGTCGAGGAAGCTCTTGAAAAGCTGCTCGGCGAAAGTGTGACCATATACGGCTGTTCACGGACGGACACGGGCGTTCACGCAAGGGAGTTTTATTTTAATTTTCACACGGCTAATCCCATACCCTGCGGCGGATTGATAAACGGCGGAAATTCACTGCTGCCGAGCGATATAGCGCTGATAAACTGCGAGGACGCGGCGGAAGATTTTCATGCGAGGTATTGCTGCAAGGGCAAGGAGTATGAATATGTTATCCGCAGCAGTCCCGTCAAAGACCCGTTTTATGCCGACAGGGCATTGAATTATCGTTTACCGATAGACGCGGATATGCTCAACGAACAGGTCAAGGCGTTTATCGGCGAGCATGATTTCAGGGCTTTCTGCCGTCATGAGGGGATAGCGGCGGCGCAGCGCATGGGCAAAAGCACCGTGCGGACGATATACGACGCGTCTGTACGCCGCGAGGGAGAACTTGTGATATTCAGCGTTTCGGGAAACGGCTTTTTATATAACATGGTAAGGATAATGGCAGGCACGCTGTTATCCTTGAACGAGGGCAAGCTCGAACGCGGCGCGATAGCCCGCCTGATAGACTCCCGCGACAGGACTTTCGCAGGCAGGACTGCCGAACCACAAGGATTATATTTGAATAGAGTGTTCTATTGATAGGGTTTATGGAGTCTGACTTCTGACTTCTAAAAAGCGGAGCGCTATTACTTTTAATAGTGCGGCGTTCTAACTTCTTAAAAGCGTTAGCGTTCTATTCTGCCAACAGCGAAGCGTTCTTACCTCTTAAAAGCGTAAGCGTTCTAACTTCTAATAGAGGAGATGATGAAAGATGGATTATAAGGATAGTTCGGAACAGGGCGGGACTCAGCGTGCCGTGCATACAGATATAAATACGGTTCGTAAGAATGAACGCTCGATAAGGGCGATGAAGCGGCTGCTTGCAGTGCTGATCGTGCTGTTTGTAGGACTAAGCATATATGTGTCATATCCGTTCTGGCTGCCAAAGCTCGAAGGGGTATTTGACAAGCCTGTAAGCACCGTTACAAATGACGGCAAACCCGCGGCGGGCAATTTTCCAATTACGGTGGAGGAGAATACTCACATTGACGTGATAAAGGACGAGCTTGTGGTGAGCGACCTGCATACGCTGATATTTTATGATTCAAACGGAAAACAGCGTGCAAGCTACAGTCACGATTATGCCGACCCCTCGGCGGTAGTCAAGGGTAAAAGGGTACTGGTGTACGACATAAGCGGCACGGGCTTTTCGCTGTTCAACAAAAACGGCGAGTTATATTCAAAAAATGCAGATGATAAGATACTTACCGCTTCGCTGGGCAAAAACGGCACTGCGGCGATAGTCGAATCTTCCGACAGATATCCGTCAAGCGCGTCCTTTTACAACAAAGAGGGCAAGCTGATATACAGATACGACTGCGACAGATATATAACGGATATATACATAGACGACAGCGGAAAAAATGCGTACATATGCTCCTTTGCTTCGGAGGACGGCGCGATATTTTCGCAGATAAGCCGCGTGGAGCTTGACGATAACGGCGAAAAAATGGTAAGCGAAAAACTCGATTGTCTGGCGTTAGCCTGCATTGAAAACGAGTCGGGAAACATAAATGTCATAGGCGACAACAGGCTGTACACGCTTGCCGAGGACGGCAGCATAAAGACCCAAAGCGAGTACGGCGGCGAGTTGGTATCCTACAGTCTTGACGAAAGCTGCGTTTCGGTACTTGTAAAAAGCGGCGGCCGCAGCGGCTGCACGCTGCTGATAGCGTCTGCCGATGAAGCGAGCGAAAGCGGCTGCCGACAGGTCGCGGACATAAAGAACGGGGTATCCGTTACCGTAAGTGACGACCGTGTACTGCTGCTCACCGATACGGACGTTTATTCATACGCCTACAGTGGCACTCTCGCAGCTTCGGCACATCTCGAAAAGGAATACAAAGAAACAGTCTATTTCGGCTCGGCAGTCTACCTGCTCGGCAGCCGAGGTATAGATAAGATCGGGTTTGAGATGTGATTTAGAACGCCGCGCTATTAAAAGTAATAGCGCTTGCGCTTTTAAGAGGTAAGAACGCTTCGCTTTTTAGAGGTAAGGGGTTAGAGGTTTGCAGATTTAATAGGATAAGTATTTGCATACTTGGATATTTAATATATTTTACACAAAATGTATATATATTTTTCACGAATTTCGAGTATACTAAGAGTGTGGAGTTCCACAACAAACATGATAGCAAGCTCTTAGTAGTAGTTCCCCCACCATTCGGGGTGTTACGAGGCTAAGGGCTTTTTTATTATTAAAGGGAGAAGTATGTTGTATGTCACAAATGATACAGTTTTTGCCTATAGTTAAGACCGCCATTTTGATAGACGGCGGGTTTTACCGCAAAAGAGCGCACTATTTTCGCGGAGAGGCCGACCCGAAGGAAAGAGCTGACGAGCTTCATTCCTACTGTATGCAGCATTTGCACAACAAATATGAGCAAAGAAAGCTGTACAGGATATTTTATTATGACTGTCCGCCCGCAAGCGGCAATGTGTTTGACCCGATAACAAGAAACACAATATACCTTGCGAAAACTCCCGAATATAAATGGACAAACGATTTTTTCGGAGAGCTGAAAAGAAAAAGAATGTTTGCGCTGAGATTAGGCAGATTAAGCGAAAATGATCTGCATTATAATTTGAAATATGAAGCATTCAAAAAATTAATGCAGGGGAAGATCACCGCAGACGAAATAACGTTAGACGATTGCAGGCTGAACATAGTCCAAAAGGGCGTTGATATGCGTATCGGTGTCGATATAGCTTCTCTCGCCTTTAAAAAACAAGTGGATCAGATCATCCTGATCTCAGGCGACAGCGACTTTGTACCTGCGGCGAAGCAGGCAAGGCGCGAGGGCATAGATTTTATATTAGACCCCATGGGCATAACGATAAAAGGTGACCTCTTTGAACATATTGACGGCATTGAGGATAAAACAAAAAATTGGGCATAAAATCCCCCCTTGTCCGTGTACCGTTTACGCTTGAACCGCCCCAAATTGTGCGAACAGCACAAAAGACCCCTATGGAAAAATAAATTAAGAAACGAACCGGCTTCGCA
>CANPYF010000009.1 GCA_947587925.1 uncultured Ruminococcus sp.
GGCGTACATCCTTCCCCCGTTCCTTATGCCGACATAGTAACGACAACCACGCACAAAACTCTCCGCGGTCCGCGCGGCGGAATGATACTTACCAACAGCGAAGAGCTTATCAAAAAGATAAATAAGGCGATCTTCCCGGGTACACAGGGCGGTCCGCTCATGCACGTCATAGCTTCAAAAGCCGTTTGCCTCGGCGAGGCGTTAAAGCCCGAATTTAAGGCTTATGCTCAGCAGGTGGTAAAAAATGCCGCAGCTCTTGCAGACGGACTGGTAAAGCACGGCTTCAGCCTTGTTTCGGGCGGAACGGATAACCACCTTATGCTGGTAGATCTCCAATCGTTCGGCGTTACCGGCAAGGAACTTGAAAAGAAACTCGATCAGGTGTATATCACCGTAAACAAGAACGCAGTACCTAACGATCCTCAAAGCCCGTTTATAACGAGCGGCGTAAGAATAGGCACGCCCGCCGTAACAACGCGCGGACTTGTCGAGGAGGATATGTTAAAGATCGCAGACTTCATTTATCTTGCCGCGACCGATTTTGACGCAAAGGCAGACGAGATAAGAGCGGGAGTTACCGCTATCTGCGAAAAATATCCGCTTTACGAATAAAACGCTTACGCGCAAATGCCGCTGAGCGTATATACCGTGACCGCCGCAATGCACCAAAAAGCGGCGGTCTTTTGGACGAAAAGGAAACAATGTAATGACTGAAAAATTTTTTGCGGTAATATCCCGCATGAAGTACATAAACCGTTGGGCGCTGATGCGCAATACCATTGAAGAAAATATAAGCGAACATTCTCTTGAAACCGCCTTTATCGCCCATGCGCTCGCCCTTATAAGAAACAGAAGATTCGGCGGCAGCGTCGATCCTCAGAGGTGTGCGCTGCTTGCAATGTATCATGATGTTACCGAGATAATAACGGGTGATCTCCCGACTCCGATAAAATATTATAATTCCGATATACGCTCGGCGTATGACGATATAGAAACGAACGCGGCTGAACAGCTGCTGAGTTATCTTCCGCAGGATCTGAGAGAGGATTACCGTTCGCTGCTTATCAAAGATGAAAAGGACGAGGAGCTGCACAAGCTGGTAAAGGGCGCGGATAAACTTTCGGCGCTGATAAAGTGCATTGAAGAAAGACATATGGGCAACACGGATTTTTCTTCGGCGGAAAAAGCAACGCTTGAAGCCGTCCACAGGCTCGGTCTGCCCGAAGCGGAGGTCTTTCTCGAAGAATTTATCCCCGCCTATACGCTTACGCTTGATGATCAGGCAAAAAAAGAATAAGCCTTAGTTGACAATAACGGGATCATGCTGTATAATAGATATTGACCGTAAAGTAAAAGGAAGTGTGCTTATAATGCAGTTCGACCGCGTGAATGACGCTGTAAATAATGCTGAAAATGACGCTCTTGAATATCTGAAAGGCTGTTCGGCGTCCTTTGAACGCGAAAACGGCTGCAAGCCCAAATGCTTTGTTCATTCCTTCGGCTGTCAGCAGAATGTCAGCGACGGCGAAAAGCTGAAGGGTGCGCTTTCTGCGGCGGGTTATCAGCCGTGTGACGATCTGACAGACGCAAAGCTGATAATATACAACACCTGTGCTGTAAGAGAAAATGCGGAGGATAAGGTCTATGCCGCGCTCGGGGCGCTCAAAAGGTTAAAGAAAAAAGACCCCGAACTGATAATAGGCATATGCGGCTGCATGGCGCAGCAAAAAAAGACGGAGGAAAGGATAAAGGCAGCCTTTCCCCATGTTGACCTTGTTTTCGGAACGTTCGCCTACGGCGAACTTTATTCCATGCTCGCCGATATTATCGGCAACAGGGTGCGCGTTTTTAATAATGAAGAAAAATACGGCGATATAGAGGACGGCTATGAAAGGATAAGATCGAGCAGTTTTATCGGATATGTTCCGATAATGTACGGCTGCAACAATTTCTGCACATACTGCATAGTGCCGTATGTAAGAGGAAGAGAGCGCAGCAGAAGACCCGACGATATAGAGCGGGAAGTAAGGCAGCTTGTAAAAGACGGTTATAAGGAGATAATGCTGCTCGGACAGAATGTCAATTCTTACAGTTACGGATTTCCGCAGCTTTTGAAGACGCTTGACGCTATTGACGGCGATTTCAGGATAAGGTTCATGTCCAGTCACCCGAAAGACGCGACCAAGGAGCTTATTGATACCATAATAGATTCAAAAAAGGTCTGTCCGCAGCTTCACCTTGCGCTGCAATCGGGCTGCGAACGCATACTTAAAGAGATGAACAGGCGTTATACGCCCGAACAGTATATGGATATAGTGGAATATGCAAGGGGCAGAAAAAGCGATTTTTCATTTTCCACAGACATCATAGTAGGCTTTCCCGGCGAGAACTATGAGGAATTTTGTCAGACCAAGGAATTTATCAAGCGTGTAAAATTTGACAATATATATTCGTTTGTTTTTTCGCCGAGGACGGGGACAAAAGCCGCCGAAATGCCCGATAATATCAGCCGCAAGCAAAAGGGACTGTGGCTGCGCGAACTGCTGCTCGAACAGCGCGAGACTTCAACGCAGTGGCTTTCAAGGTTTGTCGGCAGAGTATGCAGGGTACTGCCCGAAGAAGAGGGCAAAGAAGCGGGAACGCTTTGCGGCAAAAATGACGAGGGCGTCATAGTCGTTTTTAAGGGCGATAAGGAACTTATCGGCAGCTTTGTAAACGTAAAGATCATAAAGGCAATGAACTGGGCGCTCGCGGGCGAGACAGTCTGAAATAACGGCTGCGCTCGGCATGACCCGCGGCGGACTTAACTAAAGTTATTTATAAAAATAATCAATATAAAGGAGAATCATTATCATGACTATTATTGAACAGGTAAGAGCGCTTGGCGCTGCTTTACAGCAGGAAGAAAGCTATAAAAAACTGGATAAACTTGCAAAGGAAGCGGATAACGATACCGCGCTGCAAAACAAGCTGGGCGAATTTAATATGCTCCGTCAGCAGCTCAGCGTTGAAATGGCAAAACCCGATAAGAATGCGGACGCTATGACCTCGCTCGATTCAAGTATCAGAGAACTTTATGACGAGATAATGGCAATGCCATCGATGACGGCATATAATCAGGCTAAGGACGAACTTGACAAGCTGCTTGCAAGCATAAATTATATAATAACCTGTGCGGCTAACGGACAAGACCCCATGACCTGCCCCGAGAATCCTCCTCATTGCAGCGGAAGCTGTGCTTCCTGCGGCGGCTGCGGCTGATAACACGGGAGAGTGGCACAAATGCCTGAACAGATAGACGAAAGCAGACTTTCTCCCGGAATGAAGCAATATTGGGACATAAAAAAACAATATCCCAAGCATATCCTGCTTTATAGGCTGGGCGATTTTTATGAAACATTTTTTGATGACGCAAGGATAGTTTCAAGGGAACTGCAGCTTGTGCTTACGGGCAAAAGCTGCGGTCTTGACGAACGCGCCCCTATGTGCGGCATACCTCATCACGCCGCCGAGGTATATATCAAAAAACTCGTAGACAGAAACTTTATGGTCGCAGTCTGCGAACAAATGGAAGACCCCTCGCAGGCAAAGGGACTGGTAAGGCGCGAGGTGGTAAAGGTGCTTACCCCCGGCACGATCACCGACAGCGCACTGCTTGACGAGGGTACGAATAACTATATCTGTTCGTTTTATTCGCGCGGAGATGAATGTGCGCTTTGCTTTGCGGATATTTCAACGGGAGAAGCAAGGCTTTACGGCTATTCGGGAAGGGATATGAACGATAAGGTGATAAGTTCTTTGGCGGGCTATATGCCGTCCGAACTGCTTATCAATGAGGATTTTCTCTCGTTCAAAGAGATCTCCTCTTTTGTGAAAAATTCGCTTGAAGCGACCGTTTCTATGCTTGATGATGACGATTTTTCTCCGAGAAGGCATATGAACGAGGTGCTGTCGCAGTTTTCGTCGATATCCTTTGAAGAACTCGGCGTTGACCCGTTATCCGTAAAGGCGTGCGCATTGTGCGGACTTTTCGGTTATATCCACAGTACGCAGCTTTCGCTGGTAAAACGTTTTACCGACCTTATCGTTGAGGACGAGGAAACATCAATGTCCGTAGGCTTTTCGGCGCGGCGAAATCTCGAACTTACCGAAACGCTGCGCACCAAGGAAAAACGCGGTTCGCTGCTTTGGGTGCTCGATAAGACCAAAACGGCTATGGGCAGAAGGCTGATAAGAAAATATCTTGACAGACCGCTGAAAAATCCCGCGGCTATAATGGAACGGCTCAACGCGGTCGAATCGCTCGTGAACGATCCTGTCATGCTCGGCGAAATAACCGCGCAGCTTTCGGGCATTTACGATATAGAGCGGCTTATGGCAAAGGTGATGTATCAGACGGCAACGCCCAGAGATCTCAAATCGCTGTCGCTGACAGCTTTAAAACTCCCCGCATTGAAGGAAATGCTCGACTCTGTCCCCGGAAGGCTGATAGCAAAGCTGAATGATGATATGAGCGCGCTCGAGCCTATCTCTAATCTTATAGAAAACTCCCTGTCGGACGATCCTCCCGCGCAGCTTAAAGACGGCGGAGTTATAAGAGAGGGTTATAATGACGAACTTGACAGACTGCGGGCGATAATATCAGGCGGAAAGGATATTATCGGAGATATTGAAAAAAGAGAACGCGAACGCACGGGAATAAAGAATCTGAAGATAAATTATAACCGCGTGTTCGGATATTATATCGAGGTAACACGGAGCAATCTGCATCTTGTACCCGATGATTACATCAAGCGGCAGACGCTTAAAAACTGCGAAAGATTTGTCACCGAGGAATTGAAGAACGCTGAAAATACCATACTCGGCGCGGGTGAAAAGACCCAGTCGCTCGAATCGGAGATATTCAGCGAGATACGCAGAGCCGTTTCTGACAGGCTCGAAAGCGTTCAGCGCACGGCGGCTTCTATCGCTTCGATAGACACGCTTTGTTCGTTTGCGAATATCGCGCTTACAAATAATTATACAAAGCCCGAAATAGCCATAGACGGCGTTATCGAGATAAAGAACGGCAGACACCCCGTTGTCGAGCTTATGCAGACAGATGAAATGTTCGTGCCGAACGACACCTATCTCGATCTTACCGATAACCGAATGATGATAATAACAGGCCCGAACATGGCGGGCAAGTCCACATATATGCGGCAGACCGCGCTGATAACTCTTATGGCGCAGATAGGCTCGTTCGTGCCTGCGGATCACGCGCGTATATCGGTCGTTGACAGGATATTTACAAGAATAGGCGCGTCTGACGACCTTACAAGCGGTCAGTCGACCTTTATGGTAGAAATGAGCGAGGTCGCCGATATCGTAAAACACGCCACAAAGCACAGCCTTGTCATACTTGACGAGGTCGGCAGGGGTACTTCGACCGCTGACGGCATAAGCATTGCGCGTGCGGTGTGTGAATATATGTGTTCTGCAAAGGGCATGGGCTGCAAAACTATGTTCGCAACGCATTATCATGAGTTGACCGGATTAGAGGGCGAAATAGATGGCGTCAAGAATTATTCTGTCGCGGTAAAACGGCGCGGGGACGATATAAAATTCCTGCGCAGGATAGTCAGGGGCGGAGCGGACGACAGCTTCGGTATCGAAGTGGCAAAACTTGCGGGTCTGCCCAAAAGGATAATCGACCGCGCCCGTGTGCTTATGAAGGAAATGGAAAGCGAAGATATGACGGCAAAGACCCGCACCAAAGACGAAGGACAGGTGTCCTTTGCGGCGCTGGGCGAAAACGTTATAACCTCAAAACTCAGAGAAACCAACATTGAAGAAATGACAGACAGCGAACTAAGAGATTTTGTAAGAGAACTTGAAAGATATCTTTAACAGTACGATAAAATGTACATATAATCAAAACAGTACGAAAATTTGTACTGTTTGAACACAAGGAGGGCAAAGGACTTTGGCGGCTGTAAATCTGCTGAAAAAAGAAGTTTATGAACTTATCGCCGCAGGAGAGGTCATAGAACGTCCCGCTTCGGTGGTCAAGGAACTGCTTGAAAACTGCGTAGACGCGGGAGCGGATTCCGTGACCGTGGAGATAAAAAACGGAGGGCGGACGTTTATAAGAGTGACCGATAACGGCTGCGGTATGTCTGCCGAAGATGTCCCGACCGCGTTTTTGCGTCACGCAACGAGCAAGGTCATGGAGCAGTCCGATCTTGACCGTATAACGACGCTCGGCTTTCGCGGAGAAGCGCTTGCGTCCATTTGCGCGGTATCAAAAACTCAGATGCTGACAAAACGGCGCGGGGACGAGTTCGGAACTAAGTATACTATAGAAGCGGGCGTGCCTGTGTCAACTGAATCGGTCGGCTGTCCTGACGGAACGAGCGTTATCGTTCACGATCTTTTTTATAATGTACCCGCAAGACTGAAATTTCTAAAAAAGGATTTTGCAGAAGCAAACCGCATACATGAACTTGTCGGAAGGCTGGCGCTTTCTCACCCCGAGATAGCTTTCAGATTTATAAAGGATAATCGTCCGCAGATAGTCACGGCGGGTGACGGAAAGCTCTATTCCGCTATATATTCCGTACTCGGAAGGGAGTTTGCCTCAACGCTTATCCCCGTTCATTACAGTAACGGGAATACCGAGGTGGACGGCTTTGTTTCCAAGCCGCTTTTGTCGCGCGGAAACCGCAGATCGCAGATATTTTTTGTCAACGGAAGATATATCCGCTCGTCGATATGCTCGGAAGCTGTCGAGGAGGCTTACCGCAATGTTATCATGACGGGAAAATATCCCGCCTGCGTACTGAAAATAAATATAGATCCGCAGATAGTAGATGTAAACGTACACCCTGCAAAAACGGAGGTGCGTTTTTCGGATCCGAGGTATGTCTATAACAGCTTGTATTTTGCCGTAAGAGAAACGCTTATGTCAAAGGATACACCGACAAAAATGGTGCTTGCTGCCCCTAAGTATTATGATGAAAGCGAGCTTTATGCCGACCCTGTACAAGTTCCCCCCGAACAGCTTACCATAGCGGACGCTCAGCAGCATGAAAATGAGCAGGGCAATGCCGCGCCTGCGCAGGAGGGAGAGGACCTGTTCCTCAGATCATTGGGTACTCCCGATTGGAACGGCGTACTGCCAAAGGACAGTACGGAACAGATAAAACAGCGTTTTATTTCTCAGCAGCCGTCTAACAAGCAAAACAGTCCTCTGCCGGATAATGAGGATAAACACACCGAAAATCACAACGGGTCATATGAAGAAAATATCGCCGATATATCGCCTGCCGATGTGCCGGACGCATATATCCCGTCTTACCATACCCCGCCTTATGACGATAACACCGACGAAAACAGTTACACTGATTTTTCGGGCGGCAGAAGGGGTAATGCTGTCAGCGATTTTTACAAAGACCCTGATGACGATCTGAGCGATTATAAATTTATAAAGAGCGAAGATTTTCAAAAGAAGCCGGTCAAGCAAGATGCGGCAGATAATACTGCCGCAGATGACGCTGCGGAAAATGCCGCAAAGCAGGAGGAAAAGCCCATGCCCGTAGTGGTGGGCGAACTTTTCAAAACGTATATCGTGGCACAATGCGGTGAGGAAATGCTGCTTATAGACAAGCACGCGGCTCACGAAAGGTATATTTTTGAGCAGATAAAAAAAGATCCCAAAGAACTTTCTTCGCAAATGCTTATAGATCCTATCACCGTAACGCTTTCGTTTGACGAATACAGCGCACTTGAACAGAATATCGAAAGAACGGAGGAGCTCGGCTTTGTCATAAATATAGATGATCCCCCGAATATTTCCGTTTACGGCATACCCTCCGTGACAGACCCCGAAGAAGTGCCGCAGCTTATCGAGGAGATCGCAGGCAAACTCAAATACGGCGGAACAAACGCCGTTCCGCAGCTTTATGACGATATTTGCCATACCATAGCCTGCAAAGCGGCTATAAAAGCGAATGATGAAAGTTCGATACAGGAACTCCAGCAGCTTGTCAACAACATTTACGGCAGGGACGATATAAGATATTGTCCTCACGGCAGACCCGTTATGATAACAATGTCAAAGCGCGACGTGGAAAAGCAGTTCAAAAGGATAGTCTGAAAACATGAGTTACAACGATAAAAAAATACCGCTTATCGTAATATGCGGACCTACGGCATCGGGCAAGACCGCGCTTGCGGTGGATACGGCTCTGCTTTTGGACGGCGAAGTGGTTTCGGCAGATTCAATGCAGGTGTATAAGGAACTGTCGATAATAACGGCAAGACCCGATGAAAAGGAAAAAAGGGGAGTTCCTCACCACCTTATGGGCATAATAGGTCTTGAAGAAAGCTTTTCGCTGGCAGATTATCTGAAACTTGCCAAGCAGTCGATAGCCGATATTTATTCGCGCGGAAAAATGCCGATACTCTGCGGCGGAACGGGATTATACATAAGTTCGCTCATAGAAAATATCAAACTTGACGAGAACGCCTCAGACCCCGCGCTGCGTACACAGATAACAGACGAAGCGAGAGAATACGGCATAATGAAACTGTGGCATGAACTTGAAGCGGCAGATCCGGCAGCGGCTGCAAAGATACACCCGAATAACGAAATAAGGGTGATACGCGCCGTTGAGATATTGCGCAGCAGCGGCATGACCCCCACAGAGCATAACAGGCAGAGCAGGCTTGAAGAAACGCCGTATGACGCAATGCTGTTTGAACCGTCTTTCCGCTGCCGTGATGAGCTTTATGAGAGGATAAACAAGCGCGTTGATATTATGGTGCAAAAAGGCATGGTCGAGGAGGCAAGGGGCATCTATCTTTCCTCCGATCCCGCGACCGCACGGCAGGCGATAGGCTATAAGGAACTTATACCCTATTTTGAAAACGCGGCTTCGCTTGACGAATGTATAGAACGAATAAAGCTTTCTACGCGCCATTACGCCAAAAGACAGCTAAGCTGGTTCAGAAGAATGGACGGTATTACGAAAATTTATGTGAGCGAAACTGATGAATATAAAAATTTTTTAAAAAATATTCAAAATACTATAGCCAAATCGAAAAAAATGTGATATAATAGACTTAAATAGGTTTTTTGAAGAAACCTTTGTAAAAATATTAAAGGAGTGTATGAAAATGAATAAAAACATGAATCTTCAAGAGGTATTTCTCAATCAGGCAAGAAGAGACAGAATGCCGATAACGGTCATTCTTGTAAACGGTTATCAGTTTAAGGCGACGGTGGTAGGATTTGACAACTACTGCATAGTTTTCGACTGCGAAGGAAAACAGGAATGGGTATTCAAGCACGCCATTTCGACAATGGTGCCTGCCCGTCCCGTAAACATATTTGAAAATAATTCTCAGGACTGAACCTCACGGAGGCGGACAAATGGCAAAGCGTTCGGGACAGTTCAATGATGTCACCGTAAAGATATTATCGCTTCTTATAACTCTTTTGCTTGCCGCAATGATAGGCAGTCAGATCTATACTTATATAAACGACAGACATGACACTCAGGAGGCTGTGCTGTGTACCATTAATGAGGATATATCCTTTGAGGGTATCATAGTAAGAAACGAAAAGCAGATGACCTACAGCGGCAGCGGGGTCATAAAATACAGCTATCCTGACGGAAGCAAAGTCTCGGCAGGCAGTACGGTGGCACAGGTATACGATTCATATGACGATGTGCTTGCCGAAGAAAAGTTAGCGTCGCTTGACGAGCAGATAGCCCTGCTCCAGAAGGCACAGAATCCGGGAACGACCGATTACGTTCAGCCCGAATCTATAAACCGCAGGATAGACGAGCAGTATAAGAAGATCCTTGCCTGTTCAGCCGAGGGCGATCTCAGCGATCTTCCCTCGATAAAAAACGATATGTCGCTGATAATGAATATCTATAACATAATTTCGGGACGTTCGGATAACTATAACTCGCGTATTACGCAGCTGCAAAACGAAAAATATAAACTCGGCTCATCAGCGCGCGTCAAGAGCGAGATAACCGCTCCCGAAAACGGTTATTTTGTATCATACTGTGACGGCTATGAGGACAGGCTCAATAAAGATAATATCGAACAGCTTTCGCAGCAGGATATAGAGGATATAATAAACGGCGCACAAAGCGCGGCGGACAGCGTCCCGTCAGGCTGCATAGGCAAGATGTTTGACGATTATACGGCGCTGATAACAGGCGTCATAAACTCCGACCCGCGCGTTGTCAATGACGCTTCGCTGCGGCTTATGCTCGATTCGTCAAGTACCGTCTATGATGTAAAGGTAGTAAGCGTAAGAAGCGCGGGCGAAAGCGGAAAGGATATCGTTGTGCTTTCATGCGATACGCTCGACGACGCAATGGTAAGCCGCAGGATAAGGGGAATGCAGCTGATATTTGATGAATACAGCGGAATAAAAGTACCCAGAAGCGCTATCAGATTCCGTGACGATCAGAAAGGGGTATACGTTATCCTCGGTCAGGACATCACCTTCAAAAAAATAGATGTTATCTATGAAGGCGATGATTATGTGATCTCAAAAAATACCTCGGACGAGGAATATCTGCTGCTTTACGATCAGATATTGCTCGAACCGGTCAGCGAACAGGATGTGCAGAAAAATGAAACAGATGTATCCTCAGATACTCGATAATATAAAGCGGATACGGGAAAAAACAGCGGAGGCTTCTGCCAGATATCCCAATAAAAACGGCGAGGTCAAAATAATGGCTGTTACAAAGACCGTCGATCCGGAGCTTATCAATTTTGCCGTACAAAACGGATTCGATCTGCTCGGAGAAAACCGCGTTCAGGAATATCTTTCCAAAAAGGACAGCTACGACCCCGCGGCAAAGGTGCATTTTATCGGCAATCTCCAGACTAACAAGGTAAAATATATCATAAACGAGGTCGAGATGATACAATCCGTTTCGGGAATAAAACTTGCAAATGAAATAAACAGGCTTGCCGCAAAGAATAACAAGGTGATGGACGTGCTGCTCGAGGTAAATATAGGCAGCGAACTGACCAAGGGCGGCGCTGCTCCCGATCAGCTTTTTGAGCTTGCAAGGGAAGCTTCGCTTCTTGAAAACATACACGTCAGAGGACTTATGGCAATACCGCCTGTCGGCTGCGGCGAAGAAATCTTCGCGCAGATGAACGAGCTTTTTCAAAAGCTTGGAGAAAGCGGTATAAAGGGGATAGATATGGACATTCTTTCAATGGGAATGTCAGGCGATTACGAGCTTGCGATAAAGCACGGCTCTAATCTTGTGAGGATCGGAACAGCGCTCTTTGGGGCAAGAAATTATAATACGGAGGGGTAGAGTAAAATGGGATTGATTTCCGGATTCAAGCACCTTTTTGTAAGCGAGGACGAGATCGAAGAAGAGGTTTATGCAGCTTATAAACCTCAGCCGAAAGATCCTCTGCCTTCTTATGAAGATGTGACAGCAGCGCGCAGCGCCGAACGTGCCGAACAGCTCCCGCCCGACAACGGCGGACAGGAGACTGCGCCTGTTCAGCAGGAAACAGTACAGTCGGCAGCCGCCGCCAGAGCAGCCTCGCGCGAAGCTGCAATGCAGAAAAGAGCCGCGCAGCAGGCTTCAAGAGCAAGAAACAGCCGTAATAATCAAAGAGAAAGGAATGTTCAAATGGCTACTACATCACAATCGTCTTTTGATCTTGTACTTGCAAGACCCAACAATTACAGAGACGTAAACGCTATCGGAGATGACCTCAACGCAGGTAAGACCGTTATACTCAACCTTGAAATGGTAAAGCAGGAGGACGCCACGAGAATACTTGATTTTCTTTCGGGCGTTGCCTATGCTAATTATGACGAAATAAAAATGATGGCTCAGAAGACCTATGCCATTATGCCGAGCAATGTCAATTTCTCGGGCGTAGATCTTGTCAGCGAACTTGAAAACAACGGATACAACTTCTGACAATGAACGTAAGGCTCGATCATCTCGGTACGCTTTCACACGAGGATAAAATATTTGCCGAAAATACGGTCGGGAAGATAACCGCGGCAGAAAACAAGCAGATCACATCCTTCACCTTTTTCCTTAACGAGGGAAGGGCTGAAATGGCGCGGAAGATCGCGGCGTCGCTTGGGTTTGAAAACTATATGCTGTGGGGAGGATATGAAAACGCCGAAAGGGTCATGCTCGGGGCATTTGCGCCGTATGAGCAGCCTGACGAGCAGGCTTTTCCGCTGTGCGCGGTCAGTTTCAGATACCGTGAGAGGGATAAACTGTCACACCGTGATTTTCTCGGAGCGCTTATCGGTCTGGGTGTTTCCCGCGATACGATAGGGGATATCATCATAGGAAACGGCGAAGCGGCAGCTTTTATGACAAATACAGCGGCTTCGCTTGCGCTTGGCATGGAAAAGATCGGCAGGGTCGGCGTTGCGGTATCTGAGGGGATACCGTCTGCTCTTAAAATGGAGCGGGAATATAAGGATATAGACGTTACGATCTCATCGCTCAGGCTTGACTGCGTAATCTCTCAGGCGGTAAAATGCTCAAGGGAAGAAGCTCAGCGGCTGATACGCTCGGGAATGGTGATGATAAAGGGTCAGCGCGTGACAGAACGCGACAAAAGGCTCGAACAGGCTGATACCTTTTCGGTCAGAGGTCATGGTAAATTCATATTGGATAATGTCGGACAAGCCGCCCGAAGCGGCAGGATCCATATTAGGCTGAAAAAATTCATATAGGAGGCATATTGCAATGTTGGAAGCCGAAAATATAAGGAATAAAAGATTCAGTACCGTCAAGAACGGCTGCAGCCCCTCTGAGGTGACTGAATATCTTGCAATGCTCGCTCAGGAGATAGAGGAGCTGCAGCGTGCAAACGCGGAAAGCGAAGAAAAAATATTAAAGCTTGTTGAAAAGATAAACGAATACCGCGAGGACGAGGACGCCATAAAGGCGGCTATGATCTATGCACAGAAGGAATCCAACAAGCTTATCAATGACGCAAAGGCTAAGGCACGCGATATGATAGAATCCGCCAAGACCGAACAGGTAAGGCTTTCCGAACAGAGCGCAGCCGAATGTGAAAGGATAATCCAAGAGCATAAAGCAAAGTGCGACGAAATGATACAGCAGCAGACAGAGGATACCAGACAGGAGATACTTGCCATACAGGACGAATATGACGCCGAAAAAGCCCGCCTTGATGAAATGAAGGCGGAGGTGACATATTTCAAGAGTCAGCTTACCGACCTTTATACACAGCAGCTTGCGCTTATACTGAGAATGCCCCAGATGAGCGAGGAAGAACTTGACGAGTATGAGCAGGCAAACGCCGAATATTATGATGAAGACGAAGAATATGAGAATGATGATGCCGAAGAGCAAGCCGCAGAATCTGCGGCGGAAGAGGCTGCGGCAAGGGAAAAGGCTGAGCAGGAAAGGCTCGCGGAGCAGAAGCTTGCCGAACAAAAGCATATAGACGAGGTACTCAATACGGCTTCGTTCAAGCCTATAATACCAAAAGCAGACGCTTCCGAACTGCAATTCGGAAAAAATACGAGCAATACATGATCCTTTCGGAGAAAACATTTTGATGTTTATAATTTCATTGATCCTTTCGATAATAATAGCGGCGGCAGATCAGCTTATCAAGCTTGCCGTGGTGAAGAATATACCGCTTTATGAAACAAGACAGTTTATTCCCGGTCTGCTCAGCCTTACGCATATACGAAATTCGGGTGCGGCATGGAGCATAATGGAAGGGAAAACGTGGTTTCTTATCGGTATCCCGATCCTGCTTATCGCTGCGGCTGTGACCTATTGTTATATCAACCGCAACGGCAATAAGCTGTCGCAGATATCGGTAGCGCTCGTGCTCGGCGGCGGGATAGGGAATCTTATCGACAGGATAAGGCTCAAAGAGGTAGTCGATTATCTACAGACCGAGCCGTTCAGCTTTCCCGTGTTTAATTTCGCGGATATGTGCGTAGTTGTCGGAGCAATAATGTTCGCAGTATGCACGATATTTTTTGATAAGTCCGATAAAAAGGACAGTAAATCAAAAGAGTCCGAAATATCGGACAACAAAAATGACTGAGCGCATTATAGCGGAGACAGAAGGCTCTTCGCAAAGACTTGATATTTTCCTCAGCGAAAACGAAAGCCTTGACATATCGCGTTCGCTTGCGGGTACTCTTATTGCCGACGGTTCTGTGACCGTAAACGGTAAGACGGTATCAAAAAGCTATAAGGTAAAAAACGGCGATATAATAGATGTGCAGCTCCCGCCGCCGCGCGAGCTTTCCGCCGAGCCGCAGGATATACCGATAAATATAATTTATGAGGACGATCAGCTGTTAGTCGTGGATAAGCCTAAAGGCATGGTCGTTCACCCCGCGGCGGGAAATCCCGACGGTACTCTTGTCAACGCGCTGATGTATCACTGCCGCGGAAGGCTCTCTTCCATAAACGGCGTAATACGCCCCGGTATAGTACACAGGATAGACAAGCTGACAAGCGGTCTGCTTATGGTGGCAAAGACGGACGCGGCTCATAATTTTCTCGCGGCGCAGATAAAAGATCACAGCTTTGAGCGCGAATATCAGGCGATAGTAGCCGGCTGTTTTTCTCCCGAGGAGGGGACTATAGACGCGCCTATCGGGAGAAGTACCGCCGACAGGAAAAAGATGTGCGTTACTCAGCGTAATTCAAAACGCGCCGTTACGCACTACCGAACGCTGCAGCGTTTTGACGGGTATTCGCTCGTTAGTTTTGAACTTGAAACGGGCAGGACGCACCAGATACGCGTACACAGCGCGTTCAAGGGACACCCCGTACTCGGCGACAGCGTATACGGCAAGCCGTTCAAGGGTCTTGACGGACAATGCCTTCACGCAAAGCGGATAGGGTTTATCCACCCGAACGGAGAATATATGAGCTTTGATTCTCCGCTGCCGGATTATTTTATAAAAACGCTCGAAACAGTCAGGAAATGAGGTGGCAGAATTTGTTTGAGGACATAAATAAAGTTCTGCTTATAACCGATATGGACGGCACATTTTTGCCGTCAAGCAAGATACCGCTCAAAAAGGATATAGACGCCGCCGCGCGTTTTATGAAAGCAGGCGGGAAGTTTTCGATAGCCACGGGAAGGTCGCTGCAGGCTTCCATGCAATATTTTGATATGGTAAGCGTAAACTGCCCGATAATACTGTGCAACGGCGGAATGGTATACGATATAAATAACAAGAAGCAGTTATATGACGTCTATCTGCCCGAATGTGCCGTGCAGATAACCAAGAGGATACTTGCCGACAACCCGCAGGTAGGCTGCGAAGCGCTGCCGCTGAGCGCGGTGTATGTGCCTGCAATGACCCCTATGGAAGCCGCGCACTGCAAAATATGCAAGGTAGAGCCTGTGATATGTTCGGTAGATGAAATACCGCCCAACTGGTATAAGGCTCTTTTTGCGGATACCCCCGAAAATCTGCCGAAGCTTATTGAATATATAGATAAGCTGAAAACGCAGATAGACTGCTCACAGATAGATTTTGTCATTTCCGCGCCTACATATTATGAGATGCTGCCGAAAAATATTTCCAAGGGCAGTGCGCTCAGGGAAATGCGCAGCATACTTCATATGGAGGACTATACCATAGTTGCCTGCGGAGATTACAATAACGACCTTGAAATGCTTGAATATGCCGATGTGGGGATATGCCCTTCAAACGCGGCAGACGAGGTAAAGGCTGTCGCCGACATAGTGCTTGACGTATCCTGCGAAGAGGGAACTATATCGGCAGCCATAGAACGTATATTTGCCAAGACCGACGGTCTTGGTTTATAATAAAACGGAGGAATGAATTATATGGACGCTATGCTGAAAAAAAGGCTGGAGATCACAGCCTGCAAAGTAAGGCTCGGTATCATCGAGGGAGTTCACAGCGCTAAGTCAGGTCACCCCGGCGGTTCGCTGTCAATAGCAGATACGCTTACCTATCTTTATTTTGCAAAAATGAATGTTTATCCCGATAAGCCCGATGAGCCTTCAAGGGACAGATTTGTCCTCTCTAAAGGTCATACCGCGCCTGCGCTCTATTCAACGCTTGCCCAAAAGGGATTCTTCCCCGAAGAAGAACTTAAAAGTCTTCGCCATGTCGGCGCTATGCTGCAGGGTCACCCCTGCATAACGATACCCGGCGTTGATATGTCGTCAGGCTCGCTTGGTCAAGGCATTTCCGCCGCCTGCGGAATGGCGCTTTCTGCCAAGGTATCATCAGAGCCTTATAAGGTATATACCATTCTCGGCGACGGCGAGATACAAGAGGGTCAGGTCTGGGAAGCGGCAATGTTCGCCGCTCATTATAAGCTTGATAACCTTGTTGCTGTCGTTGACAATAACGGACTTCAGATAGACGGCAGGGTCGCAGATGTAATGTCGCCTTATCCGATAACCGATAAATTTGCGGCGTTCGGCTGGCACGTTATCGAAGCGGACGCGCATGATTTTGATTCGCTCGAAGCCGCCTTTAACGAAGCTGAAACGATCTCGGGACAGCCTGTTGTAATAGTACAGAAGAGTATCAAGGGCAAGGGAGTTTCCTTTATGGAGGACAACGTTTCATGGCACGGCTCTGCGCCTAACGATGAACAATACGCTCAGGCAAGATCAGAGCTTGAAGCCGCGCTTGCAGCTTTGCAGGCATGACGCTAATTAGCAGAAAGGAAATGTGATATAAATGGCTGATGTTATTAAAAAGGCTACAAGAGAAAGCTACGGCGAAGCCCTTGCAGAGCTTGGCGATAAATATGAAAACCTTTATGTACTTGACGCAGACCTTGCCGCTGCGACCAAAACGGGTATTTTCAAGAAAAAATTCCCCGACAGATTTTTTGACTGCGGTATCGCGGAAGCTAACATGATGGGTGTTGCGGCAGGCATGGCGGCAACGGGTAAGATACCCTTTGCCTCAACGTTTGCAATGTTCGCGGCAGGCAGAGCCTTTGAGATAGTAAGAAATTCTATAGGTTATCCTCACCTTAACGTAAAAATAGGTGCAACTCACGCGGGTATATCGGTCGGAGAGGACGGAGCTACTCATCAATGCAACGAGGATATCGCGCTTATGAGAACTATCCCCGGAATGACGATAATCAATCCTGCCGACGACGTTGAAGCCAAAGCTGCCGTTGAGGCTGCTATACTTCACAACGGCCCTGTTTATATGCGTTTTGGCAGACTTGCCGTACCTGTTTTCAACGATAAGGAAACGTATAAGTTTGAACTCGGAAAGGGTATCACCCTTCGCAGCGGAAAGGATATTTCCATAATCGCGACAGGTCTTATGGTAAACGAAGCGCTTGTTGCCGCTGAAAAGCTTGCATCGGAGGGCGTTGACGCGGAGGTCATAAATATCCACACGATAAAGCCGATAGATTCCGAGCTTATCGCCGCTTCCGCCGCAAAGACGGGCAAAGTGCTGACTGTTGAGGAACACAGCATTATCGGCGGACTTGGTTCAGCCGTTTGCGATGTGCTGGCGGAGAAATGTCCTACCCGAGTTAAAAAGATCGGCGTAAATGATGAATTTGGTCATTCGGGGCCCGCAGCCAAGCTGCTTGAGGTATTCGGACTTTGTTCGGATAATATAGCAAAGACCGCCAAGGAAATGGTCGGTTAAGACCTGACAATAAAAACGAGCGGACGTTCCGTCAAAGGAGCGTCCGCTTTTTGCGTCTATATCAATTTTTATATTTTGCGGTAAATTCGGCAAGCGCGAGATCGTAAGGCGTAGTGATCTTGATATTTTTTTCGTCGCCTGCAACTATCGCAACGGGTATGCCGCACAGATGAAAAATGCCCGCGGTATCGGTAAGGGTATTTTTCTGAGCCTGACTAAGCGAGGAATACGCTTCTTTAAGCTTTTTCAAGCGAAAGGTCTGCGGGGTCTGCGCACGGAACATTCTTGCGCGGTCGGGAACATTTTCTATCGTTTTTCCGTCACTGGACGAATAAAACAGCGTGTCCGAGGAAGCAACGGCGGTAGCAGCGCCGTCAAAATTTTCAAGAGCGTCAATATTCGCCCTGATAATGCCCTCGGTAACAAACGGTCTTACGCCGTCATGGGTAAGAATAATATCGTTTTCGTTAAGCCCGTGCCTGCGGATCATTTCATCAGCTGCGGCAAAAACAGTGCTGTTTCGGTCGCTCCCGCCCGTTATAATAAATATCCTGTTCATGTCAAGACCGTTTTCGGAGCAGAGCCGATACAGCTTGTCCGTATTCTGTGCGTCCGCGCCGACATAGATCTCGTCAATGAACGGGCAGGCGGCAAAGACCTCGATAGTGTGTATTATTATCGGTTTTCCGTTCAGCGGGAGATACTGCTTGGGTATTGCCGCACCCATTCGCGTTCCGCTGCCGCCAGCTGCAATAACTGCGAATATCATACCTTGCTGTAATAATTTTCAAGCAGCGCGGTGATCTTCTGGTGAGGGTCAATGACCTCGGATATAGAAAGATCGTGGTTGAGCGAAGCAATATAATATGCAATGTATTTTGAACAGTCTACCTCGTGGAACCAAGGGGTCGCAAGCAGTTCGGGCGAACGGTAGGTGAGATTTGTACCGAACACGGCGTCTATCTTGCCCTCCTCGTAAGCCTTGTTGAAGGTATCAAGACCGTTTGTAAAAATGCAGTAGGTAGCATAGCAGAATATTTTTCTCGCATTTCTCTTTTTAAGCTCAAAAGCTATATCGAGCATGGATTCGCCCGAAGATATAAGGTCGTCCGCAATAAATATATCCTTGTCGGTCACATCATTTCCGAGATATTCATGCGCTACTATGGGATTTCTTCCGTTTATAACGGTCGAATAATCGCGGCGTTTATAGAACATTCCGAGATCTACTCCGAGAACGGACGCATAATACATATTTCTGTTGATAGCGCCCTCATCGGGGGAAACTATCATAAAATTATCCTTGTCAAATCTGAGAGTATCAAAGGTCCTTGTCATAGCTTTAAGGACTTGATAGGAGGGCATAATATTGTCAAATCCGGTAAGGGGTATCGCGTTCTGAACGCGCGGATCGTGTGCGTCAAAGGTTATGATATTCTGTACGCCCATAGACGCAAGTTCCTGAAGTGCAACTGCGCAGTCGAGCGATTCGCGGTAGGTTCTTCTGTGCTGTCTGCCGCCGTAAAGGATAGGCATTATAACGTTTATCCTGTGAGCCTTGCCGCTTGCCGCCTGTATTATTCTTTTAAGATCCTGATAGTGGTCGTCCGGAGACATAGAATTCATTTTTCCGTACATTTTATACTTGCAGCTGTAGTTTCCCACATCACAGAGAATAAACAGATCCTTGCCGCGCACGGTCGATTTTATAAGACCCTTGCCGTCACCCGAAGAAAATCTCGGGCAGTCAACGTCAATAAGGAAACTTTTCTGTTCATCTTCAATATCGTCATGCAGCGCCCATTTAAGAAAATAGCTGTTTATTCGTTCACCAAGTTCTTTAGCGCTGTCCATTGCTATAAGACCAAGCGGTGCAACGCTCGTACTGGTATCAAATACCTTTTTTTCAGTCTTACCCATTTGAAATGATCCTCTTTTCTCCGTCCATTGCGAATACTCCGCGGCGAGTGACGGTACTCGTCAAGTGCGAAGCCGTTTTACTCTCATTATTATTATACATTAAATGAACGGATTTTACAAGAGCATTACAATAAATTTACAACTTTCTGCCTTTTGAACAAATAAAGCGTCTGCTGTTAAGTATCTTTTATTCAACTATAATGCTTTAGACCTGCGGATAAAAATATCCCCCGTCTGCGGCGGGGGAGTAAAGCCGGATCGCTGTGCTGTATTAAATTCATAGATACAACTGCCCATGCCTTTGCCGAGCCGCCGTTACTTCTGAGCGGTTATTATGTACCCGCCGCAGCCGTCATGCGAAACGCTTATGGTTTTTACATTCAGCGGGAGCATAAGCTCGTCGCCCTGCTGATGAGAAAGAATATAGTCTTTATATTTATAAAATTTTCCGACCTCCAGCATATTGATATATTCTTCAAGCGTTATATCCAGTCCCGAAATTATTTGGGCGTGCGGCTTGCCGACATATCTTATATGCCACGGCTCATATTCTATCCCCGTGATATTCTTTTTGCCGAGCGGATAGCGTATTATAAACCCATGCTCCTGACAATTTGAATTGAGATACCTGCCCGCTTTGCAGTCTAAAACGCCCATGCCCGCATATCCGTTGAAGCATATATCCGCCGCAAGTCCTGTTTCATGTTCGCTTGCCCCCGGCTGCTGGGCGGTATCACCGCCCTCTTCTTCAAGCACCTGCTGCTGTTCCTCGAACGTTCTGTAAGTTGATGTGACAAAAAGCCCTTCGTTGAACTGTTCGCCGATATCCTCCGAAAGCTCGGCGTATGCCTGCGCCGTATGCCGCTCCATTATCACATCGGTATCTTTATAATTTATAAGATCGGGCTGATAATTTTCGGGCAGCATATGGTCGGTGTTGACGAGCATAAGCGTATCGTCTATCTCTATACCGCGTTCGGAAAGTTCGCTCACCGCCACGCTTTCTGTTTTACATTCCGTTTCCTTCAATTTGGTCTGCGTGCTTATTTTTGAAATGGTTTCCGCTGCCATATAAGCTAAACGCGGTCTTGCGATAAGCAGTGCGGCAGCCGCAGCCGTGACCAGCAGTACTATTATGACCGCCGCCGCTGCCCTCTTTTTACTCTTTTTCATTTGTTGCTCTTCTCTTTCTTTTTTATTGTTTTATTGCTCTGTCGGCTCTTCCCCTGTTTCATCAGCGTTAGTAACTTCATTATTATCGCCGTTATCATCTGTCACAGGCTTTATAACAGGTCCGTACAGATCATCATTATAATATTCACCGTTATCTTCGCTTATAACGCTGTCCTCTTCGGGTACTGTTTCTTCGGGAATCATCTCTTCGGAAATTATTTCCTCTGATACTATCTCCTCGGAGGTTATTTCCTCGGCGGTATCCTCGCGGCGTTTGAAGAATATTTCAGCCAGGAAAACATCTCCGTCAAGGGTTATGCTGAAGCTGCCGCCGCAGGCTTCGGTGAATGATTTGGCTATGGACAGTCCCAATCCGCTGCCGCCGTCAGTTCGGGAAGCGTCACCGCGCGTAAAACGCTCGGTTATCTCCTCGGCGGTAAAATCCATTTCGTCTTTGGATATATTTTTTACACTAAGTCTGTAGCCGTCATTTTGTTCGGCAAGCGTAATGTATATCCTTGTGCCGTCAAGCGAATATTTCAGCGCATTGTCAAGCAGATTCTGTATCACTCTGTAGATCTTTGCGCCGTCGCCTGTTATGGGTGCGCGTTCAGCGCCGATATTTGTCCGCAGTGTTTTATTGGATGAATTGATCTTATCATCATTGTCGGCAAGCGCTTGTCTGAGCAGTACCGAAAGATCTATCGGCTCGTGAAGCACCTCTACACCGCTGACCGCTTTTGCAAGATTGAAAACATCTGCTACTATATCGCGGAGTTTATCCGACTTGCGCGAAAGTATTTTGACATAATCCCGCGCTTCATCGTTCAGATCTGTTTTTTCAAGCAGGTCTATATAGCTTATTATAGATGTCAGCGGAGTTTTCAGGTCGTGCGAAACGTTGGTGACAAGTTCCACCTTCATCTTTTCCGACTGCACCTGTTTTTGAACGGCGTCATCTATTCTTTCATTGATACGGGAAAGCTTTTCGCTCATAGGATAAAGCGGCGAGTTTTGTTTCATCTCATTTTCCGCACTGCCGTCAAAACCTTCCTGCGTAAATACGCGGTCTATCTTGTCAGACAGCAGGCTCATATCCTTAGTCAGCCTTGAGCAGAAGGATAGATAGGATATTACAGTTATAAGCGCCAAAGCCGAAAGAATACAAACAAGTGCCTCGATAAAAACGTTGTAAAACAGACTGTACGAATAAGCGGTAACAAAGATAAGCAGAATATCCAATGCCGAAAAGATTATCGCTAAAATGAGCTTTAGCCTGTATTTAGTCCTAAGGCTGAGAGATCTTGAAAAGCGTACCGGCGGCAGCTTTGAAATTTTTTCGTTTATCTTTTTTCTTGCGGGCGCGGTGCGTTCACGGATAACGTCAAACATCAGCCGAGGACGCTTTTTAAAGCCGTTTATTTTCAGACAGCGGACGAGTTCGGAGAAAGACAGCGCCGAGATAACAATGCTTGCGAATATCGCTATGTCTAAAAGTACGGAAGCCGCCCATGTGCCTGCGGTCCTGCCGCCTATCCAATTGTTCATGCTGTAGAGATAATTGCCTATCTCGCTGCTTGAATATACATAAGCTATCCAAAACAGGATAATAATAAGCAGCAGAAGGTCGGGTTTTTTAAAGCGTTCAAGCTTGCCTTTAGGTTCAAGCCGATAAAGACGCGCAGGGCAGAACAGTGAAAGCAGCAGGAAAGCGACTGCGCTTGCGGCAGCTATACCCGCGATAATATCCAAAGCACAGCCTAAATATTTCACGCGTGTCTGATAAACCTCGGTCGAAGCTATAAGTTCGCCCGCTATATCTTTTTTGGGTGACATAAAGACCGTCAGGTAGTTGGTGCTGACATTTTCATACGTCACTTCCTCGAGCGATACTCCATCCTCCTGTTCGTCAAGGCTGTACCATTCAAGAAAAGACGGGTCGATATCGCAGCCGAGCGAGTAACTTTCAACGTTTATTTCATCTTCGGGCAGTTCATAGCAGTATATGCCGTTAAGAGAAGCAATTTTCTTGAATTCGTCCGAGTCGAGCGTTACCTCGCGGATAAAATCGTAGTTGTACCTGCTTCTGAGTTCATAGCGCGTTTTGAATCCGTGTGAATCGCTCTTGAATTTTATTATGCAGGTATCGTTGTCGTCATTTTCGTTATAATCGTCAACGATACTGCTTATTCTTACATCACCGTAGGGCGAGTAGCAGAGTATATAATCGCCGAGAGAGGTCGTGACCGTGCCGCCGTGCAGCAGCGAGCCCGAATCTATATATTCGCTTGTGAGCGACGCTCCTCCATTGGTATCCGCTTCGGTGTAATAGACCTCGGTCTTGCCGAGACCGTCCTCATTGTGCAAAGTTTTTTTGTAGATATTATCGCGGTAACGCAGATAATAGTTGTCGTTGAACTCGCTTTTTGAGAATCCCTTTTTGCTTTCTTCATATACCTCTGCCGGAGTTTTGTCTTTAAATTCTTCGATATTGGTAAGCTTCTGGTCGCCGTAAGCTACATAAAAATAATACAGATCGTTGTCGATATTTTTTATGGTGTACTGCGTTTGTTCGATCTTTAAAGCGGGCGAATCCTCTGTATCGTCCACGTTGTATAATGAAGAGTACAAATTTTCGTACAGCTGCGGCGTGCCTGCATATTTGCCGTTAAGGCAGTTTTTCAGATAGACCGTGCCGAGCATACAAAGATCGGCATAAACTATGTCTCTGCAATAGTTTGATTTCATAGTGCCGACTTTCTGAGCCGAAGCGGGTTCGTCCTCCTCCGGATAATAGTCATACATGATATAGCCTATATCGGACGGCTCAGGGTCTGCCGTTTTCAGTATACTGTAGTAATTTTGATACGCTATCATATAGAACGGCTGTACCGCCGAAAAAGCCGCCGCGGCAAGCGCACAAATTATTGCAAGTACCCGCAGAAGTTTTTTTGAGAAAATAAATTCAGTGATTTTTTTCAAGCTTGTAGCCAATTCCCCACACCACCTTGATATATTTAGGTTCACGCGGGTTTATTTCTATTTTTTCCCGCAGATGTCTGATATGCACCATAACGGTATTATCAACGGCAAAGGCGTCGCTGTTCCACACCCGTGTATATATCTGTTCGGCAGAAAAAATCTGCCCGGGGTTTTTCATGAAAAGCTCCATAATGCTAAGTTCCTTTGCGGTTAGCTTAACAGGTTCGCCGTCAACGGTGAGCGTTTTTTCTCTGGTGTTGTATACAAGCCCGCCGATAGTTATGGTTTCCGTTTTGTTTGCCGATTCGCTGCCGAGCCGGGTATAGCGCCTGATGATAGCCTTTACTCTTGCAACGAGTTCGGAAGGACTGTAAGGCTTTGTGATATAATCGTCCGCGCCGATAGAAAGTCCGAGGACTTTGTCGCTGTCCTCCGATTTTGCCGAAAGCAGCAGCACAGGGATATTGCGGTTCTCGCGTATCTTCATGATAGCGGAAAGCCCGTCAAGTTTCGGCATCATTATATCTATTATCACGAGTTTGATGTCGTCATGCTCATTAAGCGCTTCGAGCGCTTCAAGCCCGTCATAAGCCTTGACGGCTTCAAAGCCTTCAAGTTCCAACAGCTTTGCTATAGCCCTTACTATATCCCTGTCGTCATCGGTCACGAGTATTTTTACCTTATCCATTGTCTTAACATTCTCCTTGCAGGCGTTAAATGTGTACACTTTTTTTCTGCCGCGATTATATTATATAAGCCGTTTCTTAAAAACAAGCTGATGATATTCTTAATTATTTCTTAAATCGCATATATCATGGTATCCCAAGCGGGATAATATGGCGGCTGGCGCAGATATATCGAATGATCCTCTCTCATTTTCAGTATTTCAAGACATAAAAAAATTATGTCATACGGACGGTGATAAGCCGAAACGGCAAGCCGCGGGCGGTATTTTCTTATTGTATTTGCAGCCCCCGTCAGCGCGCGTATTTCCGCGCCCTCGACGTCTATCTTTATTATATCGCACTTTTCGCCGCTTAGCGCACCGTCGAGCCTTTTTGCCGCGCACAGCCCGCCCGTTTCGCTGACCGCCGACTGCCGCCCCGAGGATTGAGAAAATCCCACCTGCGTATCGGTATCCCACGCGCAGGCGTTGATAAAGCTGATATTGTCATATCCGATAAGGCGTTTGACGCACTTTCTGAAACTGCGCTTGTCAGGCTCAAACAGAAAAATATGCTTGTAATTTCCCATTACGCTGTCGATATATTTTTGCGCGGTATCGCCGTTGTAAGCCCCAAGGTCGGCATAGACCTCGTTCGGCTCCGGTCGGATAAGCTGTAAAAAATCGCTGCCGGGGTCGGTGAAAACCTCGTCAAGCAGCGTTATGTCCCCATAATACCGCGACTTTAAGACCGCCTCGAACACCTTTTTGGACTGCTCGTCCGCAAGTCTGTCATATACGCTTTTTGCAGCCGCAGCGTGTTTGCGAAGTCCGTCTTTTGAGATAAATTCATCGCCTGCGATAGGCAGGTCGGGGAAAATAAGCCGATGTTTCTGAGATATCAGGGAGATGTTTTGCATCACATCTGGCAGGGAACTGCCGAAAGCACAGCAGACGGTCATTTTGCCGAATTTTTGCTCAAGCTGCGAAAGGCTTTGCACCCTAAAGCCTTTGAAATACCTGTCCCTTACAAAATCGTCGCTTGCGAATATCCCCGCGCAGGTTATTTTTTTCTCTTTAAAAATATCGAGTATTTTTTCGCAGGCATTGCCCGTGCCGTAAATGCATACGGGAAACTCGGACTCTTTAAGCCTTTGCCAAGCGTCCTTTTTCAGTTCTGTCATAATTATCCTCCCCAAAATAAAAAGCGGCAGTTAAGTGCCGCTTAAAAATCATCTGTGTCAATATCGCCGTCATGAAACTCGCCGCCGTACATATCTCTGCCGCGGATATTATATTTGTCGCGGTTGATGTCGATCTGCTTGTCGATAAGTTCGAGTACCGCACGCGGTTCTTTTATTGATCTGATCTCTTTTATCGGGGTATCGACATCGTTTTTTACATGAAGCACAATGGTTGAACAGCCGAAAATGCGCTGTCCCAACGGCATTACGAGTTTTTTGTCCGTTACCTTGTAAAGTTCCAGTTCGTCCTCTTCAATGCTCAGAAAGCCCTTGCGGGTGATAAGTTTTGTTTCCGTAAGAAAATATCTTGTGAAAGATAACGGCAGTCCGAAAAGCGTGCGCTTTTTATCTGTCCATATGTAAGAAAACATATCCTTTTTCATCTATATATGTCCCTCCGTCAGATCATTCAACAGTTACCTTTTTCATTACCTGCGGCTGTATCGGTCTTTCACCCTTTACGGGCGTTTCGGCGATAGCATCAACTACCTCCATGCCCTCTATCACTCTGCCGAAAGCCGCGTAGCTTCCGTTAAGGTGCGGAGAATCCTTATGAACTATGAAAAACTGCGAGGAAGCGGAATCGGGCATTGCCGAACGCGCCATAGAGATAACTCCTCTTTCATGTCTTAACATATTGTTCACGCCGTTGGCGATAAATTCGCCCTTTATTTTTTCCTTTGATCCGCCCATGCCCGTGCCTGTCGGGTCGCCGCCCTGTATCATAAAATCCTTTATAACGCGGTGGAAAATAAGTCCGTCATAAAAGCCCTCTTTTGCGAGCTTTTCAAAATTTGCCGCGGTTATCGGCGCATTTTCATGGTCAAGCTCTATTTTTATTATGCCGCCGTTTTCCATTTCAATAACGATCATATTTAATATCCTTTCTGTCTATGCCTGCCGTCGATCTTTTTGTTATTGCCTGCCGTCAATCCTTTTTGCGCGGCAGTCTTCCCTGTGCGTTGAACTCCATAAGCTGTTTGAAATACTGAGATTCAGCCGTAAGCTTCTTCTTGCCGAATCTGCCTGATTTTTCATATTCTTCAACGTAAATATAATCCTTCGTTCCGTCCTTGTTTATGCAGTAAAGCCTGTCGCAGACCTCGAACTCGCCGTTTTCATCATACCTGTTTTTATCAAAGCAGCAGAAAATATCCTTGGCGATAAGAACCGCAAGGTTTGTCGTTTTGGTATATTGGTCGAGATCTTTCCAGCCGTCAAGATCTTCTTTGAAAAATTCGAGTACGGGTACGCCGTTTACCTCCATTTTCTTGAATATCCTTGCAAGGCATCTTGCGGCGTCATCATTGGTGAGCCTGTCAAGACGGCAGTTTTTAAATTCAAGGATATAAGGCTCTACGGTAGCATAAAAGAGCTTGTCGTAAGGAAAAGGCTTTCCCTTGTCGGAATATTTGATTATAGCATTTTCAGTGTTAATAAGCATTGGTATATCGCTCCGTTTCTTTATATTATATAATGTATTTATTATCTGAAATTTCAAAAAAGCATAAAGACCCCGCCGATAACAATATCGGCGCAGTTATGCTGTATTATCGGTCGGGTATGCTCTCCGCTGTGCGGTCGGGGTTTACCCCCTGCGGCGGAAAGTGCATCAGTCGTTCTGATCTCCGTATTTTTCGAGGAACTCACGGGTCTTGCTTTCAGCGTCCTCGGCAGAGATCTCTTCGATATTTTTATAATCGGCGTCGAGCGTAACGTCCTTGGCAACACCAAGGGTAGTCATCTTTTCGGCGACTTCATCGGGACTGACCTCTTTGATATTCTTGTAATCGGCGTCAAGCGTTACGTCCTTGGCAGTGCCAAGCTCGTCCAGACCGCTGCGCATTTTTTCGTCATCGGTGACTTCTATCTTGTTAAGTACCTTTTTGGTCTCTTCCTCGCGCCTGTCATGCTCTTCTACCATATCGTTTATCTTGCGGTCAACGTCCGAAGTGTTTGCTTCGTCTATATCCTGCTTGTGGCTCGCTATATATTTTTCGTGTTCGATACGGTATTGCTCTTCATATTTTGCCTGAGCGGAAAGGACCTCGTCATCCTCTACGGAAGCAATAGGCTCATATTTTTTGGCAGGCTTGTTTTTCTGCTCTTCAAGCTCGCGCTCGAGGGCTTCCATTTTCTTTTTGATCGTTTCGGGATCTATAGATATAGGTTCGTTAAGAGCCTCGGTGGTTTCATCGGCATATTTAGATTCCTTGACCCTGACGCTCTTTCGCTGTGTGTTCCAGATGTCATCGGGGTTGACAGGCTGCTGCTTTGCGGGAGCAGCGGCGGGTTTGCTTTCTGCGGTGTTCTTTTTCTTACCGAACAATCCCATATTTTAAAACTCCCCTTTCAAAAATTTACCGCGCGGTCAATGCGCTTAAATACTTATTATAATTATACACGATATTGAGAAATAATGCAATATTTTTCCGACATATTTAATAAAAATTTTATTTTTCGTTTTTTTGACTAAGTTATTACGAATTAACAGCATATACATATATAATTAATAAAATATTGATAAACAGCCTTTTAATATTTGGTATAATTTATTGTAGAATACTAACAGGCAGATCATGCACTGTTTAAAACAGGAGGTCGCTCAGATAATGTCAAACGTTTCTATTGGCGTTACCGCAATGGAGCTTTTTGCATATAATCCTTTCAGGATACTCGGTATCGCTGTCAACACTCCTCACACGGAGATAGACAGAGTTTATAATGAACTGCTCAGAATGGCGGATTCGGGTGATATAGCCAACTATACCACACCGTTTGATTTTTCTTCGCTCCCGCCGTTTTCGCGCTCTGCTCAGACGATAAAGACCGCATATGCGAAACTCGCGTCAACGGGTTATCGCTGTTTTGCTTATTCCGACAGTGAATTTTCCGCCTCTCTCAATATAGACGACATCGCGCTCAACCTCCGCGATATTACCTGCTACGACTGCTTTCTCAGATGTTATATGTGGCTTATAATCAACGACAGAGAAATGCAGGAGCACGACCTTTGGATACAGCTTGCGTCGTATATCGACAAGCTGATAATGTCCTCCCCCGAGGAATGGGGAAAATATTTTGACGATCGTTTCCCGAAAGAAATGCTCGCCGATCCTATGAGCGTATATAAATCTTTTTACGCTACGTTCAGCGAGATAATACTGCTCCCTATCAAGGAAATGGTACGCGGTTCAATGAAATGTACCAACGCTACGCAGATACTTGAATGTGCGGGCATAGATGTAAATGAACAGTTTGAATATATTGATATACCGCAGGCAAACGCTCCGCGTCCCGGAGAACCTGCTCCAAAACTCAAAATAGCGCTTAAAGACGGCGAAGAATATTTCGACATCAGCACCGGTGTAATGAAGCATTATTCGACCGATACCGAAGCAGCGGAGAGCAATTCATTTGCAGGCAGCAGCTTTGCGCCGCTCGCCGCCGATGATATCATAACAAATGAGCCTGTAAACGAGGATAACGCTGCGGATACGGCAGATCAAGCCGTGGAGAGCGTTCAGACATCTCCTGCCGACGAAGCATATGCGGCGGATACATATGAAGAGCCTGTACAGCAGGCAGCCGAACAGCCCGTTCAGGCGGCTGAACAGCCCGTCCCCGAAGCCCCCGCAAGATTTGAGCGCAAGAGTCCTGAAAGACGTGTGCTTGACAGAAGTTCGGACGGTGTTGCAGCACCCAGAACAGAACGCAAAGCGCCGCCCAAGCCTACGCAGACTATCGCTCCCAAGCCCGAACCGCTGAAACTTGACGAGACCGCCGCGCCTAACGCTGCGCCCGCCAAGCCTTCTGCGCCTGCGCCCGCTCCCGCACCGGTACAGCGCAGGTCG
>CANPYF010000010.1 GCA_947587925.1 uncultured Ruminococcus sp.
CATTGTCGGCAGCCGCGCCCGAAAAGCTCTGGATAGATATAAGCCCCGTAAATATCGTCATTAATGCGGTCAAAATAAAACGCACGGCGTTTTTGACCGATTCAGCTGCCGAAGAAAAGCGCATTTCGGGATTTGCGGCGGCAGTAAAGGATAACGCCATAAAAACGCTCAAAAACGGCATTATTACGCATTTTGCGCAAAAGGCTATTATCTCGCAGACGCACAATGTCGAGGCATAATAGCTGCCGCCGACGGTATAATGCCCCGACGCAGCCGTAAGCGCGGCGTATATCGGTATGTATGACAGCATAAATTCGCTAAGCCTGTCAAGAAAGCCGCACACGCTGTCAAAAGCGGCATAGACGTTTGAATAGATTATGGTTATGCAGCCGAGTACGCTCACGGTCGAAAAAGCACCAGTTACCGCGCCCGATGAGGACATACTTTTTGCCAGAGCGGTAAGTATCAGCACCGCGCAGAGCCTTGCCAAGACCTTTATCGGGGTATAGATAACGTCAACAAAAATATTTTTTATACTTTTGATAATGTCAAACAGCGTCAGTCCCGAAATGTCCGAACCGTCTATGCCGCTTTGCGCCATATCCCCGCGCGTTTCATCATCTATAGCGTCATTCAGATCTTGTTCTACCGCGTCGTTCAGACCCTGTTCAAAACTGCCGCTGTCTGCCGCCGCCCGCAAACCGCCGAAAAATAACAGCAGCACAGCGGATATTGCAGCTGCCGCAAGCTTTTTCATCAACATTTATATTTTCCTCTCGTTTATATCAGCAGCAGCGATCTTATTATATCCGCCGCAGCGGAAAACAGCGGCAGGGATACGATAAGCAGTGCCGCCTTTCCCGCAAGCTCGAGCTGAGAAGCAAGTGCGTTCTCGCCGCAGTCACGGCAGACATCACACCCTATCTGGGTAACATAGCATATGCCGAGGCTCTTGAAAATTATTTTCAGGTATTCTTCGTCGATCCCCGCACTGTCGAATAATTCGTTCAGCGTATTCGATATAGAATAGAACGAATCGAGAAAACGCATCATCACTATGCAGGCGGCGGCTATGGCGCATACCGCTTTTATTCCCGGACTTTCCGATGATATCGTCTTTAGCAGTACACAGCAGACTATGCAAAATACCGCAGCAGTAAGCATACTGTTCATCAGTAGAACCCGAACAGCGTCTTTATCGTATCAAAAAGTTCCGCTATCTCGCCTATTATCATCATAAGCACGACTATAAGACCCGCAAGGGTCGTCATCATTGCCTGCTCGTCACGCTCGGCACGTTTTAGCAGCTGCACAAGCACCGCTACGATGATGCCTACGGCGGCTATTTTGAAGATAAGATCTATTTCCATATGTTTTCCTCCGAACGGCGGTATGCGCTATATGAGCATTACCGCCGCGAATATTCCTCCCAACAGCCCAAGGGATCTGTACAGTCGCACGGTGCGCTCGACAGCGGGCGCTACCTGCTCCGCGCGTGATGAAAAATATTCCCTTGCAGCCGCAGTGCGGGAAAGCTCACATTCTCTGTCGGCGCTGCCCAAAGACGAAAAAAATTCGCAGATACGCTGAAGATCCTGCTCGTAAAATCCGTCAGGATCGCTTTGTGCGTTTTTTATAAGTTCGTTAATGTCCGTAACATTTCTCATAAAGACGGGAACGTTCATCTCACGGCACAGCCGCTTTATCATCTCTTCAACAGTCGGCGATTCAAATTCAAGCATTATCATAAGGCTGTCACACATATGCTCCGCATTCCTGAGAGCTTCAAGAGGACGGCGGCTGTTCTGAGCCGCGAAAAGACCGAGCATTGCCCCGCATATTATCACAAGGAGGATACCAAGCAGCTTCAAGCCTTATCCTCACCCCTTGAGATCGTAAAACGCTTTCAGCCTGCCGCACATACTTCCCTTTCCGAGCAGCGCGGCATGGTCGAATATACCCTGTTTTATCAGCTTGCCCGCCGCAGGACGCTTTTTAAGTTCATCATATGTCGAAGCATGACAGCTGCACACTATTTTTGAGCCTGAATTGACGGCATATTCAAGCGATCTGAGATCGTCCGAAGACCCTATCTCATCACAGATTATAATGTCGGGCGACATCACCCTTACGGCAGTTTCAACTGCTTCCGCCTTCGGATAACCGCTGAAAACGTCCGTCCTTTCGCCCACATCACAGCAGGGCTTGCCCTCTGAAACAGCGGCGAGTTCTCCGCGCTCGTCTATAAGGCTTACGCTGTAGCTTTCGCTCAATATCCTGCTCAGGTCGCGCAGCATGGTGGTCTTGCCGCCGCACGGCGGTGATGCTATTATCAGCGAAGCCGCTCCGTCGGAAAATACCCTTTCGGCTATGCCCGCGGCGCAGCCCTTTATTTCGCGTGCGATACGAAT
Organism: uncultured Ruminococcus sp.; assembly: GCA_947587925.1. GTDB lineage: Bacteria > Bacillota > Clostridia > Oscillospirales > Ruminococcaceae > YE71. Next base: position 2,412 of record CANPYF010000010.1, read on the forward strand.
ATTAACGGACGATATGCCCTTTACGGACGAAATACCGCCCTGCGGTGCGCAGACTGCTGTTCCGCAGAATCCGACCCTGTTGCCGCCCTCGCAGGTTATATACCCCTGTGCTATCTCGCGAGGAAAGGAATGTACCGAACCGCGAAACGCGTTTTTGAACGCAAGGTCGATATCCTCATCTGTCACTTCAACGGCGTCCTCGGGGCGGTTCATCAGTCTGCCGTCAGCGGTTATAAAATATTCTCTGCCGTAAAGCGACGCGCTGAAATACCTGCCGCGCCGCAGACGCAGTTCGGTCATTGTCGCACGCTCTCCCGCCGTGACGGCGTACAACGCGCTTCTCAGACGCTGAGAAAGCAGCTTGCCCGCAAGTTCGAGTTTTGATATTTCATTCATTTTTGTTCATCTCCGTTACATATCGTTCTTTACTCAATTCTATGTGAACGAGCCGCCGCTTATGACAAGCCTTATAAGACAAAATAAAACAGACTGCCGCTTTTTTTGCGACAGTCTGCCGCAGTCTGCCGCTTTTTTGCGGCATTCCGCTAACTCTTTGGTTTAAAGTCCGTTCGGATTTTTCTTTGTGAAATTCCAGCCGTCAGCCGCCATTTCGTCAAGATCGTACTTGGCTTGCCAGTTAAACAGCTCCTTTGCCTTGTCGGTATTCGCATAGCACCATGCGATATCTCCCGCGCGGCGCGGCAGTATCTTATACGGAAGTTCTTTTCCGCACGCTTTTTCAAATGCGTGGAGCACATCAAAAACGCTCGAACCTTTTCCCGTGCCGAGGTTCACCGCTTCAACACCCGTGTGCGCAAGCACATAATCCACCGCGCAGAGATGACCGTCAGCCAAGTCCATAACATGGATATAATCGCGTACTCCCGTACCGTCGGGCGTATCGTAATCATTGCCGTAAACGCCGAGAAATTCGCGCTTGCCCGAAGCTACCTGTGCGATATACGGGAAAAGATTGTTGGGTATGCCGTTGGGGTCTTCGCCGAGCAGACCGCTCTTGTGAGCGCCTATCGGATTGAAATATCTCAAAAGCGCGACCGACCATTCGCTGTCGGATACGCTCACATCTGTGAGTATCTGCTCTATCATTACTTTAGTATATCCGTAAGGATTGGTAGCGGTATGCGTAGGCATAGTTTCAACATACGGAACGGGATTGTCAACGCCGTAAACGGTAGCGGAAGAGGAGAATACTATTTTCTTGCAGCCGTTTTCTCTCATTGCTTTGATAAGCATGAGCGTTCCCGTAATATTGTTATGATAATATTCGAGCGGTTTTTGCACCGATTCACCGACCGCTTTAAGACCCGCAAAATGGATAACGGCGTCTATCTTGTTTTCCTTAAACACCTTATCGAGCGCGTCAAAGTCGAGTATATCCAGTTCATAGAATTTAAAATCCTTGCCGGTAATGGTTTTAATGCGCTTTAAAGCCTCCGGCTTTGAATTTGAAAAATTATCGACTACTACGATATCATGACCTTTTTCCAGCAGAGCCGCGCAGGTGTGGCTTCCGATAAAGCCCGCGCCTCCTGTAACAAGAATATTTGCCATAATTGAACAACTTCCTTTCCTTATTATTTTTAAAATAATTATTTTTTGCCCTTGATCTTTTCCCAGTATGCCTTTGCCGCCTGTTCGTTTTTATTTTTGCCGAAATGATAGTATACGGCATTTTTAAGTTCATCGGGAAGATACTGCTGCTCTACCCAATGATCTTCATAGTCATGCGGATAAAGATAATGCTGTCCGCGTACCGCAGCTTCTTCCCCGTCAAAATGTTTATTTTGCAAATGCCGCGGGAAACCCGCTCCGCCGTGTTCTTTAAGATCGGCAAGCGCAGCCTTGACCGCTTCGTTGGCACTGTTCGACTTCGGCGCGGTCGCAAGCAGTATCACCGCTTCGGCAAGGGGTATCTGCGCTTCGGGCAGACCAAGCTGCATGGCGCTGTCAACGCAGGCTTTTACGATAGATATAGCCTGCGGATAAGCCAGACCTATGTCCTCGGCAGCGATAACGAGCAGCCGCCGCGAAAGAGAGATTATATCCCCCGCTTCGATAAGCCGCGCCGCATAATGGATAGCCGCATTTTCGTCCGAACCGCGTATAGATTTCTGCAATGCCGAAAGTATATCATAATGCTCGTCGCCTGCACGGTCATAGCGCATATTGCTGCGCTGCGAAAGCCTTTCGGCATTTTCAAGCGTAACAACAAGCTTTCCGCCGCTGCTCTCGGCTGAAAGCACGCACAGTTCCACGGTGTTGACCGCTTTTCGGACATCTCCCCCGCAGCCGTTAGCTATTTTTTCAAAAACGCCGTCAGCTATTTCAAGCTGCGTACCGCTGTCCTTTTCAGCTTCTTTAAAAGCGCGTTTTATCGCGGGGATAATATCGTCTTTTTCAACGGGTTTAAATTCAAAGATCGTTGAACGGCTTATCACCGCCCCGTAAACGTAAAAATACGGATTTTCGGTAGTAGAGGAAATAAGCGTCACGCTGCCGTCCTCGATATATTCAAGCAGCGACTGCTGCTGTTTTTTGTTAAGATACTGTATCTCGTCAAGGTAAAGCAGCACCCCGTTATACCCGAAAAGTGAATCCGACTCGGCTATGACCTGTTTTATATCCGCTGTGGAAGCGGAAGTGCCGTTGAGCCTGCGCATAAGCATATTCGTATTCTGAGCGATTATCCTTGCGACCGTGGTCTTGCCCACACCCGACGGACCGTAAAATATCATGTTGGGTATGCTGCCGCTTTCGATTATTCGCCTTAGCGGCATACCCTGACCGAGCAGTGCACGCTGACCTACCACATCATCAAGCACTGCGGGTCTTATCTTTTCCGCAAGCGGAACGGACATAAATTTTTCAGCTCCTTTTAAGCGTCTTTAAATATTCTTTTTGAATATCGCTCACACGGCGGCTCTCACGCGCTTTTTGTATCGCTTTGTTGTGAACGTTGTCACTTATCAGACCGCGTTCAAAATATTTTATCGTTTCATCATAACGAAATGTCAGCGCTTCGGCAAAATACCATGCCGCCGCCATGTTTATGTAATATTCATCGCTTTGTATCCCTGCGGCCGCTTTTAAATATTTTTCATCAAAATTTTCTTTGATAAAATATTTCATCAGCATTACTATCCCATACCTCACGGTATAGGTCTTGTCCGAAGCTATCCAGTCAAGCGAGCATTTTTCCAGCCTGTCAATATCTTTTTTGAAGACCTTCGGACTGAACATATCGCAGACCTCCCAGTTATCCATGTTCGCTATAAAAGGCTCTGCAAGTTCGTAAGTCTTATCAATATCCTTTTGAGCGGAAATATACATTCCGCGCAGATGTGTAAGTTCAAGATAATACATCGGATAGGGCAGCGTACTGAAAAGTTCTTCGGCTCTGCCGTCAGCGATAAGCTGTTTTGCGTATTTTCTAAGCTGCGGAGTTTTTATGCCGATAATTCTGTTCGGGTCGATATTATTTACGAACTTTGCATTAAATGCCGCATATTTTTCATCGCGCATTTCAAACAGTTCGTTTATTACAGCCGCTTCAAGCGGGGTGTGGGGTCTGTACATAATATGTTTTTCCTTTTTTGATCTTAATAATTATAAATTATCCTCGCTGTGAAATTTCGGCAGGAACTGCTCGTCCGCCGAGTCCTTCTGCTGAACATAGCCGTCAAAGCCCGCTTTTTCAAGCGCTTCATAAACGCTCGAATATTCAAAGGTGGATACCCTTCTGTTAAGTTCTGCAAAATCTGCCGCGCGGAACATCGGGGTATATTGCCGCATAAGGCTCACCATTATCTCATCGGGCGCAAAACGTTTTTTCAGTTCTTCTATCACTCTTATCGAATCATGCCTGTGATTTGGCAGCAGCAGGTGGCGTACTATCACGCCGCTTTGCATTATGCCGTCTTTTATGACAGGCTTTCCGACAAGCGATACCATTTTTTCGACCGCCGCAATCGTTTTTTCAAAATAGTCGGCGGCGCGGGAATATTTTTTTGAAAGTTCGCTGTCAAAATATTTCACATCGGGCAGAAAAATACTCACCCTGCCCTTCAGCATATCGAGCGTCTGCGGTTTTTCGTAACCGCCGCTGTTATACACCACGGGTATTTTCAGACTATCGCCCGCAATGTCGAGCGCACTGATTATCTGCGGTACAAAATGCGTAGGATTTACAAGGTCTATATTATGTACTCCCTTTTGTTGGAGCAAAAGAAAGATCTCCGCAAGGCGGTTTATGCTTACCTCAAAGCCCTTTGCAAGCTGTGAGATCTCGTAATTCTGACAATAAACGCATTTTAGTACACACCCGCTGAAAAACACCGTACCCGCGCCGTTAATGCCGCTTATACAAGGTTCTTCCCACATATGCGGCTGAGCCGCGGCAATGCGCACCGTGTTTTTTTCTCCGCAAAAACCTTTAGCCCTGCTCCTGTCGATACCGCATTCGCGGGGGCAAAGATAACAGCGTGCAGGCGGATATTCATTATTTTTAGTAGCCATTAGTCTAGAAAATTTCGTCCGCTTCGATAGTACCCTGCACGGTCATCTCTCCGCCGTCAAGCGGGTCTTCATATACCACTGATATTATCAGTTTGTCTGTATATTCATAAACGGGTATCTCGACCCCCAAAAGCGGATTTGAACTTCCTGTCACATAGGGTATCGCGCTGTATATCATATTATCATTTTCATCATATGCGCTGACTATGACACCCTCTATTATTGCAGTATCATAAACTATCGAAATGTCAAAATTTGTTTCGACCCATGCGCCTCTGTCAAGTATGCTTTTATCAATAATATTAAGCCCCTGCGGTATATCGCCGTTTGTAAATTCGCTTATATCCTGATATTCGCCGACGACAGTTATATTTGAAAAGTTTACAAGCGACTCGGCTTCTTCCACATATTCATCATAGATCGCGCCCGAAACATCTCCCGCGCTTTCATAGCTCGCCGAACTTGATGTGTTGTAATCGCCTTTAGCGATCCCTACAAACAGCATGATAAGCGGTATCACTACAGACAAGACAGTGCCTAAAATAAATATCAGCAAAAATGTAATGACAATGCGCTTTACCGCCTTTGAACCTACCCCGGAATTGTAGGTCTTAAAGCTGCTTGACGACTGAAAGCCGTTACTGCTGCTGCCGTTAATGCTTTTTTCTGCCATCTGATAGCTTTTGAACTGCTTGAACTGCTGCTGAAGCTGCTGTTCGGAGCGTACCTTGTCGTAATGCTGCTGAACGGGAGTGGGAGGAGGGATATTATCAATGTGTTTTTGTGTTATCTCCTGCTCTTCCCGCAGCTGTTGGGAAATAAAATCCTCGCCCTTATCGTTTGTACCGTCCTTGACATGAGTATGACCCGAAATATCCGTACAGTTTATGTCATCACGCGCAGTAAAACATTCGGGACAAAGATCCGAATCTCCCTTTTTGAATTTATAACCGCAAACCTTACACCTGTAAGCCATTTATCATCGACCTCCCCTTATTTAAGATCAGACAAACTCCGTTCCGCTTTTTTTGGGATAATACACACCGCCAAACGCACAGCCCGATTTTTCCGCTGCCGTTTGAGCCTTTTTAACATCATCAAATATGCCGAAAACCGCCGCGCCGCTGCCAGTCATTTCCGCGCCGTATGCGCCGCAGGCGATAAGCTTCGCTTTTATATCGGCGATCTCGTCAAGTCCGCAGACGTCCGTAAAAGCGTTATAAAGCGCACCGCCCAGCCGCTGAGCGCTGCCGCTTTGATAAGCTTGCATAAACTTATCGCTGCTTCCCGCGCAAAACCTGCCGTTTTCATCAAATTTTTTGTACGCCGCAGGAGTGGATATAGATCTGTCGGGTTTGACTGCGGCAAAAACGATATTTTCTTCAAGCGGCGCAAGCGGGGTCATGATATCTCCCACGCCCTCGCACAATGCCGCTCCGCCGATAAGGCAAAAGGGTACGTCCGCACCGCATTTTTTTGCTGCGTCAAGCTGCTGCTTGCCGCTTAGTCCGAGCGACAGCAGTTTGTTTACACCTATTATAGCTGCCGCGCAGTCGGCGCTGCCGCCGCCCATTCCCGCGCCCGACGGTATATTTTTATTAAGCTTGGCATATACCGCGCATTGCCCTGCTTTGCCCGCCTGCTCCAAAGCTGCGCTTATGCCTTTGCAGACAAGATTGTCCGCGCCGCAGGAGAGATCGCCTCGGTCTGTTTCAAGCACGATCCCGCTGCCCTCCGCAGTTTCGAGCGTCAGGGTATCATAAAGTCCTATCGAGTGCATTACGGTATAAAGCGAATGATAACCGTTTTCCATAACACCGGTAATATCAAGAAAAAGGTTCAGCTTTGCGTAAGCCTTGATGACCACCCTGTTCATTTCAGCTCCTCCAGAAATTCGCCTATGCGGTAAAGCGCTTCTTTAAGATGCGCGAGCGAATAAGCATAGCTTACTCTGATAAATCCCTCGCCCGATTCGCCGAACGCGCTTCCGGGTACTACCGCGACCTTTTTGGAATAAACCAGCCGTTCGCAAAATTCCTCGCTTGAAAGCCCCGTTGAACTTATGCACGGAAATACATAAAACGCGCCCTGCGGCGTAAAACAGTCAAGCCCGAGCCGATTAAATCCGTCAACGACATAACGTCTTCTCATATTATATTCGTTTTTCATTTTTTCAATGTCTCCCCTGCACTCGCTGAGCGCCGTAACGGCTGCGTACTGCGAGGTGGTCGGAGAACTCATTATGCAATATTGGTGAAGTTTCAGCATATTTTTCAAAATGCCCTCGGGCGCGGCGGCAAAGCCCAACCGCCAACCGGTCATAGCAAAACTTTTTGAAAAGCCGTTTATCACAACGGTGCGCTCCTTCATTCCGTCAAGAGAAGCTATCGAGCAGTGCTTTCCCGAATATGTAAGCTCCGAATAGATCTCGTCCGAAAGCACGAAAATATCGGTATCTCTGAGCACCTCGGCTATCGGTTCAAGATCCTCTTTTCTCATTACCGCGCCTGTGGGATTGTTCGGAAAAGGCAGTATCAGCAGCTTTGTTTTCGGCGTAATTGCAGCCTTTAACTGCTCTGCGGTAAGCCGAAATTCGTCCTCTACCTTTGTCGCTATAGGCACTGCCTTTCCGCCCGCCATTTCAACTATGGGGGTATAGCAGACAAAGCTCGGCTCTATGACGAGCGCTTCGTCGCCCGCAGAAATTATCGACCTTACCGCAATATCTATCGCTTCCGAACCGCCGACCGAAACGAGCAGTTCGTGAACGGGGTCGTAGCTTACGCCTATCGTGCTTTCAAAATAATCCGCGATATGTTTTCTCAGCGTAAGCATTCCCGCGTTTGCGGTATAGCAGGTCCTGCCCTTGTGCAGACTGTCTATAGCCGTTTCTCTTATCTTCCACGGCGTTTTGAAATCGGGTTCGCCGACACCGAGCGATATTACCCCCTCTACCTGCTCGGCTATATCAAAAAATTTTCTTATGCCCGAAGGCTTCATATTTACCGCGACAGGGTTGAGCAGCTTATCATAATCCATACTCATGGCGAGATCAGACCTCTTTCATCATGGTCTTCTTCATGTATAATGATACCGTTATCCTTATAGGCTTTCAGCTGAAAGTGAGTTACCGTGGAGGTAACGGCGTCTATCGCCGCAAGACGCGCCGAAACGAACTGGGATATTTCGCGTATGTTGCGTCCCTTTACGGAAACGAGTACGTCATAGCCGCCCGACATAAGCATAACGCCTTCGACCTGCTCATAATCGGCTATCTCGCAGGCTATCTCGTCATATCCGCTCTGGCTCTGCGGAGTGACTTTTAGTTCTATCAGCGCTTTTACCGAATTGGGGTCAGCCTTTGCTTCGTCGATTATTGCCGAATAACCCTTTATTACACCGTCCGATTCGAGTTTTGCAATGCTCTCTTTTATCTCCTGCTCCTGCTTTCCGAGCAGCACGGCAAGTTCACGGTCGGACAGACGCGCATTTGTCTTTAAAAGCTCCAGAAGATCGTTCATTTTCGTCAGTTCATTCCTTTCAATAATATCAATACGCCCGCCGCAGACCACAATATCAGCGCAAGCGGCACGCATATGATAAATTTGATTTTCTTTGTTTTATGGTGAAAGATCAGCATACCCGCAAGTGCGCCGAATGCTCCGCATAAAAATGTCAGCGTAAGCAGCGCCGATTCGGATATCCTCCAAGCCCCGAGTTTGGCTTTGAGCTTATCTATGCCGAAGCAGGCGAACGCGGCTGTGCTCATCAGTGCGCTTATAACAAGATAAGCTGAAAACAGATCGGTCATCATTTAAAATACCTTACTCCGTTTTCAAATATCTGCTGATCCTTTTCACCGGGTACATTTATGCAGACATGGTCGCCCTTTCTTTCGGAATGTCCCATTTTTCCGAATACCCTGCCGTCAGGAGAGGTTATTCCCTCTATGGCTTCTGCCGAGGTGTTCGGATTGCAGTGTATATCAAATGTAGGCTGACCGTCAAAATCGACATACTGAGTAGCTATCTGTCCGTTTGCGGCAAGCTGCGCTATCAGTTCATCGGAAGCCGCAAAGCGGCCTTCGCCGTGAGAGATAGCGATAGTGTGTATATCACCCACCGAACTTGACGCAAGCCACGGCGACTTGTTTGACGCTATCCTTGTGCTTACCATTTTAGACTGGTGACGCGCTATGGTGTTGAATGTCAGTGTGGGCGAATCGGGCTGCATATCTCTTATCTCGCCGAAGGGTACGAGCCCGAGTTTTACAAGAGCCTGAAAACCGTTGCATATTCCGAGCATAAGACCGTCACGGTTTTTGAGCAGGTCGTGTATGGCGTCCGAAAGACGCGGATTGCGCAGGAACGAAACTATGAATTTGCCCGAGCCGTCAGGCTCGTCACCGCCCGAAAAGCCGCCGGGGAGCATGATTATCTGCGACTTGGCGATAAGCGCTTCCATTTCTTTGAGCGACTGCTCTATCATATCGGAATTGAGATTGCGCACAACGAATATTTCGGGTATCGCGCCCGCCTTTTCAAACGCGCGTGCGGTATCATACTCGCAGTTCGTTCCGGGGAATACGGGTATGAGTACCCTCGGCTTGGCGGTCTTTATCGCGCAGGATGCGCGCTCTTTTGCGTCATAGGAGAAGCACTTCGGCTTTTTGCTCGGCTCTGTTACCTTTGTCGGGAAAACGGGTTCGAGTTTTGACGACCATTTTGCTTCAAGTTCTGCAAGATCAACGGTGTAACCGTTATATATCTTATATTCGTCTATCGTTTCACCGATTATCCTCATATCGGTATCAAAACCGTCGGCAAGTTCTATTATAAATCCGCCGCTGCACGGTCTGAAAAGCTCATCGGCTGAAAGCTTATCGCTTTCGTTAAATCTGAAACCTATCCTGTTGCCGAACGCCATTTTAGCTATAGATTCGGAAACGCCGCCGAAGGTTATCGCACGGGCTGCAAGCGCGCCGCCGTTTTCTATAAGCTGTTCGACCTTTACAAATACCTCTTTGAGCGAATCAAAATCCACAAGTTTGTTTTCATCATATTTCGGGCAGATCATGGCAACGCGCGAACCGCTCTTTTTAAATTCGTCCGAAACGATATTGCCCGTCTTTGCGGTCGTTACGGCAAATGAAACGAGCGTCGGCGGAACGTCGATGTCCTCAAATGTTCCCGACATGGAGTCCTTTCCGCCTATAGCGGCGCAGCCGAGTTCGCACTGAGCCTTATATGCACCAAGCAGCGCGGCAAACGGCTTGCCCCAACGCTTGGGATCATTCTTTGTTCTTTCAAAATATTCCTGGAAGGTAAGACGGCAGTTTTCATATTTGCCGCCTGCGGCTACCACCTTTGCGACCGATCCGACAACTGCCGATACAGCGCCGTGATAGGGGCTTTGCGAAGAAAGATATGGGTCGTGATCCCAGCCCATTATCGAAGCGGTGGTCGTTTCTCCGCTGAGTACGGGTATTTTGGCAGCCATTGCCTGTGTCGGCGTATTCTGATATTTTCCGCCGAAGGGCATAAGCACCGTACCCGCGCCTATGGTCGAATCGAATCTTTCAACAAGTCCCTTTTGAGAACAGATGTTAAGATCGCTTATCATCTCGCTCCATCTTTGAGCGGTATCCTCACCGCTGCCGCTGTTTTCCATGGACGGCTCGGGAACGTAAACGGTCGTATGCTTTTCAGCACCGTTTGAATTGAGAAAATCTCTTGACAGGTCAACGATAGTGCTGCCGCACCAGTTCATTTTAAGGCGCGGTTCTTCCTTGACTACCGCAACGAGCGTTGCTTCAAGATTTTCGGCGGCTGCGGCTGACATGAATTTTTCAATATCATTTTTATCTATAACAACAGCCATTCTCTCCTGAGATTCCGATATTGCAAGTTCCGTGCCGTCAAGTCCGTCATATTTTTTGGTAACTGCGTCAAGTTCTATGGTAAGACCGTCGGTAAGTTCTCCTATAGCGACCGACACGCCGCCCGCTCCGAAGTCGTTGCAGCGTTTTATCATGCCCGTTACCTTCGGATCGCGGAACAGCCTTTGAAGTTTTCTTTCCTCGGGAGCGTTGCCCTTTTGCACCTCCGCTCCGCAGCTTTCAAGCGAATGAAGATCGTGCGATTTTGAAGAACCGGTAGCGCCGCCGCAGCCGTCTCTTCCCGTTCTGCCGCCGAGCAGTATGACTACATCTCCCGGCTGAGGTCTTTCACGGCGGACGTTTGAAGCGGGCGCAGCCGCTATTACCGCGCCTATTTCAAGGCGCTTTGCCGCATAACCCTCGTGATAGATCTCTGCTACATGACCTGTCGCAAGACCTATCTGGTTGCCGTAGGAGGAATATCCGTTTGCCGCGCCGACCGTTATCTTTCTCTGCGGCAGTTTTCCTTCTATCGTATCTTCAACGGGCAGGAGCGGGTCGGCAGCGCCCGTTACTCTCATTGCCTGATATACATATGATCTTCCCGAAAGCGGGTCGCGGATCGCGCCGCCAAGACAGGTAGCCGCACCGCCGAAAGGCTCTATCTCTGTCGGGTGATTGTGCGTTTCGTTTTTGAACATCAGCAGCCAGTCCTCGTCCTTGCCGTCAACGTCAACGGTAATGCGTACCGAACAGGCGTTTATCTCCTCGGATTCGTCAAGATCGTCCAGCAGACCCGCTTTTTTAAGCTGCTTTGCGCCTATTACCGCAAGGTCCATAAGCGTCTGCGGCTTGTCCGTTCTTCCCGCATAAAGATCTTCTCTTGCTTCAAGATATTTGTCATATGTTTCTTTTATATAAGGAGCGTCTATCTTTGCGTCATCTATTATGGTAAGGAAGGTGGTGTGACGGCAGTGATCCGACCAATATGTATCTATCATTCTTATTTCCGTTATAGTCGGGTCGCGCTTTTCGGTATCTTTAAAATACTTCTGACAAAACTTTATATCGTCAAGATCCATAGCAAGACCAAGCTCTGCTATCATCTGTGAAAGCTCGTCCTCGGTCTTTGATATAAAACCTGTGACGGTGCTGACCGATGTGGGGGTATCATAATTATTTTCAAGCGTATCAACGGTATCGAGCGACGCTTCGCGCGATTCAACGGGATTTATGATATATTTCTTCACCCTGCTGACATCTTCTGCGGCAAGTCCCGTAAATATGTATATTTTTGCCGATCTTATCGAGGGGCGTTTTCCGCCGCGCAGCAGAGAGATACACTGTGCGCAGGAATCAGCGCGCTGATCGAACTGTCCGGGGAGATATTCGACAGCAAAGATCGTTTCGTTATCCTTTGCTTTTTCAAGCTCATAATAGACGTTATCAACGGCAGGCTCCGAGAAAACGACGGGCACAGCCGCTTTGAGATCCTCCTCCGAGAGATTTTCGGCGTCATAGCGATTTATTATTCTTACACTCTCAAAGCCGACACCCAGCGCGGAACGCAGATCGGCGGCAAGCGAATCGGCTTCTACTGCAAAGCCTGCTTTTTTCTCAACATAAATTCTGTAAACAGACATATTTTTACACTCCTTAAAAATTCCCCGCTTATAAAAAACGGTTATCATTCCATATTATTATAACATAAAATCCTGCCAATATCAAGCCCATTATATAATTTTTTTCTCTCACGCATATGTCCCCCCTCAAATCGCACAGCTTTCGGGGAAACTCCTGCCGAAGCCATACGAGCATAAATAACAAAACCTCTGCAAGAGATGCTCCTGCGGAGGTTACGGCGATCATTTATTATGCAGTTCCCGCGCCGTGCGGACGGCTGCTTTTCATTCGGAGAATATCTTTTTAGAATAGGGGACGGATCTTTGCCGATACCCGGGTATAATATCATACATCACAGCACATTTGCGTCAACCGCTCCCTGATCTCATACCAATCGGAAACGAACGTCCCTTTCAGGTGTTCATTGTATTTATGCCTGAAGATAAGCACCTCTGTGATATCCTGCAATTTTAAGATCGTGCCGGGCTTATCCTCTACCATAACGGTAACGCCAAGAGATGTTACGGCATTTACCTTTTCCTTGCAATACCAAACAGGCAGATCTATTCCGTAAGATCTCAGCCATTCGCTCGTCAGGTCATCAAACGGTATCCCCCGAAAAGTTCTCTGCCTGTCACGTGCGGTGATATAGCAGGCATCGATATGATGTTCTTTCAGGCAGCCGATCGTTTCCCGCACACCGTCTAACGGGGGCGCCGTATGGATATCATAGCCGTATTTCTGCCAAAATTCATCATAGGACGATTCGGGTGCGCCCGGGAACATTTCTTTAAGATAATACCCGCTTTCATTGCAAACAACAGGGTACTCGGAGAAAAAATCCTTTCCCAGACGAATAAGATCGGCTTTTATCCCGTTCACACAGCCGTCAATATCAAAGGCTATCATTCTGCCGCTCCTTTCTGCAAATAGGAAATACATGACTCCACGGCGCTGCGGATATACCTTTCATGTGACGCAGTATCATGTGTCGCACAGTGAGGGGACATGACTACATTCGGCAGCGTTTCAAACGGATGATCCGAAGGCATTACCCGCTGCGTCCTGTCTGTCTTGTTTGCCTTATGATACCAGACATCACCGGCATACCCCGCAAGATAATTTTGCGACAGCGCATCAAACAAAGCTTTTTCATTGCATATCTCTGCTCTGGCAATGTTCACCAGATATTTTCCCTGCATACGGCGAAGTACTGTCTCATCAAACATATCTGCCGTTTCCGCCGTCTTGGGAACGCAGATGAACAGCAGGTCGCACATCTCCGTCAATTGCTCGAATGACGAAGCGCTTTTTACCTGTTTTGGGTAGCTGCCGCTTTTGTTCAGCACCATGATCTGCCGATTCAGCGGCAAAAGATACTGATACAGACATTTCCCGATATGCCCGAATCCCAATATCCCGATACGAAGCGAACTGATACTTCTCCATTTATAATTCACCCCGTCCGAGTACCAGATACCCTTACACAGATCGTTATGAAATTCCGGAACTCTGTGCAGCAGCGCCAGTGCCAGCGAAAGGGCGTGTTCGGCGATCACATCGGCATTTGCGTGAGAACATACTACCGCAATATCCCGCTGCCCGAGCGCATCGAGCGGAAGCCCGTCCATTCCGGTCTTATATAAAAAGATCCTTTTCAATGAGGGAAAACAGTCCAGCTGTTCTCTGCTGAGGTTTGTTGTTATCATGACCTCAGTGTCATGATAAACAGCGAGCGGTTCGGTATCGTATATGACCGCCGTATCTGCCGCCGCTTTTAACTGTTCCAGATAGGGTTTCCAAGCCGTATCGGGTCTTCTCATTTTTACAGCTACTTTCATAGAAATGCACCTACCTGATAATTTTTCTGGCGATAACTCCCGTAAGGATAGTCAGGATAATAACACCGATGATCTGTTCTAATGTATCAAACTGTCCCAGAATAGGGACAGGGTCTATCTCGTTGGCATTAAAAAAACGGTTGACAGACGCCATCAGGCTTACCTGAATGCACTGCAAATTATTGCCGATCGAATCTCTGAGTACGCAAAAATGGATAAGCGCAAATGCGGCAATGATTGCCAGCGAGGTGATAAGCGAATTTATTATCTGCACGCCCCAGCCGAACATAGTACCCAGAACCAGAGATTCGATAAGGTAACCTGCTTTTTTTACCGGATTATTGGTACTCAGACTATTTAATCTGCAATTGATCTTTCGCAGGCGTACCAGACACATATCCATTTCCTGAAATCGGTTCTCATCGGCATATTGATCGTGAGCGGCTATCATGATCTGATGCTGATGTTTCAATTCGACCGCCTTTTGAGAGACCGTCCCGCCCCTGAGCGCCTGCTGCCTGCTTTGTAGCGTTTTGAGAAACTGTTTCAATTCTTCTTTATTATCAATGAAAAACCGCTCCAGTACAGCGCCTTCTTTGATCTCAAGCAGCTGAACGGCATCATCTATATGCAAAGATCCCATATGACTGCTGTGCAGCTCCAACGTGTTGATCTCCGCGTCAATGTTCGTAAATTTACCGACATAACTGTCATTAAGGATAAGCACTTCATTCGTTTTGCTGCTTGACCCGAAAGAGATATTTTTTATCTCGGAATTTTCTGTTTTGAATTTCGGTATATTGCAGTAGTCCAGCATAAACGACTGTATTTGAGAAGACTCGATCACGATCGTGACATCACTCCGGAAAAACCTCACGGTGTTTATGCGGCAGTGAACGAACCGTATCTCCTGAAGCTGTTCCGCACGTTCATTTTTAATGCTGAGCGTATCGAAGATGCAGTTTTTAAACACCAGATCCTTTCCCTCGGTCTTAGAATAAGCTATCTCCACTTCGCCTGAGAATTTCAGGTTTTGTACCGTTTCGGGCAGCAGCTGATGATTCCAGCATGATCTGGCGCTGTTTTCTTCTTCGCCGATCATCTCCGCCCCGACCGTCACGTCAAACACGTCTGCCATTGCTCACCCCGAAATACTTTTCAGATAGTTCCGAAACTCGGCATATCCGTCGTCCGTCTGCACATCTTTGGCGTGCAGACGTTTCATGATACTGCTGCACGTTTCCGTCAGATCGGTATTTCTGATAACAAAAGTGAACGGCTTTTGATGACCTTCCATCATTGCAATGTTATCGGCAAATTCCTGTTCCATTGCCGCAAGCCGTTTTTCTATCTCAGGCTCCGTCCTGTCTCTTAACACGATCCTTTCGCGCAATATCTCTTTGGTTTCCCAGAGCTGTATGTGACAGACATCTGCATGAAGACCGTACTTTTGTTCAAACTGCGGAAGATTCTGACAGAAGGTATGATAATTTTCGATCCTGCCTATATGAATTATCGGGCAAAGACCGTCCCGCAAATATCCGAGCAGTGTTTCTTCCGCGATACCGTAATATCTTCCGTATCTTCCATGATATTGAAGAAAGTCGCCGTTTTTGATCTTCTGCTCAAATTCTTCGACAGAAATATTATAATATGTATCCTTGATCTTATCATCAGGACCTACGGACTTGTGTTTTTTGAACGGAACGAAAGTATTATCCGCAGCGCACAGCGCTTCCGTGACGGTATCCTTGCCGCTTGCAGGCATTCCTGAAAAGATCACTATTTTTTTATCCATTGTTTTACCTCCGCCAATGTATCGGCAAGCTTTGCTTCGCAGTCATTAACATAGACATATGCATTATAATCCGCCGACGGTTCGATACCCTCCACGGACTCCGCATAGGCGTCCCAGTGGTTGATCTTATAATCATCACGGGCAGCGCCGCGGTTGAGGATATTCTTTTTTTCGGTATTTATTTCGTGCTTTATCCAGATAAATTTGACAGTAACATCATCACTGATACCTGCTTCTTTCTTGATAGCCTGCCATTTTGAGATATCTTTTATCTGCCCGATAAACGGGATAGTCAGGACCACGCTGCTGCCGTTTTCCAGTATCTCTCTGCAAACCTTGAAAGTGAGCTGATATTCGATAGGAAGTATCTCATTTCTGTACAGTTCCGATTCCCTGTCGCCCTCAAAAGACCCCAAGCGTTTAAGAATAAAATCCGTAAAACCTCTTGTTACGGTATCTTTATCCACATATGAATATTTCAATTGTTTAGCAAGTTCTTTTCCGACAGTTGTCTTTCCCGAGCCTGCACAGCCTGTAATGATTATCAGATACACCTGATCGTCGCCCGCTCTTGCTTTTTTATTGAATAAGCTCATCTGAACTCCTCCTGTTATAAATAGCATATATCCCGCGTCTGCACCGATACTTTTACCGATATTATATATCATATTTTAAATTCTTTGCAGAAAACTGCGGTAAAAACCTCCGGTCACCTGCCATAAGGCTCACGCCGAGCCGGCGCTTATCAAAATGTGATTTTATCTGATTATATCACAATTTGCGGCGAGTGTCAAGCAGCGGGGGAAACGCACGAAATTCAGATATTATCATCATAAAATTTCAGAAAGCGGTCAAACAGATCGGTATCGAGCATATCGGCGTATTTTTCCCTGTCAAGATTCTGATTTATGTAGTCCGCTTTGTCCGCCGCAAAGCGTTCCTTGTTTTCCTCGGCTTTATAGTCGTAATCGAGCGTTTCACGCCATTTATCAAACGTATCATTAAACTCATTTATATACGCCGCCTGATCGTTAAAAAAATTATGTCCTCTGTTTTCAAGACGAATAAAAGAAAACCGCGGATCATTTTGATATTTTTCATAAAAAATATCATAGCCGTATTCCGCAGGCACAACTTCGTCATCGGAGCTGTGAACAACCATTACGGCAGCATCGCTTGACGCAAAACCGTCCATTGCCGTATTTGCCGCATATTTGCCGAACTTGATCTGCTCGTGAAGCTTTACAAAAGGCATCATAGCATAAATGAAATTTCCCGCCTGCGTTTTGCCCTGCGCCTCAATTATATCTGCCGAACGATCACAGCCCGCGCATTCCACAACGGCTTTGACCTCCGGGTGATATGTCAGCACATTGCAAACGCTGTAACCGCCCCAGCTGTGACCGAACAAAGCGATCGGCAGATCGGGGAAATTACCGCTTTCCTCAACAAAATCTATCGCATAGTCAAGATCAATGACCCCCTGAGGAAAACCGCCGACACCCTCGCCCTCGCTTTCATCATTTCCCGTTGCGTCATATGCAAAAACAAAGTACCCGTTTTGCGCAAAATAATTTATACAATCCATATAAGAATTATGTCCGCCGCCGCCCAATCCGTGAGCCAGTACGATGATCGCACGCTGATCTTCGCCGACGCTGTACATATAACCCTTGAGTTTTTGTCCGTTGTTTGAATCAAAATCATATCCGACCCGCTCTAAGCCGTCAAAATCGTCAATATAAAACATCAAAGGCTCATATGTTTCAAAACGCCGATCGAAATTTTCTTTGTATATGCTGACGGAAAATATCCATAAGCCGGCGATCAGTAAAATTATAAAGCATAGAATAATTATCAGTACAATTTTCTTTTTTGACTTTGATCTTTTCATTGAAATACCTCATTTTCTCTCCGTTGATTTCGATCATAGATCAAACGACAGGATATATTTTCAAGAAAAATTATATCAGATCCCGATATAAAAGTCAAGCGAAAAAGTTTCAATACCCGCGGAAATCAATTTTGTATGGTTTATGTCAAAATCAGAACCATTTTCAAGTGATTTTGAATTAGATCACTCTTCAAAATACTATAAAACATTCTTACAGATCAGATATTTTTTGAAAATTGATTTCGGCGGGGGAGAAAACGGCTTGCAGCGATAAAAATGCAGATCGGAACGGCAGCGGTTTCTCACTATATATTTTTTAACGCGGTCAAAAATACAGCACCGAACAAGGCTTTCCCGGGGCAGTTACAAAAATACCTTGTTCAGAGCTGCGTGGTCTGTATTTTCCGACAGTAAATTTCATTTATTATCTCAAGCCGGAACAATTAGATCCATAAGTTAATAAAATCGATTTTATTATCCCATGTTTTCAATGAACTGGTCAAAAGAAAGCATTCCCTTAGCCATCATAAATAACTTGTCGTTATATTCATCGACAGTGGTCGCGGAAACCATAAGCATATATTCAAACAGGTCTTTGCTGAGTATGCTTTCAATGTAGCTCGCGGTAAGACGGAAGGATACCCTGCCTTCAGACATATCAAAATCAAATGATCCGTCGATCAGATTGTCATTTATTGCAGTAAGCGCAAGCGCTGTGTCAACGCGCTTGTCCTCCGGGATTTTAAAGGGCATGGGAGAAATAAGCTGAACTATCTGCCGCTCGTCACGAACAACAAAAATAATGTCCATAGGCAGATCATCCCCGGTGACTGTACAAGTGATAAAATGATCATCGTCATGCCTTTCATAGTGGTATCCCTTTTGGTCGAACATTGCACAAATCGTCTCATAGACATTCTGACCCATTGCTTTAGTTTCTTCATTCATAATAAGATCCTCCTGAAATTTAATTAAAGCCTATAGTATGTTTTTTGTGTTCCATAATATTATGAAACTCTTTATCAGCTGTCGCCAGCGCGAGATCTTCGACTGTAAGCGTCTTGCAGGCAGACTGATCTAACTGACAGCGAAGCGCCGCCTTGCCCCAGGTTCGCTCAAATAAATTGCGGACAAATCTGGCATTGCTGAAATCTTTTGCCTGCAATATTTTATCAGAAAGCGAATTGAAATATGTGTTGACCGCAGCTTCAAAACCGTCTTCACAGCTGAAACTGCTTTTTACCATGCTCATAAAGATGTCGGCTAATTGCTGTCTGGTGTAATTCGGAAATTCGATAAGATACGGCATTCGGCTTTTAAGACCGACATTGCCCTTCATCAGTTTATCCATATCCTCCGGATAGCCTGCCATAATGACCATAAGATCGCTCCTATGGTTCTCCATTTCAGCCACTAACGTGTCTATGGCTTCTCTTCCGTAATCGGAATTGCTCATGCTGTCGCCGCGGTATAAAGAATAGGCTTCATCTATAAAAAGTACCGAGCCGTAAGCGTCTCTGCAAATAGCGGCTGTTTTCGGCGCTGTTTCTCCGACAAATCTTCCGCAAAGATCTCTGCCGGAATATTCAAAAAAGCTTCCGTTTCTTAATATACCGCGTTCTTTCAGAATAGAGCCGAGTATCCTTGCGACCGTTGTTTTTCCCGTTCCGGGATTTCCGACAAAACGCATATGTATACACGGTGTTTCTATCGAATCGTTATTCAACGAGACTTCTATCTGTGCGACTATCTCCTTGATTTTTTCTATAACAGCTTCCATGCCTATCATTTCCGACAGCTGTTTATATATGTCTTTCTCGTTTGAGATCGTTCCGTCTGACAGATCAATGATCTCATCCCGCTTGATGATCTTATCGTCAATGCCGTTATGCACATTATACAGCAGTTTGGTATAAAACATTTCCTTGACGACTTTTTTGATAGTATTTATTCCGTAAAATCTGCCGTCGCTTTTTTCTATGGCTATCCTTGCGGTGAATACGTCCCACGCATCCGGTTCGATAGTAAATCCCTTTTGCTGTATCAGCTTATCGGCACAGCGGATCAACTCTTCGTTATTAAACGGCGGAACAGCGATACTTTTTATAAACAGTACATCGCTCAAAGCGGCTCCGACCTGATTTACGACATTTGCTTCGACAAACGGAATGCGGAAGAATACGATATTTTTTCCGATATGCTTATCAATAGTTTTTAAAAAATCATTGAAATGCTTGTCCTGCAAATTGTTCATCCACTCGGATATATCTATGCAAATTACTTTGCCGGAGCTTCTGCTCTGAAAATAAGATAAAGCTGATGAGAACGCGCTCTCCGAGCCGTTTTTCTGATCGGGCGGAGAAAGTTTTACCTCGGCAAATTCTGTTTTTGAATTAAATTCAAACAGACCGAGTTCTTTTATAAATCCTGCAAACAGGTCAAGATATGTAGTTATTCCATAGCCGTTATTTATCGAAAGCAAATATGACCTGCCGGTAAACGAGTCGATCATGTTATTCTTTTTAAGTGGATCTGCAATATCAGCTATCTCATTTACAAGCGCTTTGAATTCTGACGCGCCTATCAGCCCGTCTATTTTTTCTTTTGAAGATACATTCTCTTCCGGATCCGTTTCAGGCTCGGTATCCGGAACCGTCTGAGGCTCGGCTTCGGTTTCCGGCTCAGCGGCGATCTCTTCCTCTTCGGTTGATTCTCTTTTTTCTATTGTAACAGAAAAAACATCTGAATCTTTTTTAAGATCATATCTATCGCATATCAACAGCCTGATCTTCTCATAAAGCTCCGCTTCGTCCTGCGAATCTGCGATACCCTCGCATTCGGTCAATCGGGTCTTTGTCTGCGAAATTTTATAGCTGTCTTTGAGCGCATTAACGACCCAGTCAGCGGGAAGGACACCGTCACTTCGTTTTGTCAAGATCCAATCCTGAGAAAACGAAACATGAAAAAACAGAATATTTTGCATAATTATCACCTGAACAATATATCACTATATATCACATATTTGTAAGAGCATGAATGTCCGATCAACGATCCGATTGTATTTATTGAACAAATAATGCTCTATACCCGTCTTAATATTATAGCATATTGCAAGAAAATTGTCAATATAAAATAAGAGAATTATGTATAATTTTATGAAATTTGTAGAAATTTAATAATTCATAAGTTCATTTTACACACAGGTGAACAAATACAAACATCATGATTTTTAAGATACAAAAAAATTTCAACTATATTAACTCGGCTGAGCAGCTTTCGGCATCCGCGCTTATTATCCTCACGCGCTCCAAGTTTCCGCGCATAGTCCCGCCTGAATCCTGCGCGACCTTGACGAGTATGCCCTCTCTTGAATGACCTCGGTGCATACCGTTGATCTTTTCGCGCTCGAACAACACCTCGGCGGTCTTTCCCACAAACGAACTGTTATATTCAAACGCCGAGCGTTTGCACACCTGCGCCATTTCAGCCGCCCGCCGTGCTTTTACCTGTTCGCTTACCTGCCCGTCCATCTGATCGGCGGCAGTGCCGCTTCTTCTTGAAAATGGAAAAATATGCGCCGACGCAAAGCCTACGCGGCGGACAAATTCAAGCGACGCTGTATGATCTTCCTCACTCTCCTGCGGAAATCCCACCATTATATCGGTGGTCAGGGCACAGTTTTCAAATACAGCCCGCAGCTTTTGACAAAGCTCATAATATTCGGCAGACGTATAATTGCGTTTCATTGCCGCAAGAGTCTTATCGCAGCCGCTTTGCAGCGATAAATGAAAGTGCGGACAAAGCTTTTCAAGCGCGGCGAGCCTTGCGATATCGTCATCATTTATCAGTTCCGGTTCTAAGGAACTGAGCCTTACGCGAAAACTGCCGTCAACGGCGCAGACCGCCTCGACCGCGTCCGCAAGCCGCTGTCCCCTTTCTCTGCCGTAACAGCAAAGATTTATCCCCGTAAGTATTATCTCGCCGCAGCCGCTGTCTATAAGCCTTCGCGCTTCGCAAACGATATCCTCAACAGGTCTTGAACATATATGTCCCCTTGCGCGGGGTATAACGCAATAGGAGCAGCGGCAGTCGCAGCCGTCTTGAATTTTAATATACGCCCGCGTGCGCACGTCGGGCAGACTGTAAAGCCCGCCGCTTTCAAAACAAGGGTGCGGCTGATGCGGCAAAACGCTGACTACCCGCCTGCGGTCTGAAATATGCCCGTGTACCAGCTGCGCAAGCTGAGTTTTATTTTTACTGCCGATAATTATATCACACTCGGATAAGCCTTCCGCGGCTTGGGCAAATGCCTGCGGATAGCAGCCGCAGAGAACGAGCAGACAGTTTGGAGAGCGTCTTTTCGCTTTACGCAGAAATTGCTTCAGCTTGCTGTCCGCCTGAGATGTGACCGCGCAGGAATTGACAATGCAGACATCGGCTTGTTCAAGCGAATCGGTGCTTTGGTCGCCCATTTCATAAAAGCGTTCTCTTATCAGCTCTGTTTCATATTGATTTACCTTGCAGCCAAAGGTGCTGAAATATATTTTAAGCGGCATATTTTATATTCTTCCTTTCGGTGAAAGCTGTTTTATCAGATCTTTATCCACTTGATATATTATACAACATTTTTTTCGGCTTTGCAATACTCATTATAATATATTCACTGCCGGTCAATTTCCGCTTTTCTCCCCATATATCATAGCGGCAGGCGGTATCATTGTGCAACATCTACAAAAAGATTAAACTAATATTGTCGATATTGACTATTGTTCCGTTTTTTTGAAAATCTTTCTTTTTTTCCTTGACAAAGCCGAAATTTCGGCTATAATATGAAGTGTAAGGAAAAAGCATACGCTAAAACCTTACATCATACGGAAACGGAAAAAGAAAAAAACAAACTGTTCATTCAGGAGGTATCATTATGAAAAAGGTAAAGATCAAACTTGAGTCTATCGCATCTGTAAAGGAATTTGTCAGCGTTGTTATGCTCTATGAGTTTGACATGGATCTTGTTTCGGGAAGATATTCCGTTGACGCAAAGTCTATCATGGGCATTTTCAGTCTCGATCTTACAAATCCCATCACGCTTGTCGTACATACCGATGAGCCGGGCGATTTCTTTGAAAAGATCAAAGGCTTTATTGTAGAATGATAATAACGGATCTCTCAAAAAAGGAAATGTATATGTCGTTTGACAAATGACATGATGTAAAAAAGAATTATTCGGTAATGATCCTCGCACCGTTCGTTCGGTACGAGGGTCATTGTTCTTTTTTTGGACTTATCCCAAAAAACCTGCGTGCAAAAAATTTGCACAGGGATACAAACACAAAAGCGGTCAGGATCTCTCCTGTCCGCTTTGCATTATCTCTATTTAAAATGTGTTTTACCCGCCGTTATCTTTCATTGCGGTGCTTTTCGGCAAGCTCGACAAAATCGCGTATAAGCTGCACTGCGCCTTCTATGCCGACGGCAGACGAATTTACTACAAGATGATGATATTTTGCAGCACCCCATTTGCGGTCGGTATAGTATTCATAATAATTTGCGCGGCGTTTATCGGTCTTTTTGATAAAATCGTCCGCCTTCATTTTTTCGATATCGTAACGCTCGGCTATGCGCCGCTTTTTATCGGGCATATCCGCCGTTATAAAAATATTTATGACATTTTTCTTTACGGCAAGCACATAATCCGCACAGCGTCCGACTATTACACAGGGGCTGTCGCCGAGCTTTTTGATAGTATCGAACTGGGCGAGGAAAATGCGGTGATTGAGCGGCATTTCGGGATTGAATCTGCCGTCCGCCGACATGGGGTATGTACCCATTACCAGCGAATAGAGAAAGCTGTTTGTGACGCTTTCATCATGCCTTATGAAAAGTTCTTCGCATATGCCGCTGTCCTTTGCAGCCTGTTCGAGCAACTCTTTATCATAAAATTTAATGCCGTAGCTGTCCGCCAGACGTCTGCCGATCTCCCGTCCGCCGCTGCCAAATTCTCTTCCGATAGTAATAATGCTGTTCATAAACAGACCGCCTCCTTTTATATTGTTATAAATATTATAACACATTTAAGCCGTTTTGTACACAATTAACAAGAAAAATCCTGCACAAATTTTCAAGTTGTACATTGTGCATTATTTAGCATGAAATACCGTCACAGTACTATCTGTGTCTGTTTGCCGTCAAATCCCGAAATGTAATATTCCCTGCCGTCTATGATTATCTTATCCTTTTCAAATCGGATAAACGACTCGCCGTCATTATAATAAAACGCGTCGTCAATGCAGCCTGCCTGCACCTCTCCGAAATCGTATTTCTCCCCTATTTTATATACTCCCCTTTCGGGAAAATAATATTTAGGCGAAAAAACGCTGACCTCGCCGCCGAATTTGTCCGAATATGCAGAATGTAAAAACAAAGTTTTTTCATTGGAAAAGACCATAATTTCATCAAGCATACGCCTGTCACATTCGGCAGAGGCGGTATAGGCGTATTCAGCCGAGCTCGCTATATCGAATATATAAGCCGTTTTGCCGTTTGCAACAAAGGCGCAGTACCCGCGGCTGTCGGGATAAATAATAAGCGTGCTTTTTTCGGGCAGCACGGCTGTAACTATGCCCGCCGCGCAAAGCAGCAGATATACCGCGCTTATCCTTTTTATATCGCCCTTTCTGCGCTTGGCAAAAGCAAACACTATCATGAATGCCGCCGCAAACGCGCCTATAAATGCAAGCGCAATGCTTCGGTGTGTGCCTATGTATGAAAACGGGAGTTTTGTGACCGACTTACAGCAGATAATGACTATACCGAAAATATATCCCGCCAATTTTGCCGCGATCAGTATCCTGCCGCCCGATATAAGAAATATAAACAGCAGCGACAAGCCGAACGAGCATAACGGCACGATCACTATATTGCTTATCACGGAGATCATAGGGATATTGTTGAAATACAGTGCGCAAAACGGCATTGTGCATATGCCGACGCACATACAGCTTACCGCCTGCGAGATCGCTGACGAATGTGTTCTGCCGCGGCAGACGGCGGGCGCTATAACGCCCGTGCTGAACGCCGCCGAAAAGGACATTATAAACGAAACAGATGAAATATAATACGGGCATACGGCGGTTATTATCATAGCGGAAAGTCCGAGCGAATTAGCGGTATCAGCCTTTCTTGCGGTCAGATCTCCCGCAGCGGAAACAGTCATAAGTATGCAGGCGCGCACCACCGAAGGGCTGAGACCCGCAAACAGTGCGAATAACCAGATGACCGAAAGCGCCGCAAGCGTTTTTATCCTTTTAGGAAACGCCAAATATGAAAGTATGTTTTGCACAAAGCCGAAAATAATAACTATATGCGCTCCCGAAACGGCAAAAAGATGTCCTATACCCGCGCGGTATACGGCATCTGACGTATCCTTTTGCATTTTCGACTTTTCCGAGCAAAGAATCGCCGCCGCAAATGCGCCCTCCTCATCAGAGCAGACCGAATAGATACCGAGCAGCGTATCATCACGCAAATACTTTATACTTCGCATAAATCTATCGGCGCAGCCGGAATTTTCTATCAGCTTTGCTTTGCCCTTGCCCGTTATGAATATGCCGCGGGAAGCGCTGCTTTCGCGGTAATCAAACGAAGCGTTATTCTCGGGAATTGCGGCTCTAAAAGAAAAAACGGTGTTATCATAATGATCGGCGCGAAGATCATCGCCGCAGTACAATCTCACCGTTGCTTTGGTTTTACCGTTTATTTTTCCCTTGACCGTTACGGAAATATCGCTGCCGTTAATGTCTATATCCGTAATTTTACCTTTTATGATAACATCATGCCCTGCATATGACAAGATCCGCTCCCTGACGAGCGAATCATAAAGACTGAAAAAGAGCGTACTCGAAAAAGCAAAGGCAAATACAACGGCAGCGGCGCGCATATTTTTTCCCGACAGGCTTATCGGGAGAAGCAATATCGCGGCTGAGATAAGGATAATAAGGTATGAGAGCAGACCTGCGGCATGATAAAGAGCAAGACCTGCGGTCCAGCCGGCACCGGCAAAAAAGAGTTTGCGCCTGACAGGCTCAGACCTTTTGCCGCCGCTCGTTAAAGCCTTCATACGTCCTCACCCCGCTTGCGAAAATTTGACTTTTTTCGGGAACATTATAGCACAAAACGGGGGTGATGTCAATAGGAATGGGGAAAATTTTGAAAAATTTGTGCAACATATACTACATATTCTTCTTTTTCTGCATCTTCTGCCGATACATCTGTTTGTCCGCTGTCCTGATAATATCCTCAAGGCGCAGCTCATCGGTCGGGACGGTTTTGTATATGCCTACGCTTGCCGAAACGGTAAAATTTTGCTTTGAAATGCGGTTAAAATCCTTCAGAGCCTTATCAAAAGTGCTGCGCAGCTTGTCATGGTCGTATTCGCCGAATATAATGGAAAGCATTTCATCACCCCCGAACCTTACGCACAGCGACTCGGCGGGTACTGAATCTTTCAGCGCCTTTGCTACCGCCGCTATCGCAGTATCTCCCGCGTCGTGTCCGTATGTATCATTTATCTTTTTAAGTCCGTCAAGATCGGCAAAAACAATGTTGACAGGCGTTTTCTCCTTTATAAGCCTCGGCTTTATTTCGTCAAATTCCTTGTAAAAACTGAGCCTGTTGAGCAGTCCTGTCAGCGAATCAAAACGGTACATCTGCTCTATCCTGTCCTGTAAGTATCGCTGATACTGCCTTGTCACGAATCCTCCGAGCCCCATGCTGACAGCAGAAGCTGTCTGCGGTATCTCGGTGTAATCGGTAACGTCATATTCGTTAAAATGAAAGCATATATACCCGAACGGGATATTCAGATAGGTAAGACAATTGAATACCAGCGGGCAGCCGTTTTGGGCAAACTCGTCAAGCCTTGGGATAAGCTCGCCGCGCGTTATCGGTCTGAGAATATTTTCGGTATGTCCGCAGTCAAAAATAACGATCATGTCGTCCGAAATGTTTGAGCCTTCTTCAAAAAGATCGCAGTCCTTTTGAGAGCACCTCTTGTCAGCAACGCAGATAAGATCGTGTATTATCGGGTCGTAAAGCGACCACGCCGCTTTTTCTATGTTTTCGGAGGTCTGTATGCGTTCGCATACCTTTGCCAGACTGTTATAATCGTCCTGATAACGATAAAAGCGGTCGTTGAATTTATTCAGATAATCGGGCATAAAGCCGCAGCTGCACCCGCATGAATCGTTGCACAAAAGCTTCGGCGTTACAAGATATTCCTTCTTGGGATCGCCGCAAAGACAGCCGCTTACAGGTAACCCTGAAGCGGCTGTCTATTACGCATCTATGCGCTTAATTCAATTTTTGCG